>NZ_JBEZYF010000011.1:0-173918 GCF_040638415.1 Kribbella sp. NPDC026596 | reverse complement strand
TTAACTCCCGGCCTTCCCTCGTCGCTCCAGTCGCTTCGCTCCCTCCACTCCTCAGTCCAGGCCGGGAGGCCCCATGACGCCGGCCTTCGTCGTACGGCGGATCGGTTTCTACGTTCTGATCTGCGCGATCACGCTGTTCTTCGCCGTACCCATGCTGTGGATCGCGTCGGCGCCGCTCGATGCTTCGCCGGGTCTCGGCGTGCAGTGGCCGGACTGGACACTGGAGAACGTGCGCAAGACCCTCGAGCACCCGTACGCGATGCACTCGATGGTCAACTCGCTGCTGATCTGCGTGACCACCGCAGTTGCCGTGACTGCCTTTGCCGCGTTGGCTTCGTACGCGTTGTCGCGGGTCCGGATCCCCGGCCGGGACGCCCTGCTCTACGGGTTGTTGCTGCTGTCCTCGGTCGTCACCGGGACCGCCGCGATGGTGCCGATCTTCGTGATGATGTTCCAGCTCGGGCTGATCGACTCCCGGTTCGGGGTCGCGCTGGTGATGACCGGCGGGCTGTTGCCGGCGGCAATCTTCATCCTGAAGGACTTCGTCGACGCGGTGCCGAAGTCGTACGAGGAGTCGGCCCGGGTCTTCGGCGCGTCCACGGGTCAGATCCTGCGCGACGTCGTACTGCCGGTGGCACGGCCCGGCCTGGCCACGATCATGGTCTGGGCGTTCGTGAACTCCTGGGGCAACTTCCTGGTGCCCTTCCTACTCATCCGGTCGATCGACAAGCAGCCCGGCGCGGTGCTGATGCAGACCCTCACCGACGAAGGCGGCAGCGTGAACCTGCAGGTGCTGCCGGTCTTCTCACTGCTGTTCTCGATCCCGGTCGTCGTGCTGTACCTGCTGGTGAACTCGCGGTACGGGTTCCGCTTCCATGGAGGGATCAAGAGCTGATGGCGGGCATCGACATCGAAGGCCTGGCGACCGTCTACCCCAACGGCGTACGCGCCGTCGACGGGCTGGACCTGCACGTGGCCGACGGCGAGTTCTTCGCCCTGCTCGGCCCGTCCGGCTGCGGCAAGACCACGCTGTTGCGGACGATCGCGGGCCTGGAGTCCGCGACCGAGGGCAAGGTCCGGATCGACGCTGCCGACGTGACCCGGACCGAACCGGGCAAGCGCGGCGTCGCGATGGTCTTCCAGGACTACGCCCTGTTCCCGCACATGAACGTGGCGGAGAACATCACCTACCCCTTGAAGGTACGACGAGTTGCTCCCGCGACCCGTCTCGCGGTCGCCGAGCGTACGTCCGGCGAACTGTCCTTGCAGGGTCTGCTCGAACGCAAGCCCGGCCAACTGTCGGGTGGTCAGCAGCAGCGGGTCGCACTGGCGCGCGCGATCGCGTCTGAGGGCAAGGTGCTGCTTCTGGACGAGCCGCTGTCCAACCTGGACGCGCGGTTGCGATTGGAAGCGCGGACGTTCCTGAAGAAGCTCCAGCGCGACCTCGGCATCACCACGGTCTTCGTCACGCACGACCAGGCGGAAGCATTGGCCCTGGCTGACCGGATCGCGGTCATGGAGGCCGGCAAGCTCCGCCAACTCGGTTCGCCGCGCGAGGTCTTCGCCCGGCCCGCCAACACCTTCGTCGCCAACTTCATCGGCTCCACCCCGATGAACCTCCTCCCCGGCACCGTCGCCTCCACCACCTCGGATGCACGCCCGAATGGCTCGGCCCCCGAAGGTGCGGTCGGCTCGGTCTCGGTGGCCGGCGGCTCGTTGCCCGCGACAACCTTCTCCGCACCCGCCGGGGCCGAGGTGACCGTGGGCATCCGCCCCGAGTACCTGACCCTCGCCAAGGGCGACGTCACCGGCCCGGTCCTGCGTGGCTCGGTCGTGGTCGCCGAGAACCTCGGCACCCAGTCCCTCGTCAGCGTCGACTGCGACGGCACACTGGTCGGCGTCACCGTCCCGGAAGAGGACGAACCCGCCCCCGGCACCGCAGTCGTCCTCACCGCCCACGCATCCCGAGTCCTCCTCTACGACCGAGACTCCGGCAACCTCCTAGCCCGCCAACCCGTCCCGGTCAGCTGATGCATCTCACAACGCCTCGTACCCGCCTACCGATTACGGTCGGCTGATGGCTGTCACGACGTACCGCCGGGTCTGGACCCTCGACGACCGCGCCGAGTCGGTCTGGCATTCGCTCCCTGTCGACATCCCGGCCGACTGCCCCGGACTACTCGTCACCCTCACCATCCCGCCGGTCGAGGGCGCCGTCATCGACATCGGCTGCGAGGGTGCGGCCGGGTGGCGCGGCTGGTCCGGCGGCGCGCGCCAAACCTTCGCGATCACCCCTACCGCGGCAACCCCCGGATACCTCGCAGGCGAGCTCGAACCCGGGACCTGGTGGGTAGTCCTCGGTCTACACCGCATCCCCATCGAGGGCGTGGAACTCATCATCGAAGCCGTCACCGGCCCGGTCGCGGAGATCCCCGGCCTAGCGTCGTACGCCAACCTCACCGCGGCCATCGCCGTACCGCCTCGCCCACCACGCCGATCCCTGCCCGCATCCTCCGGGCTGAAGTGGGTAGCCGGCGACTTCCACGCCCATTCCCTGCACTCCGACGGCTCCACGCCCATCGCGAACCTTGCCGCCCTCGGGGTATCCGCCGGACTCGACGTACTAGCGGTGACCGACCACAACACTGTCGCCCACCACCTCGAACTCCCCTCGCTCAGCAAGCGCTTCGGCATCGGCTTGATCCCCGGCCAAGAGGTGACGACCGACACCGGCCACGCAAACGCCTTCGGCGACATCGGCGTCATCGACTTCCGCCGCCCCGCCGCCACCTGGGTCACCGAAGTCGCGCGCCGCGGCGGCCTGCTCTCAATCAACCACCCACTAGGCGGCGACTGCTCCTGGCGCCACCCACTCCCCGAGCACCCACCCCTAGCCGAGATCTGGCACTCCTCCTGGCTGGACCACACCTGGGGCGGCCCCATCGCCTGGTGGCAAGCCTGGGGCCTCGAAAGCACGACCCCTATCGGCGGCAGCGACTGGCACAACCCCACGTCGCTAACCCCACCCGGCACCCCCACCACTTGGATTGCCGTGGACGCCGCCGCCGAAGGCCCAGACGAACTACCCACCGCCGTACTCGAAGGCCTAGCCGCCGGCCGAACCGCCATCTCCTGGTCCTACACCGCCCCCGTCCTAGTCCGAGCCGACGACCAACTAATAGCCCTAGGCGCCCCCAACACCCTGGTCATCTCCCCCGATGGCACCCGCCACCCCATCAGCGGCGACCACCAAGCCATCCCCGCCTCCCCAGGCCCCCACATCCTCATAACCCACACCGGCAACTTCCTAGCCACCTGCACCTAACCCACCACCCCGCCCAACGCCGACCCGCGCCAGCGCAGATAGCAACAACCTGCCGCCCGCACCAAACGCAGACCCAACGCCGGCCCGAACCAGCGCAGAACGCAAGCCTGGCGGACCCACCAGCCCTACCACCCCTCACACCAGCCGACCGCTCCCGCCTGCCACCCAACTCGCGCGCGCGATCCGACCGACCACCACCGCACGGCCGCCCACACACCCCACCAGTCCGCCATCAGCCCGCGCGATCCGACCGTCCCAGCACCACCAGGCGACCGCCTCATGACGACCCAGCGTCGCCCCAGCACCACCCGGCGACCGCCTCATGACGACCCGACGCCCGACCGGAGCACCAGACGACGCGTGATGGCGCGGACCGGCAGATGCACCGGCGCCTGCCGTGGCGAAAGGGCGTGGAGGACCGGCGCCTGCCGTGGCGAAAGGGCGTGGAGGAGTGGAGAGTGCAGACTGACGAGATGACAACCGGACGACCGCAGGTGATCGTCGTCGACGCCGCGAACGTGATCGGCTCCCGCCCCGACGGCTGGTGGCGCGACCGCCCCGGCGCAGCCCGCCGCCTCCTGACGAAGCTCGCCGTACTCCAGCGCCACCTGCAGGAAACCACCGACATCATCGTCATCCTCGAGGGCGCCGCCCGAGCCGCCGTCTCCGGCGACGACGCCCCTGACACCGGCACCCTCCGCGTGGTCCTGGCCCCAGGCTCCGGCGACGACACCATCACCGCCATCACCGCAGAGTCCACAGCCCAACCGCACAACCCCGAAGTCACCGTAGTCACCGCCGACCGGGGCCTCCGCCAACGCACAGACCCCACCGGCGCCACCTCCACCGGCCCCAACTGGCTCCTAGACCAACTCGACCAGCTCTAGCCACCACACACGCCAGCCAGTTGGCTATCTGAGCGCATACCAACCAGATGGTTGCTTGGGCGCAGACCAATCAGTCGGTACCCGCAGCAGAGCAAACCCATCCGGGCAACTGCGGCACGAGGTAGCAGCGATCCGTTGCGACCGCGACGCCAGATCACAGCCCACCGCGCCAACTGAGACAGCTGGCGACTGCCCGCCCTGGGTTCAGTCGAGGAGCCAGCCGTTGTGTTCGGCGATCTGTACTGCGTCGGAGCGAGTTCGAGCACCCGTCTTGCCGATCGCTGACCACAGCCGCGTGCGTACCACACGCTCGGACACGTCGAGCTTCCGCGCCATCAACGCGACGGAACCACCTTCACGAGCCGCCCGCAGCGTGTCGGTCTCGTCGTCGTTGAGCGGCGTCTCGGAGTACTGGAGCGTCTCGGCCGCGAGGTTGGCGTCGACCACGCGCAGCCCGAGGTGCACCCGTCGTACCGCATCCGCCAGCTGCGGCGCCGGACTCCCCTTCAGGGCGAACCCCTTCGCACCCGCATTGAGACCACGCCGCAGATGTACCGGACGCCCGTACGTCGTCAGCATCACGACCCGGCACTCCGGCATCAACGTACGCAACTCGGTGGTCACCGTGATGCTGTCGCTCCCCGGGCCGGCGGCGTCGAGCAGAGCGACGTTCGCGCGATGCCGTTTCGCGGCACCCACCACGTCGTCGGTTCTGTTGAGCTCGGCAACGATCTCCAGATCGCGTTCACGCTCCAGACTGCTGCGGAGCAAGCCACGGCTGAGGATCTGGTCATCGACCAGCAGCAGCCGGATCCGGTCGGGCAAACGGGCCTCCGAGGTAACCGTCCGGACGCCGGGGAAGTACGTCCGGGAGGAATGAGCAGGACTCGGTTCCAGATCATGAGGCTCGATCACAGGCCCCGTCCACATCAACGCGGCATCTCTACCAGATTGCGACCAGATCGCGACCCCACCAGAACCACGCCGAACCCACACACCCAAACACCACCCGCCGCGGCCGCGCACCTGAGGTCAGGTCGGCGCACCTCATGTCGGGTAGCGGGGAGGTTTTCGTACGTCGGGTTGCGCGCTCCCGCAGTCGAGTCAGAGGGGGCCGGCGCGCGACCTGGCGGTGAGGGTTGGGTGGACGACGAGCAGGTGGAGTTGGAGGGATACCTCGATGGTTACGGAGGTGGGAGTTGGGGTGCAGGCGGTCAGGTGGACCTTGTGGATGGCGGCAATTCGGGCAGCGACGGCGCAAGGAGCGGTAGAGCTAGGGGCGGCGGCCCTGGCCGATCCGGTCGCGCTTGAGGCCGTGGTTCCGGTGGTGGCGCCAGTCGATCCAGTCGCGCCCGGCGCCGTGCTTCTGGTGGTGGCGCCAGACGGTCCAGTTGCGCTCGGGGCGGTAGCGCCGGTGGCGGCGCCAGTCGATCCGGCCGCAGCCGGGGCCGTGGCTCCGGTGGTGGTGGCAGGTCCGGTCGCAGTCGGGGCCGTGGCTTCGGTGGTGGTGACAGAGCCGGCCGCGGTGGGACTGGTCGCGTTCAGAGTCGTGGCGCCGGAGTTGGTGGTGGATGGGTCAGCGACGGGTTCGGCGTTTAGGGATTGGGCGGCGCTTAGGGCTGTTAGGTCGGCTGCGGTGGTTAGTTTGTGGCGGGCTGTGGAGATGGCGGACCAGAGGGTCGCGGCGGTGAGGGCTGTGATGAGGAGGACGGCGGCGAAGAGGGAGTGGAGGGTTGCGCTGCCTCTTTCGTTGTGGGTCATGGGGTTTCGTCCTGGGTGGTTGGTTCGGATTGGACGGTCGCGTGGGCGGTGAGGTGAGCGGGGGCTAGGGCTGAGAGGAGTGGGGGTTTGTGGGCGGGGGCGGTGGTGACGGTTACGTGGATGTCGGGGCCTTCGCGGGTGATGGTGATATCGCCGGTGGGGATGGTGCGATGGCCGATTGCTTTGGCTTCGTCGGGTGGTTCGCCTCGGGCTACTGCGCGGGCTACGTCTCGGGCGGCGTCGATGCATTGGATGTTGAGGACGACCAGGCCGATCGACCAGATACCTAGCAGGAGTAGCGAGAGCAGTACTGGAAGGGTGATCGCCAACTCAGCGGTGACAGCTCCACGGTCCGACGGCTGAGCTCGCGCAGCGGACGCGTCGCTAACGCGCTCGGTGGTGTGGGTGGTGGGGACGGCGCACTTGCGTACGGCCGGATGCGCCGTACGGACGGTTCGGTCTGTTGGGGTGAGTTCCGCAGTGCGGCCGACGTCGTGCGGAGGGGTACGGCTGGCGTCGTTGGGAGCGGTGGTGGCGATGAGGGTGTTGGGGAAGCGCATGGTGGCTCCGGGTGTGGGGGGCCGATCTGGGGTGGGCTCCGAGATGCGGGCGGCTGGTCGGGTGGGCGCGGGCTGCGGGAAGGGCGACCCAGTGGGTCCGGGACGCGGACGGCCGGTTGAGTGGGTGCGGGCCACGGGAAGGCGACCCAGTGGGTCCGGGCTACGGGAAGGGCGGTCGAGTGGGCGGCTGGGGTGGGGCGGCCGGTCGGGTGAGGGGTGGGCCGACCGGCCGCCGGGGGAGGGGTTAGAGCTGGACGCCTTCTACGCCGGCTAGTTGGAGGGCGTAGTTGATGAGGGCTTTGAGGGCGTTCATCATGACGTCGGATTTGAGGAGGGCTACGAGGATTCCGCCGAAGCCGCAGGCTGCTACGACGCTGATGGCGTACTCGGCGGTGGCGGCGCCGCGTTGGGTGCGGGGGTAGCGGGTGGGGAGATGGTTGCGGATGGCTACTAGTGCCTTGGACATTTGATTTACCTCCGTGGTGGCAATCGGTTGTTCGGATCACTCATTGACAACATGCCGTTGTGAGATGGCCTTTTTTATAAGGAGTTTCGGGCTGTGGATGACGGCGTCAGGGGTGGAGGAGGTACGGGATCAGGGCGTCGGCGATGGTGGGGACGATCGAGAGGAGGATGAAGGCGGGCAGGAAGCAGAGGCCTAGCGGGAGGGCGGAGCGAGACTCGGCTGCGCGGGCTTGTTGGTCGGCGGCGTGGTGGTGGGACTGGCGGGTGTCGTCGGCTAGGTGTTCGAGGGTTTTGGACAGTGGTGCGCCTGAGCGGATCGAGCGGTCTATGGCTCGTGCTACGGGGGCGCAGGCTGGTTCGGAACGTAGGTGGGACCAGGCTTCGGACGGGTCCGCGCCTAGGGCGAGGTGGTGGGCGATCTTGCTGAAGATCTCGGCCAGGGGGCCGGGGACGGCGGTTGCGACGAGGTTGAGGGCTTGTTGGGGTGGGCGGCCGGCGCGGAGACATGCGGTGAGGAGGTCTACGGCTAGGGGGAGGTCGCGGGTGATCTGGGTGGTGCGTTGTCTGGTGGCGGCTGGTTCTAGGCGGGATAGGGCGCGAGGGATTGCGTAGAGGGCGATTGCTGCAGGTGCGAGGCCCCACGGGAGTCCGATCAGGAGGAGTGCGCCGATTGCGGTGATGAGTGCAGCGAGGCGGTGGGGGCGTGGGGTGTGGGGGCGCATACGGCGGGGATTCGTTGTGAGGCGGCGGAGGTTGGGGTGGGGCGGGGTTAGTAGGTAGGTGGTGATCGCCAGGGCTGTTGCTGCGGAGAGAGTCGCGGGCATGGGTGGTGACCTCGGAAAGCTTTGATGGCCAGGCGCGGAGAAGGTCGTTGGCCTGTGGGGACCCTCGGAAGGCTGTGGTGGCCAGGGCCGCGGAGAGGGTGGGGCTGCGGTGTTGGAGGTCAGGTGGGGGGTTTTGAGAGGTGGGTTGTCCAGTGGAGGCCGAGGGTGGTGAGGGTTAGGCCTGTGGCTAGGCAGAGCCAGCCGGCGGGGGTGGCGGTGAGGAAGGTGAGGGGTTTGGCGCCTAGGGAGTAGCCGAGGGCTATGCCGAAGATGGGGAGGGCCGCGAGGATGCGGGCGGTGGAGCGGGCGCCTGCGAGGCTGGCTTCGGTTTGGCGGTGGATGGTCTCGTCGGCTCGGAGGGAGTCGGCTAGGCGTTCGGTGAGTGCGGCGAAGGCGGCGCCGGATTCTTCGGCTACGCGCCAGGCTGCGGATAGTGCGCGGAGACCGGTGGCGCCTGGGGATTCTGCGGCCAGTTCGAGGGCGCCGGGTACGTCGCCGCCGAGTTTGGCTGCTGCGTGGGCTACTTGGAGGTCGGGGCTGATGGAGGCGGCGCCTTCCAGGGCGTCGACGGGCGGGCGGCCTGCGGTGAGGTCGGCGGCTAGGACGTCGAGGGCTTCGATGATTTGAGTGCGGCGTGCTGTGGCTGCTATTCGGCGTTGGTGTTGGGTGCGTTGGCCGGCGATAAGGGCGAGGACGACGCCTATGGCGATGGTCGAGACGAGGAACTGTGCTCCGAGGAGCAGGACGAGGATCGCGGCGACCGGCGCGAGCGGGATGACGCGGCCGAGGCCGGCCTGGCGGACGAGGCGGGCAGGGTTGGCGAGGCGGGCGGGGCTGGCGAGGCCTGCGAGTGGTCGATGACTGGCTGGCGACGGACGGGTGGGTCGTCGGTTGTCGGGGTCCTGGAGCGGCGCGCTTAGGCGGTGTAGGCCGCGGCCTGGGTGTGGGAGGAGGAGAGCGCTGGTGAGGAATACCAGCAGGCCGGAGACGAAGGCGGCGGTCATGCTGCACTCGCCGCGCCTGGCTGCGGATGAGAGGTGGTGAAGCTTTGGGCGGATGGGTGGAGGGTTGTAGTGGCGTTGGGGTGGAAGGTGACGGCGGGGGTGGTGGCTACTTGGCCGTCGGGGCGGCGGGTGAGTGTGTGGATTTCGGTGATTCGGCGGGTGCCGTGAGGGTCTCGGGATAGGTGGATTACGGCGTGCACGGCTGAGGCTATTTGGCTGTGGATGGCCTCTCGAGGGAGGCCGGCGAGGGCGCCTAGGGCTTCTAGGCGGGCTGGTACGTCGGCGGCTGAGTTGGCGTGGATGGTGCCGCAGCCGCCTTCGTGGCCGGTGTTGAGGGCGGTGAGGAGATCTACTACTTCGGGGCCGCGGACTTCGCCGACGACGAGGCGGTCGGGGCGCATGCGGAGGGCTTGGCGGACCAGCTCTCGGAGGGAGATCTCGCCGGTGCCTTCGACGTTCGGTGGTCTCGCCTCGAGGCGGACTACGTGGGGGTGGTCGGGGCGGAGTTCGCCTGCGTCCTCTACCAGGACCAGGCGCTCGGATGGGTCCGTCAAGGAGAGCAAGGAGTTCAGGAGGGTGGTTTTGCCTGTACCGGTGCCGCCGCTGATGAGGAAGGCGAGGTGCGAGTCGAGGAGGTCGCGGAGGATCGGCGTACCGGATGGGGGTAGGGCGCCGGCGGCGACGAGGTCGTCGAGGGTGAAGACATGGCGGGCGGGGACGCGGAGGGACAGGCAGGTGCCGGGAGCCGCGACGGGGGCGAGGATGGCGTGGAAGCGGGTGCCGTCGGAGAGGCGGACGTCGACGTACGGCGTGGCGTCGTCGAGGCGACGGCCTGCGGCGGCGGCCAGGCGGGTCGCGAGGCGGCGGATCGCGGACTCGTCGCCGGTGCGGACGAAGACGCGTTCCAGGCCGCCGCCGCGGTCTATGTAGACCTCGTCGGGGCCGTTGACGAGGATGTCGGTGATGCCTGGTTCGGCGAGGAGGCTGTCGAGGGGGCCGGCGCCGAGG
Organism: Kribbella sp. NPDC026596; assembly: GCF_040638415.1. Taxonomy (NCBI): domain Bacteria; kingdom Bacillati; phylum Actinomycetota; class Actinomycetes; order Propionibacteriales; family Kribbellaceae; genus Kribbella; species Kribbella sp. NPDC026596. The sequence goes on along the minus strand of NZ_JBEZYF010000011.1, from coordinate 164,084 downwards.
GCTTCGCGGCGGAGGGCGGTGACTACGGCGAGGACCATCGCGTCGCCGCAGACCGTACCGTCGGCGCGGAGCGCGGCGGCGACGTGGGCGGGGGTTGGTTTGGCGCCGGTGAGTGCGAGCGTGCCGCGGACGCGGTCGAGGAGCTCGGCGGACACCGCGGCACCATCGAAGGAAGCTGAGGCAAGGCGATTGGTCATGCGGATTCCGATCCGAGCGAGATGAAACAGGCAGCGGTTGTGCGGGGTCCGATCCGGGCGAGGCAGGCAGCGGTTGTGCTGTCCTAGCCAAGCGAGGTGGGACAGGCGGCGGCGATGTGGTTCCGATCCGGGCGGGGTACGGCTGGCGGCGGTTAGGCGGCTGTTGATTGGCGGAGGGTGAAGAGGTCTAGGAGGTTGGTGGCGGCTTTGGCCAGGGGGCCGCGGGGGCGGGGGTCGAAGCGGCCTTGGTCCATGGCTGTGGGGAGGTCGCGTTCGAGGCCTACTGTTGTTGCTAGGGGCAAGGAGAGATGGGTGGCGACGTCGGCGGCGGACAGGCCGTGCGGGCGGGATTCTCGGGCGACGACCCGGAGGTCACCGGCGACAGCGCGTAGCGGGCCGACGAAGCGTTTGGCTGCGGCAACCGAGCGGACGTCACACGGGACGACAAGCAGCGTCGCCGCGGCGCGGATGAAGCCCTCCTCGACCGCCGGATCCGCCCGGCGAGGGAGATCGACCACGACGAGATCGCTGCTGCGTTGGGCTGCGCCGATCACCGAGCTCATCGTGTCGGGTGGCAGGACGGTCACGTCGGATTGATCCCAGGACAGGACCGCGAGGCCGTCGACCGAAGGTAGGGCGGAGCGCAGAGCGGCGGCGCTCACCCGGCCAGACGCGTTGAGGAGCTTGGGCCAGCGGTCGCCCGGATCACGCTCGATACCGAGGGCCAACTCGATCCCGCCACCCAGCGGATCACCGTCGATCAGCATCGTGCGGAAGCCGCGTCGATTGCCGAAGACTGCGACGGCCGACGCAAGTGTGGTCGCCCCAGCTCCCCCGCATCCGCCGACGAAGGCGAGCGTGAGAGCCGTTCGGACAGCACCGTCGACCGCGTCCGCCAGTTTCCCGGCGAGCACAGACTCGTCGTCAGGCAAGCGCAGCACCGCATCCGCGCCGACGTCGAAGGCACAGCGGTAGAGGTCATCACCGTCCAGGACGGAACCCACCACGACGACACCCGGTCGGGCGGCGGGCTGCGCACGGGCCAGCGGCTCGGCCAGATCCCGGCCGACCACGACCAGCGAACACGAGTGCCAGCGACGGCGGACGCCGACCAGGTCCGGCTCGACCACCGGCGTGATCGAGGCTGCCGCCGCCAGCCGGAGCAGGTCGTCGAGCAGGATCTCGTTGGTAGTTGCCAAGAGCACCGAGGTGGGAGGTGAAGTGTTGTCCATGCCCTAGAACATGCCGTCATCGGACCCGTTCCGCGGACACCACCGAAACCCTGTGGACAAAGGGGTTGTCGGCTTTCCGTCAGCAGCGGGAACCCGCCACGGCGAGGCGGCGACCAACCCGCCGGGAACGGTTACGGTTCCTTTCGAAGCGTCTTTAACTAAATTTCACCGGACCGCTTCCGTCCCAGCTCCGGAGGACCCGCCCATGAGTCGATTACGCATGCTCGCCGCCACGGCGTCCGTCGCCGCCACCGCCCTGATCGCCGCCGCCGGCGTCTCGCTGGCCACCCCAGAAGCAAGCACCGCCGCGGCTGCGACCAGCGGCGGCGTCAAGACGGCGTACTTCACCCAGTGGGGGATCTACGCCAACGCCTTCTATCCGAAGAACCTGATCACCACCGGTGCCGCCGGGAAGCTGGACTTCCTGAACTATGCGTTCGCGAACATCCACCCGACCGACCACACCTGCTTCATGGCCAACAAGGCCGCGTCCCAGGACGAGAACAACCCGAACGCCGGTGACGGCGCCGGCGACGCGTTCGCCGACTACGGAAAGTCGTACGGCGCGGACATCAGCGTCGACGGGGTCGGTGACGTCTGGAACCAGCCGATCCAGGGCAACTTCAACCAGCTCAAGAAACTCAAGGCGAAGTACCCCAACCTGAAGATCCTGATCTCGATCGGCGGCTGGACCTACTCGAAGTACTTCTCCGACGCCGCCTCGAGCGACGCCAAGCGGAAGGCCCTCGTCAGCTCCTGCGTGAACATGTTCCTCAAGGGCGACCTGCCGGTGGTCGACGGCTTCGGCGGTCCGGGCAGTGCGGCCGGCATCTTCGACGGGATCGACATCGACTGGGAGTACCCGGGCTCGCCGAACGGTCACGTCGGCAACCACTACAGCGCCGCCGACAAGCAGAACTTCACCCTGCTGCTGGCCGAGCTACGCGCGCAGCTCGATGCCTACGGCAACCAGACCGGCAAGCGCTACTACCTGACCGCGGCGACACCGGCCGGCCAGGACAAGATCTCCACGATCGAGACGAACAAGATCGGGCAGTACCTCGACTACAACAACGTCATGACGTACGACATGCATGGCGGCTGGGAGGCCACCGGGCCGACCAACTTCCAGGACCCGCTGTACACAGCGCCCAACGACCCGAGCAACCCGATCCCACCGGGCCAGGGCAAGTACTCCGTCGACGCTGCCGTGAAGGCGTGGACGACCGGTGATTCGGCGTACGGCATCCCCGGTGGGTTCCCGGCGAGCAAGCTGACCATCGGTTATCCCTTCTATTACAGGGGATGGAAGGGAGTCCCGGCCACGGCCAACGGCAAATACCAGACCGCGACCGGACCGGCCGATGGACACGGTCTGAGTGGCAACGTGCCCGGCGTCTCGTTCTACAAGGAGCTCACCGGCTTCGTGGACAACCCGTCGATGTCGTACTTCGACGACGCCACCAAGTCCTCGTGGTTCTACAGCAACGGCACGTTCTGGTCCGGTGACAACGCCCAGTCGATCAAGGCCAAGGCCGACTACCAGCACTGCAACGGACTGGCCGGCGCAATGATGTATTCACTCGAGGCGCTGGATCCGAACGTCACGCTCTTCAACGCCGTCGTCAACTCGGTCAACGCCGACACCCCGGGTTGCAGCGGCCCACCGACCACCCCGCCCACCACGCCGCCTACCACGCCGCCGACGACACCCCCGACCACCCCGCCCACCACTCCCCCGACCACGCCTCCCACCACACCGCCGACGACGCCTCCCACGGCCACCCCGTGGGCGCCGAACACGGCGTACGCGACCGGTGCACTCGTGTCCTACAACGGCGTCACCTACAAGTGCATCCAGGGGCACACCTCCCTGACCGGCTGGGAACCACCGAACGTCCCCGCACTCTGGGGCCGGGTCTGATCACGTACCGCCCACTGATCGGAGCATCATGAAACGCATCTCTCTGGCGATAGCAGCCATTACCGCGGTGGTCATCGCACTGCTGACCGCACAGGCGGCCAATGCCGCAGGAGTCACCGCAGCCTTCACCAAAGTGTCCGACTGGGGTAGTGGCTTCGAAGGCAAGGTGACCGTCACCAACGGCACCACCACTTCGCTGAGCACCTGGTCGGTCGCACTGGACTTCCCGTCCGGCTACACCGTCAGCAGCACATGGGACGCCACCCACACCAGTAGCGGCCAGACCCACACGTTCACCCCGCCCAGTTGGGCCGGACCGCTCGCACCGGGCGCCTCGGTCAGCTTCGGCTTCAACGGGAGCCCGGGTAACTTCCCTGGGCTCGCAGCCTGCCGACTGAACGGCGGCTCCTGCTCAGGCGGTGGTGGCGGCACCGTCCCGGGCGCACCGACAGGCCTCTCGGGTACGGCGTCCTCGAGCTCGGTAAGCCTCACGTGGTCGGCCGCATCGGGCGCAACCAGCTATAGCGTCTACCGCGACGGCACCAAGGTCGGCAGCCCGACCGGTACGTCTTACACGGACTCTGGTCTCAGCGCGAACACGACGTACAGCTACCAGGTCAGTGCGTCCAACAGCGCCGGCGAGGGCCCGAAGAGCGGCAGCATCTCGGTCAAGACCACCACCGGTGGCGGGAACACGGGGAGCGCGAAGGCAGCACCGTATCTCTACATGGGCTGGGGTGACCCGCCGAACCCGCAGACCGTCATGAACGCGACCGGGATCAAGTGGTTCACCATGGCGTTCATCCTGTCGTCCGGCGGCTGCAACCCGGCTTGGGACGGCAGCCGACCGCTGCAAGGCAGTGCCGACGCGAACGCGATCGCCCAGATCCGCGCGGCCGGCGGCGACATCGTGCCGTCGATCGGTGGCTGGAGCGGTAACAAGCTCGGCCCGAACTGCGGTACGCCGGAGGCCCTGGCCGGCGCGTACCAGCAGGTCATCAACGCCTACAACCTGAAGGCAATCGACATCGACATCGAGAACTCCGACGAGTTCGAGAACGAGGCGGTCCAGGACCGGATCCTGAACGCGCTGAAGATCGTCAAGCAGAACAACCCCGGGATCCAGACGATCCTCACCTTCGGCACCTCGACCACCGGCCCGAACTACTACGGCAACCGGCTGATCGAGCGGTCCGCGGCACTCGGCGCGAACATCGACATCTTCACGCTGATGCCGTTCGACTTCGGCAGCGGCAACATCTACAACGACACGGTCGGCGCCTCCACCGGCCTGAACAACAAGCTGAAGTCCGTCTTCGGCTGGACGACCTCGCAGGCCTACGCCCACCAGGGCGTCTCCGGCATGAACGGCCTGTCCGACCAGCAGGAGATGACCACCACGGCGACCTGGCAGAACATCACGAACTGGGCCAAGTCCAACGGCCTGGGCCGGCTGGCGTTCTGGTCGGTGAACCGTGACCGCGGCTGTGCCGGCGGCGGTGTGGTCTCCAACTGCAGCGGCATCGCGCAGCCCGACTGGGAGTTCACCCGGATCACCGCGGGCTTCTGAACAAAGTACGGCGCCGTGCGGGAACCTCCCCGTACGGCGCCGTGCCGCGTCAGCCGGCCTTGATCGCGTCGATGATGAGCCCGTTGCGGGCGTTCTGCCCGAGCGGAACCGAGGGGTGCAGTCCATCCCGCAGGTACATGCCCAGCCGATTCGGCTTGGCGGCCAGGTGCTCGGCCCAGTGCACGATGCGGAGGTTGTCGTACCGGCGCTGTGCTTCCGCGAGCTGCAGGTTGATCCAGGCACTGTTGCGCTGGTCGCAGACCTGCACCGCGGGGCCGTGCGCCGTCCGCGCCGCCTGCACGTTGACCCAGTAGACAGTCCGCTCGTCGCCGACGATCTGCATGGTTCGGTCGACCTGAGCGGCGACCGCGGGCGGCGTGAAGATGTCGTTGGAGCCGACCGACATGAGGATCCGGTGCGGCAGGCCGTGGTCCTGCGCCCAGGTGTCCAGAGCGTCGACCGCCGGGGTGACCGGGCGGCCGGCCCAGTTGTGCACGGCGACGCTGATGCCGAGCTTGGACAGCTGCGTGGCCAGCGCCAGCCCGTCCTGGACCCCGATGCTGTCGCCGAACATGAAGACGCCGTCGGTCTCGCGGGTCTTGCGGACCTGGGACTCGTTCGAGATCGCGCGGGCCTGCCGCTCCCAGGCGCCGAGGACGCCCGAGCCGTAGTTGCCCAGCGAGGACATCCCGGCCACCGACTCGGCCGACGCAGCTGTCGCCGACGCGACCGTCGACGCCGCCGCGGCCGTACCGGCCGCGAACAGCATCCGACGGCTCGGCCGGAACGAACTCAGACGCTTCCTCACGGAGGAAAGAGTGCGGGGGAAAGCCCTCTCACTGCAAGTCGACACCAAGAAAATTGGACGAACGCTACGGAAGTCACTGCCCCCGACGTCAGGTGGACGTTACCGGCCGGGACCGGACGAACGTCCGGAACCGTTCGGCCGCCGGCGTCAACTGCGTCCGCAGCCGCCACGCCATGCCGATCTCACGGCGGGCCTGGACACCGGCCAGAGGAATGGACACCGCGCCGCTGTCGGTCCCCCGAACCGCGCCCGACGGCAGGACCGCCACCCCGAGTCCGGCACCGACCATGCTGTCGATCGTCGCCAGGTCGGTTGCCTCGAAGGCCAGCCGCGGTGTGAAGCCCGCCGCGCGGCAGAGTTCGTCGGTCACCCGCCGGAAGCCGAAGCCCGGTTGCAGCCCGACGAAGGCCTCGTCGGCGACTGCCTCCAGCTCCACCCGATGCCGGGAAGCCAACGCGTGCCCCTGCGGGACGTGCAGACAGAGCCGCTGCCGCTCAAGCAGGTGCCAGCCGAAGCGCTCCGGGTCGGGCCGCGGCGCGACGATGGCGATCTCGGCCTCACCTGTCTCGAGGTCCTGGACGATGTCGTGCGCCGGCTCCTGCCGGAGCGCGAAGTCGATACTCGGCGCCACCGCGCGGAACGCCTTCAGCAGGTCCGGCATCAGACTGGTCGCCACCGAGTGCAGGAACGCGAGCCGGACCGTCCCCGACTCGGGGTCGAGCAGCGCGTCGATCCGCTGCCGCGCGGCGTCGACCGCCGCCGTCCCGGCCCGGGCCGCCTCCAGCACGAGCCGCCCGTACGGATTCAGCCGCACGCCACGGTGCTCACGCTCGAACAGCGGGACCCCGAAGGCAGCCTCCACCCGCCGCAGCGAGCGGGACAGATTCGGCTGGCTCGTCCCGAGGACAGCCGCCGTCTCGGTCAGGTGCTCGGTCTCCGCGAGTACGGCGAACCACCGCAGGTCCTCGACGTGCATGCGATAAGTGTATCGATTACTACTGAGATCGACATTTTACGTATCGCACAAGCCGTGCCACTGTCGAAGACATGCACAAGTCCGTCGCCCTCGAGCCCGGGTACCTGCCCGGCGATCCGGAGTACCGCAAGCTCTCCATCGCTCTCTTCGCGGCCGGCCTGGCGACGTTCGCACTGCTTTACAGCACTCAGCCGCTGCTCCCCGAGCTGGTCGACGCCTTCCACGTCTCCCCCAGCCAGAGCGCCTTCACGGTGTCGTTCGCCACACTCGGGCTCGGCATCGCGCTTCTGATCGCCGGTCCGGTTTCCGAGGTCATCGGCCGCACCACTCTGATGCGGTGGTCGGTCGCGGCCACGTCCGCCTTCGCCCTGCTCAGCGCGTTCGCTCCGACCTGGCACACGCTGCTCGCTCTGCGCGGACTGCAGGGCATCGCCATGGCCGGGCTTCCCGCGGTCGCGATGGCCTATCTGCGGGAGGAGGTCCACGCCGACAGTCACGCGCGAGCCAGTGGCCTTTACATCGCGGGTACGGCGGTCGGCGGAATGGCGGGCCGTCTCATCGCCGGAGGGCTCGCGGATGTCGGCGGGTGGAGGTTCGCGTCCGGCGGGATCGCGGTCGTCGGCATCCTGTGCGCCACCGTGGTGTGGCTACTGCTGCCGGCGTCGCGCAACTTTCGCCCGAGCTCGGCGAAGCCTCTACAGCTTCTGGTACTGCGGGATCCCGCATTGCTCACGCTCTACGGCATTGCCGCCACCGCTGTGGGCGCGTTCGTCGCCGTCTACAACGGTGCGGTCTTCCGGCTGTCCGGAGCGCCGTACCACCTGAGTGCCGGCGCCGCCGGGCTGGTCTTCTGTGTCTATCTCCTCGGATCCGTCGGCTCAGCAACGGCCGGGGCGCTGGCGGATCGCTACGGTCGCCGCGCCGTCGTGCCGGTCGGCTGCCTGATCACTTTGGCCGGCGTGGCGATCACGCTGGCCGCACCGCTGCCGCTCATCGTGCTCGGGCTCGCACTGATGACCGCGGGCTTCTTCGCGATCCATGGCGTGGCCAGCGGCTGGGTGCCTGTCCGAGCCCACGCCAGTGGCGGCAGTACGGGCCAGGCATCCAGCTTGTACCTCTTTTCCTTCTACCTGGGCTCCTCCGTCTTCGGAGGCCTGGCAGGTACGGCGTGGAGTCACGCGGGCTGGAGTGGAGTCGCATTGGAGGCCGGAGCGTTGTTCCTCGTCACGCTGGTGCTCGCCGTACTGCTCAAGAGCGTTCCCAGCAAGGTGCCAAACTAGCCAGGTGACCAGAGCAACAGATGCAGCCGATCAGTTGGGGCTCAGCTACGAGGTGACGCGGCACGGCCGGGTGAACTCGCTCGAGGAGGCCGCTGCCGCGCGAGGGATCGAGCCGGCCAGGCTGATCAAGACGATCGTGGTGCGGCTGGCCGACGACGACTACCGGTTCGTGCTGGTGCCCGGCGACCGGGAGATCGCCTGGCCGAGGCTGCGCGCGCTGCTGGGCGTCAACCGCGTCTCGATGCCGGACAAGGACACCGCGTTCGACGTGACCGGCTACGTCCGCGGCACGATCACTCCGCTCGGCAGCACGCACGCCTGGCCGGTGATCGCCGACGACCGGATCACCGGCACGATCTCGATCGGCGGCGGCGACCACGGCGTCGGCATCACCGTGAACGCCGACGACCTGGTCAAGGCCCTCGGCGCCACGGTGGCCGACGTCACGGACTAAACCAAGAGCCCTCGCTGACCTGCGCGAAGGCCGGCCTGGAAGCGGGTCGTGGCATCCAGAGCTTTGAGGATGCGTTGCATACGGCGTTCGACTGTGCGTTGGGCTACGCCTAAGCGGCGGGCTATTGCTTGGTCTGTCAGGCCTGCCGCCGCCAGCGAGAGTAGCTGGCGATCCTCGGAGGTCAACGGACCTTCGGTGGCGGATGGCGTCAGCGGGGTCGCCTGTTGCCACAGAAGTTCGAACAGGCGCACCAGCGCGTTCAGCAGACTCGAAGGCCCGAGCTCGACAAGCACGTCCGGACTCGTCGGCAGCAACGCCGTACGCCGGTCGACCAGGACCAACTTGAGCGGGACATCACGCAGCATCCGGCAACCGACGGACCGCGCCGCGGCCACGTCGGCCGGCTCGGAGAGCGACCTCATGTCGTAGACGGTTCGATAGGACACTCCATGCGCCCGTCGTGGCTCGATCGGCAGCACGACATACGGAGGCCGATCGAGGAGCAGCACCTCCTCCTGGGCAGTCAGCTGCGCCTGGAAGAAGCGTTGGGTCACGGCCTCACTGCCACGAATGACGGTCAGCAACCCGGCGTCGTCCCGGTGGAACTCCGAGGTGAGGACCGACGCGCCCAGCCGAGCCTCCACGATGGCTGCCTGCTTCCGCAGCGCGAGGAGCTCGACGGCGGCCTCCGGCACGGCAGGGAGGTAGCGAGCCGGACGGCCTGGTGTGCGGAACGCCAGGCCGAGGGACAGCAAGGAGCGTAGGTGCCGGCCGACGCGGGTGGCCGGCCAGGCGGTGTCGTGGGCCAGATCAGTCGTCGTGGACTCCGGGCGGGCCAAAAGCGCCCGGTAGAGCTGCTCGTCCTCCGAGCAGACACCGAGCGCCTCCAGCACCGGAGCCGGTCGATAACTGTGCATGTCAGGGCAACGCGTGAACGTGCGCGCCGACCTGGTTGGCGAACTGGCTGCCGTTCAGCGCGTCCCAGTTGGTCGACCAGGTCATCGCACCGCGCAGTGTCGGCCACGTGGTGCTCGGCTTGAAGTTGCCGCAGTTCGTGCCCTTGGTCAGGCAGTCCAGCGCGTTGTTGACGATCGCCGGCGAGACATAACCGCTCCCGGCCGCCCGCGACGATGCGGGTACGCCGAGACCGACCTGGTCGGGCCGCAGTCCGTTCTGGAGCATGATGCAGGCCTGGGCGGTGATGAAGTCGACCGTGCCTTGCGAGTAGACCTGTCCGTCGCAGCCGTTCATCGAGCCGGAGTTGTAGTACTGCACGTTCACCACGGTCAGGATGTCCTTGATCGCCAGCGCGAGCTTGAAGTACTCGAACGAGGTGCTCTGCATGTCGATCGTCTGCGGCGCCATGGCGACGATCAGCCCGCTGCCCAACTGGCTCTGCAGACTGTGCAGCGCCTGACCCAAGTATTGCGCGTTGACGCCGTTCTCCAGGTCGATGTCGATCCCGTCGAAGCCGTACTCGCGCAGCACCGAGAGCGCACTGCTCGCGAAGTTGGCCGCGGCGGTCGGGTCGGCGACGGAGATGGTGCCGTTCTGGCCGCCCACCGACAGGATGACCTTCTTCCCGGCCGCCTGCTTCGCCGCGATGTCGGCCTTGAACTGGGCAACGGTGTAACCGCCCAGTCCGGCGCTGTCGAGGTTGAAGGTGATGCCACCGGGCCGCGACGGATCGGCGTCGGCGAAGGCGACCGCGATCAGGTCGTACGCCGCCTGCACGTCGGAGATGCGCTGCACCGTCGCGCCGTTGTTGAAGTTCTGCCAGTAGCCCGTGACCACGTGCTTCGGCAGCGGTCCGGCCGGCGGGTTCGTCGGTCCGCTCGAGGTGGTGCCCGACACGGTCGCGCCGTACGGCGAGCAGTTGCCGCTCGGGTCACACGTCCGCACCTTGAAGGAGTACGTCGTACTCGGGCTGAGGCCGGTGGCGGTCCAGTTGGTCACGTTGCCGATGCTCTGCGCCGCCCCGGTACCCCGTACGACGTCGTAGTGGTCGATCCCGTTCGCGTCGGAGGCGGCGGACCAGTTGAGCTGCAGCGAGCTCGACGTCGGACTACCGACAGCCAGACCGCCCGGAGTCGACGGCGGAGTGGTGTCCGCGGTCCCACCCGGTCCATCCAGTACGACGTCATCCACCTGGTACGGCGGGAGTGCGTACCAGCCATGCAGATAGATGGTGACCGACGTGGCCGAGGCACTCGTGGTGAAGGGAACGGTCAGCTGGCTCCACGTACCACTGGTAGTCCAGGTGCTGGCTCCACCGTCGACGCCCAGGTAGACGTTCGACCCTTTGACCCAAGCCGACAGCGTGTACGCCGTATTGGGCTGCACCGGTATCGACTGAGAGCAGCGGGCGATGTCGCCCGAGCTGGGACTGGCTTGGAGCGCGTAGGTCCCGGAGTGCGGGGCCGACGTTATGACGGCGCCGGCCGGACAGGACCATCCGGACAGCGAGCCGCTCTCGAAGCCGGCGTTGGTGACGAGGTTGGTGGCGGCGGATGCGGCTCCGGGGGTCAGCAGGAGACCGATGAGAACGACGAGCAGGCTGGTGATGACCGCTGCCTGGGGGCGGTACGCAGGCGGTTTCATGACTTACAAAGTGTGACCACTCAATTACATTGTCAAGACCCTGCATAAAGTGAGCACGCTCTCACGCTCGAAAAAGCTGAGAAATGTACAGGTCTTTACAGAGGGGACCTGGAGGAGGAAAGGCGACGGCCCCCGGCGGGGGGGTGACCGGGGGCCGTCTTCGGCCACGGGCTCGGGGGGAGGAGCCGGGGGCCGTTCAGGAGGCGACAGTCTGCCACTGTCAGGGGGTATGTACCCCCCGAAAACGGATCTCACACATCTCAGTTCGGTTGCGAACCGGACCCGTTTGATCCAGGCGTCAGAACCGCCGATCAGGCGCTCCCAGCCAGTGTCACTGTCACACTGCTCACCAGTCTAACGGGATACCGGCCCACGCAAAAGCCCGGGTCCCTCGGCGTTTCTTCCGGCTGCCTATGCTCGACCTCATGGAGCACCCTGGGACCGCCCGATCGGCCGCCTTCTTCGATCTGGACAAGACCATTATCGCCCGCTCCAGCACGCTCGCCTTCTCGCGGCCGTTCTACGCCGGCGGGCTGATCAACCGCCGGACCGTGCTCCGCAGCGCCTACGCCCAGTTCGTCTACCTGCTCGGCGGCGCCGACCACGACCAGATGGAGCGGATGCGCGAGTACATCTCCGCGATGTGCACCGGGTGGGACGTCCGGACGGTCCAGGCGATCGTCGCCGACACCCTCGACCACATCGTCACGCCGATGATCCACGACGAGGCGGTGGAGCTGATCGAGCAGCACCACGCGGCCGGCCGGGACGTGGTGATCGTGTCCTCGTCGGGCGCCGAGGTGGTCGAGCCGATCGGGGCGATGCTGGGCGCCGACAAGGTGATCGCCACCCGGATGATCGTTGCCGACGGCAAGTACACCGGCGAGATCGCCGACTACGCGTACGGTCCGCAGAAGGCGGCCGCGATCCGCGCGCTGGCCGCGGCCGAGGGCTACGACCTCGAAACCTCCTACGCCTACTCGGATTCCGTCACCGACGAGCCGATGCTGGCCGCTGTCGGCCATCCGTACGCGGTCAATCCGGACAAAACGCTGCGCCGGCTGGCGATCGCCCGGGACTGGCCGGTGCTCGATTTCAGCGAGCCGGTCGGCCTGACCGAACGGTCCCGTCTCCGGCAGGTACGACGTCCCGTGGTGGCTACCGTCGCGGTCGCCGGACTGGCCGCCTGGGCCTTCTTCCTGGCCACCCGCCGGCGCACCCGGCCGGCCGCGCACTGACCTCTGACGACACTCGCAAGTAGCCTGGAAAGCTGAAGGTTGCTTCATTGTTCTCAACTCCATGAAGGCCGCGCATCCCCTTCCCAGGAAGGGTTTTCAGGAGTACAAAGGAAGCACAAGGATCTTCGGATCCGGTAGAGATTGCACGGCAGCCAGGCACCCACGCGGCGACCAGCCCATCCCAAACGGGCAGCGCGACCCAGGCCAGTCCTGTGGCGGCAAACCGGTGCACGCATGGTAACCCGGATGGCGTGCCAGCGACGGCGTTCTCAGTTGAGAGCGCCGTTCGCACGTCCGCACAAAGCTCAGTCGGAGACGGCGAGCGGCGAGCGTTCGGCACCCAGTGACACGACCTCACACGACCGCAGCAGCCAGTCACGGACTCCGGTCAAACCTCGCGCTGCGTAGTCGCCGAGCGCCGGCGCATAGGAGCTCGCCAACTCACAGTGACCGACCTCGGGCACGGTGACCGCGACCGGGTCGATGCCTCGGGCAACCAACAGGCAGCGTTCGGCGGCGCGGGCAACCAGTCCGTTCGCGGTCGGGAAGGGGCGCAGGATGGCGAGTTCCGCGTGCACGACGGCCGCGACGACCAGGCCGGGCGCCGCGGTCGGGCGGGTCAGGTTCTGGGCGAGAGCGCTCAGCCGCTCCCACATCTCCTCCGCCGACGGCGCCGGCGGCAGACCGGGGATGTCGTCCGGCACCGGCTCCCGGCTGGTCCGCAGATGGCCCAGTTCCTCGTCCGGACCCAGGTCGACGGCGGCCAACTGGTGCAGTCTGGTCCATACCTGCACCGGGTTGGTGTCCACCCGCGGTGCGAGACCCATTAGCTCACCGGTCATCCGGACCGCGCCGGAGGCCAGTCCGTCGGCAACACCCCGCCGTACCTCGTCCAGCGTCGCCGGGCTCCCGGCCAGGACGGCGGAGGCGTGGGCGCCGAGCAGCAGGGCCTCGGCGGTGACGTCCGAACCCACCCTGCGCAGCCCGCGGTCCCGGAGCAGGACATCGACCGCGTCCCGGGCCGCCCGGGCCGCCGATCCGACCCCTTCCAGACCGGCCAGTGGCTCGAACACATCTCTACTCATGACTGCACCCTAGGATGACGTGGCATGGCGCTCGGCACCGTCCCCAAGTTCAGCATCGTGATCCCCTGCCATGCCTCCCGGGCGTGGCTGCGACCCTGCCTGGACTCGGTGCTGAGCCAGTCGTTCACCGACTTCGAGGTGATCGGGGTGGACGACGCCGACTGGGACGGCGTCGGCCGGATCCTCGACGAGTACGCCGCAGCCGACCCGCGGGTGCGGGCACTGCACCTGGACGAGAACGTCGGCCTCGGTCTGACCCGGAACGCCGGGCTGAAGGAGTGCCGCGGCGAGTACGTCCTGTTCCTGGACGCCGATGACCTGTACCTGCCCGGCTCACTGGAGGCGATCGCGCGCCGGATCGAGGACACCGGCCAGCCGGACCTCGTGCTGTTCGACTACGAGCGGACCTTCTGGGACGGCCGAGTGGTCGGCAACCGGCGGCACGACGCGTTCGCCCGGGAGGGCGCCGGGGTGTTCACCGCGGCGGAGCGGCCGATCTTCCTCACCTTCCTCGAGGTGGTCTGGAACAAGGCTTACCGCCGTGGCTTCCTCGACCGCCACGGGTTCGGCTTCACCGCGGGGTTCTACGAGGATGCACCGTGGACCTACTCGACCATGCTGACCGCCGAGCGGATCGCCACGCTGGACCGCGTGGTCGTGCACTACCGCCAGCACCGGACCGGCGGCAACATCCACGCCACCGCCGGCCGCAGGCAGTGGGACATCTTCGACCAGTACGACCGGGTGCACGCGTTCATCCAGTCCGATCCGGACCTGACCGGCTGGCGCCGGTTCGCGTTCGACCGTTCACTGGACCACATCCTCGCCGTACTCGCGAAGCCGGAGCGACTCGATCCGGATGACCGGGCCGAGTTCTTCCACGCGGCGCATGCGTTCGCCAAGCGCTGGAAGCCCGACGGGTACACGACGGACCGGACCGGACGCGGGTTCAAGCGCTGGCTGCTCATCCACGACGACTATGCGACGTACTCGACCCTCAAGCTCAGCGCGAGAGTCCTGCAGGTCCAGAGTCCGCGCAAGACCGTCGGCAAGCTGCTGCGGCGCGGCAAGCTCGACCCGAACCTGGCGGCGTACACGGCCTACTGGGGCAAGCAGTTCGCCTGCAATCCACGGGCCATCTACGAGAAGGCGGCCCAGCTGGCGCCGAATCTGCGCGGAGTCTGGGTCGTCGACGCCGACCACCTGAGCGCGATCCCGGAGGGAGTCGAGTACGTCGTCGCGGACTCACCGGCGTACCAGAAGCTGCTGGACCGGGCGACGTACTTCATCAGCAACATGAACTGGCCGAAGGAGCTCGACAAGCGCGAGGGCCAGATCCACCTACAGACCCAGCACGGTACGCCGCTCAAGACGATGGGGACCGATCTGCGGCACTTCCCGGCGGCCGCGAAGGACCTGGACCTGGACGAGCTGATGCGCCAGACCGACCGGTGGGACTTCAACCTGTCCTCGAACCGGTACTCCTCGGAGATCTGGGAGCGGACCTACCCGGCGTACTTCGAGGAGCTCGAGTACGGCTACCCGCGGAACGACCGGCTGCTCACGGCGACGGTCGACGACGTCCGGGCGATCCGGGCCTCACTCGGGTTCGACGACTCGCACCTGGTCGTGCTGTACGCACCGACGTTCCGCGACGGCGTCGACTCGGTCCGGACCCCGAGCGGCCTGGTCGACCTCGGCGGGGACGGGATCCACCTCGACCTGGACGAACTGGCGACGGCGGCCGGTGCGCACGCCAGGGTGCTGGTGCGGACGCACTACTCGTTGTCGAAGGCACCGGAAGCGCATTCCGGCGCGGTGATCGACGTGTCGGAGCATCCGCGCGTCGAGGACCTGATGCTGGCGGCGGACGTGCTCATCTCGGACTATTCGTCGATCACCTTCGACTATGCGAACCTGGACCGCCCGATTGTGCTGCTTGTCGACGACAAGGGCTTCTACGACGGCCGGCGTGGGACCTACTTCGACGTCACCGAGTTCCCGCCCGGGCTGATCGCGCGGTCGGCCGAGGAGCTGCACACCGCCTTGCGGACCGGCGCGTTCGCGGCACCGGAGGCGGCCAAGCACCGGCAGCTCTACCGGGAGAAGTTCTGCGAGTACGACGACGGCCGCGCGGCCGAGCGAGTGGTACGGCGAGTGTTCCGCGGCGAGACCGACGTACCGGCGATTGTGCCGCTGGGAGACCGGCGACCCGCACCCTCGCCGTACTTCATGCATAATGGCTGACATGTCGATCAGCCTGGAGTCCCGGAGCGCCCTGCGCCTGCGGTCCAGCCTGCGACGACGACGCACTGTCTGAACACCTCAGCCTGTTCCAGTCGCGTCTCCCCTGAAGGACTTCATCATGTCCGCTGTTCTGCCTGTCCTGGCCACCAGATTGTCCACCGCCACCGCGGCCGCCTTCGGTCCGGCGTACGCCGACCTCGATCCGGAACTGCGGTCGGCGACGAAACCCGAGTTCGGCCACTACCAGAGCAACCTCGCGCTCCGGCTCGGCAACGCGTTGGGCCTGTCGCCGCGCGCAGTCGCCGAACGCCTCGTAGCCGAGCTGCGGATCGGCGATCTCTGCGAAAAGCCGGCCATCGCGGGACCCGGTTTCATCAACCTGACACTTCTGCCGTCGACGCTCGCAGCCGCGGTCAACCAGCCACAGACCTTCCAGACCAGGGGTGAGCGGGTCGTCGTCGACTACTCGCAGCCGAACGTGGCCAAGCAGATGCACGTCGGCCACCTGCGGTCCACGGTGATCGGCGACGCGCTCTGCAACGTCCTGCGGTACGTCGGGTACGACGTCATCCGGCAGAACCACGTCGGCGACTGGGGCACGCAGTACGGGATGATGATCGAGCAGCTGCTCGCCGAGGGCTTGGACGCGGAAACCCTTGATCTGCAGGGATTGCAGCTGCTCTACGAACGGAGCCGGCAGCACTTCGATGCCGACGGCACCTTCGCCGACCTGTCCCGGGCACGGGTCGTGCTGCTCCAGTCCGGCGATCCGGAGACACGGGCGATCTGGCAGCGGATGGTCGACGTGTCGCTGGACGATTTCGAGCAGGTGTACGCGTTGCTCGGATCGGCGCTGACACGGGACGACGTGGTCGGCGAGAGTGCGTACAACAACGATCTGCCCACTGTCGTCGACGAACTGCAGGCAGCCGGCCTGCTGACTGAGTCG
This sequence comes from Kribbella sp. NPDC026596, assembly GCF_040638415.1. Classification (NCBI taxonomy): domain Bacteria; kingdom Bacillati; phylum Actinomycetota; class Actinomycetes; order Propionibacteriales; family Kribbellaceae; genus Kribbella; species Kribbella sp. NPDC026596. The sequence goes on along the minus strand of NZ_JBEZYF010000011.1, from coordinate 147,523 downwards.
GAGGGGGCGATGTGCGCCTTCCTGCCCGGGTTCGTGGGCCGGGACGGATCACCGCTGCCGGTGATCGTGCGGAAGTCCGACGGCGGCTTCGGCTACAGCGCGACCGATCTCGCCGCCATCCGGCACCGGGTGAACACCCTGCACGCGAACCGGATCGTGTACGTCGTGGATCACCGGCAGGCGCTGCACTTCGACCAGATCTTCACGCTCGCACGGACGGCAGGTTGGTTGCCATTGGCAACTCCGGCCGAGCACGTGTCCTTCGGCACCGTCCTCGGACCGAACGGAAAGCCCTTCAAAACCAGGGCCGGCGGCACGGTCAAGCTGACCGTGCTGCTGAACGAAGCTGTCGCGCGGGCCGGCGAGTTGCTCGAAGACCGGGAAGGCATCGACCGGGAGGCGACGGCGCGGGCGGTCGGCCTCGGAGCGGTCAAGTACGCCGACCTGTCCAGCGACCGGGGCAACGACTACGTGTTCGACCTGGACCGGATGGTCGCGATGACCGGCAACACCGGGCCGTACCTGCAGTACGCTCACGCCCGGCTGACCCGGCTGCTCGCCAAGGCGGGCTCGGACGGCGGCGAGGTCACCGAGCTCAAGGACCCGGCCGAAGAGCGGCTGGCCCTCTTACTGACCGGTTTCGCCGCCACGGTCGCGCAGGTCGCCGAGACCCTCCAGCCCCACCGGCTCTGCACTCACCTGTACGAAGTCGCCTCCGCACTGTCCACCTTTTACGAACAGTGCCCGGTCCTGACCAGCGAGGGTCAGACGAAGTCGAGCCGGATAGCCCTCTGCACAGCGACCCGGGCGGTGTTGCAGGATGGACTCGGCCTGCTCGGTATCGAGGCCCCAGACGCCATGTGACGGAGGATGCCCATGTTGCCGTGGTCCGCAGATCTCGCCGGCCGGCTCGAGCGGAAGACGTACGAGAGCGAGTTGCTCCGCGGGAACCCGCTGGGTGATCCGCATGAGCGGCCGGTGCTGGTCTACCTGCCGCCGGGGTACGACGACTCGGACCACCGCTATCCGACGATCTACGTGACGATGGGGTACACCGGCCACGTCGGGATGTGGTCCAACCGGGTGCCGTTCCGGCAGCCCTACCCCGAGTTGCTGGACGCGATGTTCGCCGCCGACGACGTGCCGCCGGGGATCGTGGTGTTCGTCGACTCGTGGACCAAGTACGGCGGCAGCCAGTGCCTCGACTCTCCGGGCACCGGGCAGTACCACTCTTACCTGTGTGAGGAGATCGTCCCCTGGGTCGACGCGACGTACCGGACCATCGCCGATCGCGATCACCGAGCCGTCACCGGTAAGTCCAGCGGCGGCTACACGGCCATGGTGACGCCGCTGCTGCGGCCGGATGTGTTCGGCGCACTCGCGACGCACGCCGGTGACGCGGCCTTCGACCTCTGCTACCGGCCGGAGTTCCCGGTGCGCGCCCGGACACTGCGGGACAAGTTCGACGGCAGCTACGAGAAGTACTTCGAGGACCTGGCCGGCCGGACGGGCCGGACCACGAACGAGGACCTGCACCTGCTCGAGATGTACGGCTACGCCTCGGCGTACTCCGCCGAGCCGGACGGCACCGTGCTGCTGCCCTTCGACGATCTGGGCGCGGTCATTCCGGAGATCTGGGAGCGCTGGCTGTCCCGCGACCCGGTCGAGATGGTCCGCGAACCGCAGTACGCCGATGCACTCCGCTCACTGCGCGCCGTTTGGATCGACGCGGGCCGGCAGGACGAGTACTACCTCGATCTGGGCGCCACCGCGTTCCATCGGGCCGCCAAAGAGGCAGGTCTGGCGGACGAGCGGGTGCACTTCGAACTCTTCGAGGGCACGCACGGCGGCATCGAGTACCGCTATCCGATGGCAGTCCGCTGGCTCTGCGAGCAACTCACGCAGTAATTGGGGTGCTGCGGCCGATCGCACGTCGTACCTTCGAGCCATGAGCTGGCCGGAGGGGATCGAGGCGCGTCCGATCGACAAGGCGGACGCCGAGGCGTGGGCGGAACTGCTGGCTGCCCGGGAGAAGGTCGACCAGGAAGGCGAGAACTACGGCGCCGACGATCTGATCGAGGAGCTGGACGACCCGCATCTGGACGCGGCCCACGACACAATCGGTCTGTGGGCCGACGGGCGGATGGTCGCCTACGGGAAGGTGCAGGCGACCGTGACCGTGGTGGACGTGGACCGGGTCCGGACCGAAGGCACGGTCCACCCGGAGTGGCGCCGGCGCGGCCTCGGTACGACGCTGATGCGGTGGCTGATCCGGCGGGCCGGTGAGGTGCACACGGCCAAGCACCCCGACGCGGCCGGCGAGGTCACCAGCGGCACCATCAGCACGAACGCCGGCGCGGACCGGCTGCTGCGGAACTTCGGCTTCGAGGAGACGCGGTACTTCTTCGACATGAAGCGCCCGCTGGATCAGCCGGTCCCCGAGGTGGCCCTCGCGGACGGCTTCCGGCTCGAGGCCTTCGATCCGTCGATCGACGAGGCGCTCCGGCTGACGCACAACGAGGTGTTCCGCGACCACTGGGGCTCGACCCCGCGCGATGCGGAGAGCTGGAAGGTCTGGAACACCGGAGCGCGGTCGTTCCGCGGCGGATCGTCGTACGTCGTCCTGGACGGCGAGACGATCGCGGCGTATGTGCTCGGCTACGAATGGGACGCCGACACCGAGGTGACCGGGATCCGGGAGCTGTACATCGGCCAGGTCGGGACCCGCCGGGCGTACCGGGGTCGCGGGCTGGCCCGGGCCGCGTTGGCGAAGGTGCTCGCCGAGGCGGTACAGGCCGGCTACCAGCGGTCGGGCCTCGGCGTCGACGCCGACAACCCCACTGGCGCACTCGGCCTGTACGAAAGCCTCGGCTACTCGGTTCACGGCAAGTGGGTCACCTACCGCTTGCCGCTCTGATCAGACGTGTGAATCGACCACCACCGGCTCGGCGGACGTTTCGATCGGCTCCGGACGGGTGCGGAACCAGTTCCACGGGCGGACGCTGATCACGATCATCGTCAGGCTCAGTACGGCGTACACGAGGGATCCGATGAACGCCGCGTGCACCCCGTCGACCAGGACCTCCCGCGGGATCGTCGAGCTCGAGTTGCGGCTCGCCGTACCGAAGATGGTGACCAGGATGCCCAGGCCGAGTGCGCCACCGACCTGCTGGACGACGTTCAGCATGCCGGACGCGGCGCCCGAGTCCTCCGGCGCGACACCGGAGATGGCTCGGCCGACGAGCGGGATGAAGATCATCCCGGCACCCGCTCCGAACAGCAGCAGCGGTCCGACCACATCGGCCAGATACGTGCTGTGCGCGTCCAACTGGGTCAGCCAGACGGTGCCCAGCGCGACCAGGGTCGATCCGGTCAGCATCAGCTTCGCGCCGTCGATCCGGGCGACCAGCTTCGGTACGACTCTCGACGCGGTGAACAGCAGACCGGTCAGCGGCAGGAAGGCCAGACCGGCGGCCAGCGGGCTGAGCTCGAGCACACCCTGCAGGTACTGCGTGAGGAAGAAGAACATCCCGAACATCGTCCCGACCACCAGCAACATCGTCACGTACGCCGCCGACCGGTCAGCGGACCGGAACAGGCGCAGCGGCACGATCGGGTGGCTGACCCGGCGCTCGATCAGCACGAACGAGACCAGCAGGACCACACCGGCCGCGAACGCGACCAGCACCTCGGTCGACGTCCAGCCGGCGTCGGCGACCCGGATGAAGCCGTAGACGAGCGAAGTGATGCCGAGCGTCGAGGTGAGCGCGCCGGCCACGTCGAACCGGCCGGTCTCCGGCGCGGTCTCGGTCAGCACCCGGCTGGCCGTGATCACCAGCGCGATACCGATCGGGACGTTGATGAACAGACCCCAACGCCAGGACACCCAATCCGTCAGCATGCCCCCGAGCACCAGGCCGACGCTGCCTCCACCGGACGACACCAGGCTGTAGTAGCCGAGTGCCTTCATCCGCTCGGGACCTTCGCGGTAGGTGAGCATGAGCAGGGTGAGCGCCGCCGGTGCGGCGATCGCACCGCCGATGCCTTGCAGGACACGGGCGGCGAGCAGCAGCTCGGCGTTCGGCGCGAGTCCGCCGAGCAGCGAGGCGAGGGTGAAGATGCTGATACCGGTGATGAACACCCGGCGCCGACCGAGCAGGTCGCCGGCGCGGGCGCCGAGCAGGAGCAGACCGCCGAACGCGAGCGCGTAGGCGTTCTGCACCCAGGACAGGCTGGACGGGCTGAAGTGCAGGGCTTGCTGGATATGAGGCATCGCGATGTTCACCACGGTGCCGTCGAGGATCACCATCAACTGGGTGACCAGGATGACTGCGAGGACTACCCCGGCCCGCCGGGCTGGCGTGCCTGAGGCGGCGCCGGCCGGCGCCGCGGCTGTTGCCGACATATTGCTCCTTACCCCGGAGGGGCTACAGTTGGGAGGGAAAGCGGAGCGCTCCTCCGGATACAATACGGAGGCACCCTCCGCTTTGCAAGCGATATTGTGTGCGGACTTTCAGCGGCACGCCCGCCACGGACAGTGAGGAGGCCGGATGGCGCCCACACCGTTGCCGTCCCTGCGGCCGACCCGGGCCGACGCGGCGCGGAACTACGACCTGCTGGTGACGGCCGCCCGGGAGGCGTTCTCCGAGCACGGCACGGACACCTCGCTGGAGGAGATCGCCCGCCGGGCCGGCGTCGGCATCGGTACGCTCTACCGCCGGTTCCCGAGCCGGACCGCGCTGCTCGAGGCGGTCTACGTGGACGAGATCCAGTCCGTGTGCGATCGCGCGTACGACTTCGACCGGGAGCTGGAGCCGTTCGAGGCGCTGGCCGCCTGGCTGCGCAGCTTCGTCGGGTACGGGCTGTCCAAGAAGAGCCTGGCCAGCGAGCTCACGGTTGCCCTAGGCAAGGACTCGCAGTTCTTCCAGTCCTGCAAGGTCAACGTGCAGGAAGCCGGCCAGCTGCTGCTGGACAAGGCGAAGGCGGCCGGCGAGGTCCGGCCCGAGCTCGAGCTGATGGACATCATGCGGCTGGTCGGCGGCATCAACATGGGCCGCGACATGGAGCCTGAGCAGGCGCATCGCCTGCTCGACATCGTCTTGTGCGGACTCAGGCCCGCTGCTTCCTGACGTCGGCCAGCGACGGGTTGGCGGCATCGCGCTCGGTGTAGCTGAGCTGCTCACGCGGGAACGGCCAATCGATTCCCAGCTCGGGATCCAAGAGGTCCACAGTGATCCGCTCCGGCGACCAGTGCTCGTTCACCAGGAAGTTGTACGTCGTGTGCGGCACGAGCGTGCAGAACGAGTTCCCGACGCCACGGGGGACATACAGCGCCTGCGACGGGCCGAGCTCGAACGTCGCGACCTGGCCGAACGTCTCGATGTCGCGCAGATCGACGAGCGCGACGAACACCCGCCCGGCTGACGGCGACAGGTACTTGTCCCACGGCTCGGCGTGGATCCCCCGAATGATCCCGGCCTCGGCCAGCGACAGGACGTTGTGCTGGACGACGTCGAAGCGCGGCATCCCGGCGGCCGCGAGCTTGCCCGCGTGGAAACTCTCCTTGAACCATCCGTCGTCATTGGGCTGAACCTCCAGCTCGATCCGCAGCACCCCGGGAATCCCGGTCTGGTGAACCTTCACCGGCGGACCTGCCGGCGGGCGTCGAGCTGCGCCTGGTCAGCCGCGGTCAGGCCCGCGTTCCACCCGGCGCCGTTCGTGATGCGTGTCCGCCGCGTCGTCGTGTTCGGGAACAGCTTGGTGAACAAGGCGTCCACCTGCTCCTCCCGCTTGGCCAGCACCGGCAGCAGCCGTCCCGCATCGGGCTCGGGTACGGCGGCCTGCGTCGCGGCCGTGGACGCCTCCAGCCGCTCGCCGATCCGTTGGGCGTAAGCCATCAGGAACGACTGCCGGAACGAGCGGGTTCGGGACTCGCCGCGGTGGCCAATGTGTTTGCCTGCAGCAAGCATCGCGCGGTTCGCCTGGACCAGGAGGGAGGTGCTGAGGATCTCCGTGAGCTGGAGATCCAGCTCGGCACCCACGATGGTGACGACGGCCAGGTTGTCGATCACGACCGTACGGCAGCGGTTGGCCGACGCCACGGCGCCGACGAGCTGCGCCTTCGCGGACACGTACGGCGTATCGACCCAGAGCCGGCGGCCGGCGGAGTCGTCCGGGATCTCCACCTCAGCGTCCACCAGGGCGCTGTCGAGGGAGAACTTGGCCATCAGCTCCTGCGCCTTGCCGGACAGGGCTTCCGCCTCGTCCGGGAACTCGGTCGCCTCCGCCTTCGCGAGCAAACGCCGGATGCGCGCCAGCATCTTCCCGTTCACCGGTACGACGTGGTGCTCACCGAGCACCGTCGTCCCCGGCAGTGGATAGAGCCGGGCCAGGACCGGCAAGGACTGGAGGAAGCCGGCCAGGGAGAGGGCGTGGTGCAGCGTGAGATACCGACCGACACGCGCTGCGGCCGCCCAGGCGGTGAGCGTCAACTCGGTGAACGGCTGCGGGACACCGACGTCGGTCAGTTGATCGAGCCAGCGGGGGTCGATGGTGGCGGCCTTGTAGCGCTGGTGCTCCGCGGAGATCGCGGCCAAGAGGAGCGGCTCAACGCGGGGGTCCAGCTCGCGCCGGCCGTGCTGGACCACGTCGGCCGGCGCCCAGCCGCGTTCCCAGGTGATGCGGAGCAGGCCGGCCAGAAACACCTGCAGGCAACGATCCACCTGCGCTTGATCGCGTTCGTCGTACGCACCGAGGCGAGCCAGCTGACCGTCGGCCCGGTCGTCGCGCCCCGCAACGATCGTCGCCGCGACCGGTAACAATCGCAGGATCTCCTCGTCACTCACTCGGACAAGTCTGACAGACACGCGCGAGCCGCACCGATCGGTACGCGATGTTCATGGTCGCGGTCTGCCCGGTGCGTGAACTGCGGGATGCGGAACGTGTCTGGGTGCGATCGTTCTGGGACGCGCTGCGACCGCACACGAGGCGAAGTACGACCCGGACAACGTCTTCCACCGCAATCAGAACATCAGCACGGCCGTCTGAAGGTTGCCTTAAGCCCGCTCTGGGACGATCCTGCCGAAAGGGGACATCTCAGGGGGAGGCAGTCTCATGACTCAACTTGCCGACAGCGGCATCGGTGAACTCCGCACGGCGATGAGCGGACCGGTGCTCGGTCCGGACGATGCCGGGTACGACGACGCCCGGCGGCTCTGGAATGCGGCGATCGACCGACGGCCGGCGGTGATCGCCCGCTGCCAGAGCGCAGCGGACGTGAGCCGCGCGGTTCGGTTCGCGCGCGACCACGGGCTCGAGATCGCGGTCCGTGGTGGTGCGCACAATCCGGGCGGTTCGGCTTCGGTCGACGACGGGCTGATGATCGATCTCAGCCCGCTGAACGAGGTCACGGTCGATCCGGGCGCGAAGCAGGCCCGGGTCGGCGGTGGCGCCGAACTCGGGCAACTCGACGCGGCGGCTCAGGAGTACGGCCTCGCGACGCCCGCCGGCATGATCAGTCACACCGGAGTCGGAGGACTGACGCTCGGTGGTGGCATGGGGTGGCTGACCCGCAAGTACGGGCTCAGCATCGACAATCTCGTCTCGGTCGAGATCGTCACCGCGGACGGACAGATCCGCCACGCCTCCGACGACGAGAACCCGGATCTGTTCTGGGCGGTTCGCGGTGGCGGCGGCAACTTCGGCGTCGTGACGGAGTTCGAGTTCCGCCTGCACGACGTCGATCCGATGATCGACTTCGGGCTGGCGTTCTGGGGCCTCGACCAGGGCACCGACGTGCTGCGGACGGCCCGTGAGGTCATCGCGAGACTTCCGGACGAGCTGAACATCTTGGTCGGAGCGGTGAATGCGCCGCCGGCTCCGTTCGTACCGGCCGAGTACCACTTCCGGCCCGGATACGCACTGATCGTCACCGGCTTCGGTACGGCCGAGGTTCACGCGCGGGTGATGGACGAGATCCGCTCTGCCTTGCCGCCGCTGTTCGAGTTCGCGAGCCCGATGCCGTACCTAGCCCTGCAGCAGATGCTGGACGAGGCGAACGCGTGGGGATTCCACGCCTACGACAAGGGTTTCTACCTCGACGACTTCACCGACGAGGCGATCCAAGTGATCACCGAGCACGTACCGCTCAAGCAGTCACCGGGTTCGGCGATGCTGGTCTACCGGCTCGACGGCGCCTATTCGAAGGTGCCTGACGACGCCACCGCGTTCAGCGGCAGCCGGGCGCCCGGCTACGCGGGCTTCGTCATCGCGATCTGCCCGACGCCCGAACTGCTGGAGCAGGAACGGGTTTGGGTCCGATCGTTCTGGGACGCGATGGTTCCGGTCAGCCGGGGCATCGGGAGCTACGTCAACGCGATCAGCGACGCGGGCGCCGACGATCGGGTGCGGGCGTCGTACGGGCCGAAGTACGAGCGACTGGCGGCGATCAAGGCGAAGTACGACCCGGAGAATCTGTTCCACCGGAACGCGAACATCAAGCCGGCCTAGATCGACGCGGCGCCGTCCACGACCAGGACCTGGCCGTTGATGTTGGTGTTGTCGAGGAGCAGCATCCGGACGACCGGGACGACGTCGTCGGGTTCGGTCAGGTGACCGGTCGGGGTGCGGCGGACGATCTGGTCGAGTTGGGTCTGGCCGAGGACCGCGGACATGTCCGAGGCGAAGAAGCCCGGCGCGACCGCGTTGGCGAGGACGCGGCCACCGAGTTCACGGGCGAGTGAACGGGTGGCCGCGTCCATGCCGCCCTTGGTGGCGGAGTAGGCGACCAGCCCCGGGTAGCCGCGCTGTGCGCAGATCGAGGTGACGTTGACGATCCGGCCCTTCAGGCCCTTCGCGAGCATGCGACGGAGCACGAACCGGGTCAGGATCAGCGGCGAGGTCAGGTTGGTCCGGATGATGTCGTCGAGACGCTCGGCCGAGGTGTGCACGTGCAGCGAGTCCTGGCCGATCGCCGCATTGTTGACCAGGGCGTCGATCGGTCCGAGTGCTGTCTCCACGGCCTTGACGAAGTCCTGCCCGGCCGCGGAGTCGTTGATGTCGACCGAGCCGTAGTACAGGTGGTCCGGGTACTTCTCACCGAGCGCGGTCAGCTCAGGAGTCACGGTCCGGGCGAAGGCGGCGACCTTCAGGCCGGCTGCGAGCAGGTCGGTAACGATCGCCAGGCCGAGGCCGCGGGATCCTCCCGACACCAGTACGACCGACGCGGGCGGGACCACGCTGACTTCAGACATCACTCTTCAGGGTTTCCTTCTGCGGGATCGCGTCGAGGAACGTGATGCGCCGCGGTACGCCGTAATCGGGCAGGCGGCTCGAGCACCACTGGACCAGGTCGGCGTTGCTGATCGGACCGAGCGCCCGGTTCGGCACCACCTCGGCGGCGACCATCCGGCCGACCAGAGGAGCCTTGCGCGCGAACACCCGTGCCCACGAGACACCCGGGTGACCCATCAGCACGCTGCGGACGACACCGGCGGACACCTTCGATCCGCCGACGTTGATCTCGTCGGTGTCCAGCCGCCCGGTGATCATCACCCGGTCCCCGTCGTACTCGACCCGGTCTCCGGTATGGACCGCACCGACCAGACCGGCCCCGTGATGCGGTGAGCGGATGACCAGTTCGTCGCCGTCGATCGAGAGGATCGGGCGGTCCAGGTCGGGCTTGCGGTCGAGCCAGGTTTTCGGGAACCCGGCCTTGCCGTCGTGGACCACGATCGACGCGCCGACCTCGGAGGACGCGTAGATCCAGGAGATCCGGGTCTTCGGGAAGATCTCCCGGAGCTGATCGAGGATCGCCTGGTCGACGGGCTCACCGCCGAGCGTGATCTGCTCCAGCGGTACGTCGCTCAGCCCGTCGGCGTCACGGTAGATCGCCTGCCGCCAGAAGGTCGGCGTACCGGAGGCGGCAGTGACGCCGTGCTCGGCGGCGATCGCCGGCCAGTCGTCGAGCTCGCTGGGCTCGATCACGACCAGACCCTGATCGGCATGGGTCAGCGAGAGGGTGACGACCTGCCACCACGCGTAGGTGCCCGGCGAGTACGGCAGCAGCCACGTACGCGCGGGCTGGTCGCCGGTCACGGTGGTCAGCGACTCGAGGGTGTGGCCGATCCGCTTCGGGCGGCCGGTCGAACCGGACGTGAGCAACCAGGCGCGGCCCGACTCCTCGACGCGCTTGAGTTTGGCCGGGGTCACTTCCCCATCGGGCAGAACGACCGCGAATCCGGACTCGCCCAGTTCTTCGCGCATCCGCTCGTCGACGCGGGTCGCGGTGGAGACCAGGAGCTCGGTGCCGTGCACCGCGTGGTGGCGGAGGGCGGCGAGCGCGTCGGCGCCGTTGTCGACCAGGACGGCCGCGGGCGAAGGAATCTGCGGGAGCTTGTGCAGGGTCCGCCAGGTCAGGCTCTTGCCGGCGACGACCACTGTGTTGTCGTCACCGATCAGGGCGGTGCTCCGGCGCCGCGTGCTCACGCCGACTGGAGCTGCTCGATGAAATCCAGCACGTCGCCGACAGTGGCGATCCGGCGCAGCCCGGGGGCATCGAAGTTCAGCTCGTCCTCCAGCTCGTCCTCCACCCGGAGGGCCAGCTCGGAGAAGTCCAGCGATCGGAACCCGATCTGCCTCAGATCCGCCGCGTCATCAGCCGGCAATGTCCGTCCCTGCGCCGTCATCACCTCACCCATCAATTCCCTGACCCGACCCCGGTCCACCGAACTCATAAGCCCAAAGCCTAGCGTCCCCGATTTTCCGCGGGCCGGGCTCAGGGGGGTTCCGGCGGCGGTGCTCCCACTGGCGACTGACGGCGTACCCGGGCTTTCAGGCGTTTGATTCGCGCACTGATCTCCCAGCCGACCAGGGCGATCAAGGGACTCGCGGCGGCGACGGCGGCGAGCAGGACCTCCTCGACCGGCAGTCCCGCGATGTGGAGGACGACCATCGAACCTCCCGAGCGCTGCGGGTTCTAGGAGATTACTGAGTGTACGTGAGAGATACCTACCGGCAAACGGATTCCTGGCGGGGTTTCTGGTGAGTCCGCACCTGCTCTGCTGCACGGACTCCCCAGACGCCCCCGTCAGACCCGACTCTCCGGGCTCATACACTTTGCCGTTGACGTCCTCCACCGCCCGAAGGCAGAGGATTCCAACCCTCACGGGTTGAGGTTCGCGGTTCACAGCCATGCCTGACTGCGCAAGAGGGCTCCCCGCGCTGCCACGGCCCGCCCGGCCGCGGTTGTTGCTGGTCCTACAAGTGTTAGTTGCTTGGCTATCGCAACTGACGAAGACACTACCCAGCCCAACCGACAAACCTGAAGGAGGGAGATGGCGCTCCTCCCCGCCGTGAACTACGGGGTTTCCACGCCATCACATCGATGATCAGAGCCGGCCGGGGGAAACGCGTGGCTTTGGGGCGTGGGACGCGCGTGGCGGCGATGGTGAGCCTGCCGGTGCTGCCCCTGGCCTGGTTCGTCGCGTTGCAGGAGCAGCCGCCCTGGATGACCGGCGCGTATCTCGGGTACCTCGTGATCGTCGTCGCCGTACCGGGCACGATCTTCTGGCGCCGGCTCACCGGCGGCTCGGGCTGGTTCACGGCGGACGTGGTTCTGGGTACGGCCTTCGGCCTGGCCGTCGAGGCGCTCCTCTATCCGATCGGGATGCTGTTCGCGATGCCGTTGGCGGCGTTGCTGATGCCGGCGCTGGCGTTCGGGGTATGGCGGACTCTGCCACGACGGAGGCTGTCCGAGCGGCCGACGCCGTGGTGGGCGACGGCCGGTGTGATGGTGGCGGTCGGTGTCGCGGCCGCGTGGTTCGTACGGGTCGGATCGCAACTCATCCCGCTGACCGGACCCAGTGCACTCAGGCCGAACTCGGACGCCCCGCACAACCTCGCAGTGGCCGGCGAACTGACGCATCACTTCCCACCGCGGGTCCCATACGCCGATGGCAAGTGGATGACCAGCCACTGGGCGGCGTACGACCACATTGCGTCGACACACTGGATCACCAGCATTCCGCTCGACGTACTGACGTACCGGATGGTGCCGTTCGCCTGGATCCTGCTGACCGTGTTGGGCGCTGCGGCAGTCGGCATGGTGCTCACCGGTCGGGCCGTTGCCGCTCCGATCGCTGCCGGGCTCACTGTGGCTGCGGGCGACCTGGTGGCGTGGCCGTGGGCGGTGTCGAACCGGGTGTTCGCGGACGGACCGTTCTCACTCGGTCAGCTGACCAATCCGCCGCAAGCCTTCTCGACTGTGCTGTTGCTGCCACTCATCGCGGTCACTGCGTTGCTGCTGCGTCGCAAGCCCGGTCAGACGCGCGGACAGTTGTTCCGGCTCTTCGTGACCGCCGGAGTGCTCATTGCGGCCTTGGCTTTGACGAAGGCCACCACACTGCCGGTCTACGCCACCGGGCTGGCCAGTGCGTGGATCTACCTGACTGTTCGGGCCGGACGGCTGAACCTGCGCGCGCTGGTGCTCGGTGTTGGTGTCGCGGCGGCGTACGCGGTGGCCTTCTTCGTCGTCCTGCGTGGCGCCCGATCCAGTGTGATCTTCGACCCGGCGGCGACCTTCGAAGGTCTGGCGGACCAGATGGGCGGTGGCTCCGCAGTGGCGGTGATCGCCGCAGTGGTGGTGGTCGGCTGGGTCATGCCTCTGGTCGGCGCCCTGCTGATCAAGCGACGGATCCCGCGCGATCCGATGCCGGTGTTCCTGGTCTTCGGCTTCGTCGCGGCGATCGTGGGTGCGTCGCTGCTGTACGACGAGGGCGAGACCCAACTGTTCTTCGTCCGCACCGGCTTCATCTACGGCGTACTGATCGCCACCTGGGGTCTCGGCTCACTGCAGCGTCGGCAGTACTGGATTGCCGCGGTGGCCTTGCTCATCGGGGTTGCTGCGATCTATTGGGGTCGGTACCGGTCGGACGACTCGTGTACGTCGGCCAGTTGCTTCGGACAGAGCCTCGCGGTCGCTTTGGCGATCGCAGCCCTCGGCATCGGGGTGTTCGGGCTCGTCCTGCGCGGCTCCCGGCGTACCTGGGCCCTCATCGCCGTGGCGGTCCTCCTGGGGATGACGGCGTCGTCGACGGTGGTGTCGTTGCGGAAGTTCGCCACACCGCCGTTGACGGAGTACGAGTCGATCGCACCAGGTGGCATCGAGGCCGCACGGTTCATCCGGCGGAACTCCGGATCCGACGACAAGATCGCCACCAACCTGCATTGCCACCAGGCTCGCGCGTCGCACTGCCTCACCGGCTCATACTGGATCGCCGGGTACGCCGAACGCCGCGTACTCGTGGAGGGCTGGGCCTACCAGACCCGTGTCGACGACACCTACCCCGACGGTGTCCAGAGCAGCTACTGGGACGAGGAGATGCTCCGTCTGAACGACGAGGCCTTCGCCAGCCCCACTCGCGAGGTGCTCGAGACGCTACGGACCAAGTACGACGTGCAGTGGCTGCTGCTCGACGAACGCGTCAGTGCGCCGCCGAAGAACCTGGACCGGCTGACCGAACTGCGGTTCCAGTACGGCACCGTCCGCGTCTACCAGCTCTATCCGCCGCCGCCGGAGAACCCGTTCCCGTCCCAGACGCCGTCTCAGACCGGCACACAGTCGCCGACGCCGTCTCCCTCGTTCCCGACCGGTTCACCGACGCAGACTCCGAGCTTCCCGACGCAGACCCCTGGAGTACCGGTCCAGACCCTGACACCTGGCCAGACGCTGCCGAGCCAGCCCTTCCCGACCGGCAGCCTGCCGACGGGAAGCCTGCCTCCGCCGACCTTCCCCACCGGCCCCCTCCCGACGCAGCTCACCACTACGCCGGGAGTCCCAAGTCCCTGACCGTCAGCGCAGGGACACTGCCGGGATCGACACGCTCTGGTTCGCCAGACGATCCAGAGCGGCGACCGTGTAGAGGTAGGCCTTGCCAGGCGTCGCCGTGGTGTCCAGGTAGGACTGCGCGGCGCCGGTCGAGCGGACCGTCGCGATGAGGTTCCGGGCGTCGTTGTCCGGGCAGTGGTCGCCACCCAGCAGCTCGCGACGATAGACGGCGTACGACGTCGTGTCGCCGGACGTACGACGCCACTTCACCTGGACACCGTCAGCGGTCCGCGTCGCCTGGACGGCGTGGGCGGGCAGCGGCGGGCGGGAGTCCAGCGACGGCATCGCGGGGATCAGCGCCGGCCGCGTGTACCAGTTGTTGTTCAGCAGTGTGGTCGCACCGAGGCGGTCCGCTCGGACGTCCTTGGCCGAGAAGTAGATGTTGCCCTTGACCTCGGGGATCGTGCTGTCGAACGCCAGGTGGTCGCTGAGCTCCTGCGGATCCGCCCAGTCCGGCGACTGCGTCGACGTACCGACCTTGTACGTCGCCTCGCCGATGTAGAGGTGCACGTGCGTACCGCGCACCTGGTCGGCCCACCACGGGACGATCTTGTTGTAGTCGGCCGGCGCGAACCCGCCGGCCCAGTAGACCTGCGGGACGATGTAGTCGATCCAGTCCTCGCGGACCCACTTGCGGGTGTCCGCGGCCAGGTCGTCGTACGTCTGGACGCCGGCCGTGGTGTCGGAGCCCTCCGGGTCGGTGGCCTTGTTCCGCCACACTGCGAACGGCGAGATGCCGAACTTCACCCACGGCTTGATCGCCTTGATCCGTGACTGGATCTCCTGGATCAGCAGATCGATGTTGTTCCGCCGCCAGTCGGCCAGCGTCGGGAAGCCGGCGCCGTACTGGGCGTACGTCGCGGCGTCGTCGAAGACCTGTCCGGCCACCGGGTACGGGTAGAAGTAGTCGTCGAAGTGCACGCCGTCGAGGTCGTAGCGCGAGACCGCGTCCATGATCGCGTCCTCGACCAGCTTGCGGGCCGCCGGGATCCCGGGGTTGTAGTACAGCTTCCCGCCGTACGTGACGACCCAGTCCGGGTGCTGCCGGGCCGGGTGGGTGGGGACGAGGGCGTTGATGTCGGTGCCCATCGAGAGCCGGTACGGGTTGAACCAGGCGTGCAGCTCGAGGTTGCGCTTGTGCGCCTCGGCGACGGCGAAGGCGAGCGGGTCGTAGCCGGGGTCGCCGCCCTGGGTGCCGGTCAGGTACCGCGACCAGGGCTCGACCTTGGACGGCCAGAAGGCGTCGGCGGTCGGGCGGACCTGCAGGATGACGGCGTTGTGGTGCTGCCGGACCGCGTCGTCGAACCACGAGATCAGCTCGGCCTGCTGCTGCGCCGCGCTCAGACCGGTCTTGGACGGCCAGTCGATGTTCACCACCGACGACACCCAGGTCGCACGGAACTGCCGGAGCGGTGTCGTCGGACTCGGGGCACAGCTCTGCTGATCCGCGGGCGCTTGCGCGGCCGTTGCCGTACCGGGCAGACCGCTCAGTAACAGCCCTGCCGTCACGCCGAGGATGCCCATAGCTCGCCAGACTCTCATGTCACTCTCCGACCGTCGTTCAAGGTGAAGTCGAAAGATGTTTACACAACCAGGCGCTTGAAGAGAAGACGCTAGGTTAGGAACATGTTGCGCGCCGCCACCGAAGCCGATGTCGACACGATCCGGCGACTGCGTAATCAACAGGCCAATCGCGAGGTCAGCGTCACGTCGCACGAGATCGGCGCGGACGAGCACGCTGCGTGGTGGGCGAAGGCCTCGGTCGATCCCACCCGCCGGGTCCTGATCTACGAGCGGGACGATGTGACCGCCGGAGTCGTGAACTTCTTCGACCTCGAAGGATCGACCGGCTCGTGGGGATTCTTCCTCGACGCGGACGGGCTGGCTGAGCGTGGTGAGACGCTGCCCGCGTGGATCGAGGTGATGCGCGAGGCGACGGCGTACGCGTTCGGCGACCTCGGTCTCGACGTACTCACCGGCGAGGTGCTCGAGCACAACACCGTGGTCCGGCAGATGAACCGGCGGTTCCGCTTCACCGAGGGAACGCCCGAGCGACGGTACGCCGACGGCCGCGAGCTCACCGTGATTCCGATCAGCCTGCGCAAGCAGGACCGTAGAACTCAGGGGAATTGATGAGCACCATCGAGA
The DNA here is from genome assembly GCF_040638415.1 of Kribbella sp. NPDC026596. Lineage (NCBI taxonomy): Bacteria > Bacillati > Actinomycetota > Actinomycetes > Propionibacteriales > Kribbellaceae > Kribbella > Kribbella sp. NPDC026596. The sequence continues at coordinate 131,490 of NZ_JBEZYF010000011.1, read as the reverse complement.
TCGGCGGCGTGCCCGTCGGGCCGGATCACCAGCCGTTCGTCATCGCGGAGATGTCGGGCAACCACAACGGCGATCTCGAACGGGCGAAGGACATCGTCCGGGCGGTGGCCGAGTCCGGTGCGCAGGCGTTGAAGCTGCAGACGTACACGGCGGACACGATGACCCTCGACCTCGACCTGCCGGCGTTCCGGCTGCCGGTGGAGCACGAGCTCTGGAGTGAGGCGCGGCTGTATGACCTCTACGCGGAGGCGCACACACCGTGGGCCTGGCATGAGCCGATCTTCGAGCTGGCGACCTCACTCGGGCTGGTGGCGTTCTCGTCGGCGTTCGACCAGACCGCGATCGACTTCCTGGAGAAGCTGAACGTCCCGGCATACAAGGTAGCGTCGAACGAGATCGGCGACCTCCCGCTCGTCCGCGGGATGGCGGAGACCGGGAAGCCGATCATCATCTCGACCGGCTCGGCGACGCTGACCGACATCGACGCCGCCGTCCGCGCGGCGCGTTCGACCGGCAACGAGCAGATCATCGTGCTCTCCTGCACCGCGAGTTATCCGGCGCCGCCCGAGCAGTCCAACCTCCGGGCCATCCCGGTCCTTCGTGACGCACTCGGCGTACAGGTCGGTCTGTCCGACCACACCATGGGCATCGGCGCCGCCATTGCGGCGGTGGCGTTGGGCGCGACCGTGATCGAGAAGCACGTCACCCTCAAACGCAACGACGGCGGCGTCGACTCCGCGTTCTCCCTCGAGCCGTGGGAGCTGGAGTCCCTCGTCGAGAACACCCGCGTCGCCCAACTGGCTCTCGGTCAGCCCATCATCGGTCCCAAACAAGCCGAGCAGAACGTCCTCCGCTTCCGCCGCTCCCTCTACGTCACCCAGGACGTCCGCGCCGGCGACCCCATCACCCCCGACAACGTCCGCTCCATCCGCCCCGCCGGCGGCCTCGCCCCCGACCTCTACCCCCAAGTAGAAGGCCGCCCCTTCCGCACCGACACCAAAGCCGGCACCCCCCTCACCTGGGATCTCCTGTAAGGCGTACCCGGCGAGGCGATTGGCAGCAGACGCGATCTGAGCAGAGCCGCCGGCCGCGACGGCCCTAACCTGCGCTTTCCGGAACATTCCGGTCACCTGGCGCAGAATAGTTTCCGAAGATCCAAGCTGCCCAAACCGCAGCCTCACACCTCACGCGAAGGACAACCACTCACGATCGCACCGGTCGCCTCGCTCACCTCACGTCGACGTGCAGCGTCCCCGCCAGTGGTCGTACGGCGAGGACGTGCTCACCACGCGGGACCGTCAACGGCAACCGGCTGGACAGAAAAGGCTCACACTGCACCGCATGCGACGACCCGTCGGGCACCGTCGCAAACAGAATCCAGTCCTCCGACGGCTGAATCAGCTCGTCCAAGTCCACCACCGCCGCCCAGCCGTCGTCCGAGACGGTACGCCGGCACACCACATCCACGTGGTCGTCGGAGCCGGCTAGATACCGCCGCCAGCTGAACGAGACCTCACCCCAATCAGGCCCGCGCACCACCAACTTGTTGCCCGCAGCAATAGCGGCGGTAGCCGTCATCCGGATCGGCGACTCGTGCAGGTTCACGTACCCACCGGTCGACCGCGTCAGCATCACCACGCGGCCATCTTCGGCATGCGAGACCAGCCGATCACCGGCCGTCCACAACAGCACCTGCTCACGACCCTCGGGATCGCGCACCCGGAACGCCCGCGTCGTCCGCTGACTGAACGGGTCGTCCGGATTCGTCTCCTCGAGGATCGGCCGGATCGGCAGCCTCGCGGTGAAGTCGCGGCCGTCGAGCTCGAGCGGAACCTCTTCCTCGCCGCCGGCCACCGGCCGGGTGACAAACAACGCCGGATCGTCGAGCGACGACCGCCCGTGCAACACCAATGCGTCGGGAGTCTGCTCGACTGAGGTCAAGCGACACGGATCGGTCAGCCGCCGAAGCGCGAAGCAGCCGTCCTTGCCCGGCCCCGGCTGAATCCAGTTGCTCTCGTCGATCCACGCTCCCGGCGGCCATCCCGGGCTGCCTGCCCGCTGCCCGCGCAACCTGTCCCGCCGCCGTACGCGCCCTGACCGCATCCGTATGTCGAAATGCGCCGGACCGGCCGTGCACCGGCCGAGCAGCTCGCGATCCAGCAGTACTTCGAACCCGACCAGCGACTCGTCGCCACGCAGGTCCGTCGCGGCAGACCGCCGTACCTTCAACGGATAGGACCTCCCTGCGATCACCAGCGAGATCCGAACGCTCGCAGCACTCGCCTGCAGATGCCGGATCTCAGCGGTCCCCTTCACCGACAGGCCGCCATCGACCCACGTCACTTCACGAACGCTCGTCGCCAGCGTGAGATCCGCGGCCGAAACCTGGAAGTGTTCCTGCGCCTCGGCACCGTCGAGCGCCAGCCTCCGGAGCAACTCGACATCACCGCCGGCGAGCGCCGCGTACTGCATCCGGTCGAAGCGAGATGCCTCCTCGAGCACCGCTGCGTCCAGTCGGTCACCGAGTTCGTGCGCGAGCTCGACGAGGTGTTGCTCCTCTTCCGCGGGAACCGTGCCGAAGGCTGTCAGCACCGCGTGCAGGTCGATCTGGCGGAAATGCTCGTGCACCCCACGGCGAACCGAGGGCAGGGCGTCGTCGACCAGGTCCAGCACCATCCCGGCCGACAGGACCCGGTCGCGGAGGTTCCCGAGCTGGAACTTCTGCTGGGTGATCGAGTCACCCGACTCCCGCTCGCGCCAGTAGTAGACCGGTGCGGCGAGGGTGTCGACCGTGACCGCGTCGAGGTGCGCCTTGAGCGTGACCGGGTAGTCCTCGTACCGGATCGCCGGGAAGCGGTACGCATACTCGTCCCAGAACGACCGCCGGTAGACCTTGTTCCAGACCATCCGGTCCAGCACGAGCTCCGGCGTCTCCGACACGTGCGTGGCGAACCGGTCCTGGGTGAAGCACTGCCGTTGCAGGTACGACGGCCGGACGCCATAACTGTTGTTGAATCGCCGGGCGTTACCACCGGCGAAGTCGGACCCGGTCCGGTCGAGCGTCCGGACCAGCATCCCGAACCCGTGCCGCGTGACCAGATCGTCGCTGTCGACGAATGCGATGTACTCGCCCGTGGCGTGATCGGTGCCGGTGTTGCGCGCCGGCCCGAGCCCGGCGTTCTCCTGCTGGACCATCCGGAAGCGGGAGTCGCGCGTACAGAAGTCCTTGGCGATGACCGCGCTGTCGTCCATCGAGCCGTCGTCGACCAGAATCGCCTCGAAGTCGGCCCAGGTCTGCCGCGCGATCGAGTCCAGACAGGGACCGAGGTACTCGCCGACGTTGTAGAACGGCACCACCACGCTCAGCCGCGGCGGCATCAGCGCCTACGCAGCCGGCGCGACAGCTTGCGGGCGACGACCCGCGGCTTGCGGACCTGAGCGGCATGGAAGACCACGCGAGACAGCGCGTACGTGCGTGATCCGCGGATGCGATCGTGGGCCGCGGTCACCTTCTGCAGCTGGATGCGAAGCTCGCGGATCCGGTTCTCCCGCGTCTTCATCGCCTTGTTGCGGAACCCGAGCGTGCGCTCGAGGCCGTAGACATGCCCCTTCAGCTCGAACAACTCCTGCCGCGCCCGCTGAGCGTCCGCGAGCTCGGTGCGTACGTCGACACTGTCAGGCAGCTGCAGCACGCCGGCCAGCGCGGCGGCCAACTCCTTGCCGCGAGCAACGTGTTCCTCGGACGCGGGCGGGGTGTCGGGTGAGGTCGCCTGGACCGGCTCCGGCAGCTCGACCCCGGACATGCCCAGCCAGGTGGAGACCAGGTCGTCGCCGAGCATCCACGGCGGCCACGGATGCCGCCGGTGCTGGCCGATCATCCGATCGTGGAACCGATACCACGCGGCTGCGAGCAGGTCCGCTCGGTCCGTGCGCTCCGCGGTTGCCCACGGCGAAACCCCGTAGGCAAAGGTATCTCCGTCGACCACGACGTCGTCCCACCGAAGCACTACCCGCGACTCGGTGGCCCACTCGCCGAGGCGAGCGGCCAGCTTGCGGAAGCCGGGAACGTCCTCGGCGGCAGCAAGCCGAAGCAGGACCGACTCGACCGACACGCCACCAGGCACCACCGCCGGCACAACGCCGGCATCAAAATCCAGCGTGGTCGGGGAAGGGAGATCGTTCCCGGCCACCGGAGCGTCGGCGGCGCCGGTGGTCGGCGCGGGGCCGGTGGTGGGCGTACCGATCGTTGTCTGCCAGCCGGACGTGCCTTGGTTGGCGGTCAAGATCGCCGGGCCGGTTTCGACGTACAGGTCGTGTTCGGCGTGGGTGCCGGTGATGGCGAGCCAGCCGGTGGGGATGGCGGCCAGAAGGCCGGCGCGGGCGGCGGAGTCGACGCCGTCGGCGATCGGCGAGAGCAGCGGGACGTCGACTGCTTCCAGGGCGTCCGTGGCCAGGCGGGTGGGCAGCTCCCCCGGGCGCGCGGCCGCGGCGACCTCGGCGGCTACGAACGTCCGCGAGCCGAAGTCGGCGTACACCTGCGCAGTCCACGGCAGAGCGGAGATGAACTGATCGGCGGACACCGGTCGCGTCGGGTCGTCGTGCAGCGGACGCCAGTCGTCGTCGCCGTGGCGCTCGTGGGGCGGACGACGGTCGAGCAAGTTCAGCAGGGAGAACTCGTTCTCAAGGCCCAGGACGACGACCGCATCCGGGGTCGCGAGCGCCGACACCGCCGCCAGGCGCTCGGACCAGCTCAGGCTCTCACTGTCGTAGCCCAGGACCCGGTCGAGACCGTCAGCGGCGAGGACCACCTCGAACGGTTCGGACCTCAGTCCGTCCAGAGCACCGGCGACGACCTGGAGACGGTCGCCGAACTCCGCGGCCAGCTCCTCGGCGTCCGACACCGAGCGGAGCAGGACGGTCGCGTCGGAGGTCCGCTCGGAGACGGCCGAGATCAGCGCACGGGAGTGCGGCCCGACGATCAGGGTACGGCGGTTGCCGGGAAGGACGTCGGCCAGCAACGCGGCCAGGGCCGGGTGGTGGTCGGTGCGATCCGTCCACGGTTGCATCTCACCGAGAACCACCTGCAGGTCAGACACGCTCTCTCCAATCGAACAGCATTCGCAGCTCCGCGGGCGGCATCATCCAGGGCTTGCCGAGTTCCAGGTCGGTCGTCGCCCGTGCGGTCTCCAGGTCGATGGACTTGCCGAGCATCTCCGGCCACAGCCGCTCGATCCGGCTCTGCCCGCCGAACAAGGGGTTCTCGCCGTCCATCTCCATCGGGTCGCCGTAGACCGCGGGTTCGCAGCCGGCCGCGACGCCGTAGAAGATTGCCGTCGACAACCGGTTGGCGGCGACCCGCTTGTGCCGCCGCAGCTCGGCCAGCTGCTTGAACAGGAAGCGCCGATCCGTTCCCTCGTAGGAGAACCCGCGGCGCCCGAACGACACCACGCGGAAGCCGGCGTCCTCGTAGTACCCGCGGACCTCGGGACGGTCGTACTCGGTGTAGTAGAGGCTGAAGGTGACCGGGCCGGGCTCGGTCTCGCGGATCTCGTCGATCAGCCGCTGGTGGTCGCCGTGGATCTTGCCGCCCTCCCACCCGTGGAAGAGGAACCACAGCGTGCCCTCGCGCTCGACCGGCTCCTCTTCTTGCTGCTCGAGCTCGAGCAGATAGAGGAACGGCGCGCCGATGCTGTGGTAGTTCCGCCGGCCCAGCGAATGCCCGCGGCGCCGCGGCGCGTCGCTCCAGGTGAACCGCCAGGCGCCGTCGTAGAACTCGTGCACCGGGTTCCACCCGCAGCCGATGTTCCAGCCGTGCTGCAGATAGCCGCGCAGCCGTGGCGGGTGGTCGAAGTCCAGACCGGCGTACCGCGACAGGATGTGCGTCTGGCCGTAGTAGTGGTTGTGGTGATGCATCAGCGGACCTCCACGTGCAGCGTGCCGGCATGCGGTCGTACGGCGAGAACGTGTGCACCCCGCGAGATCGTCAACGGCAACCGGCTGCACAGGAAGGGCTCGCACTGCACGGCGTGCGACGACCCGTCGGCCTTGGTCGCGAACAGGATCCAGTCCGCCAGCGACGCCAACGGGTCCGCCGAGACCCGCACCGCAGCCGCGGGGATCAGCGCGTCCACCTCGGCGGCTGCACACCAGCCGTCGGCGGACGACGTACGACGGCAGACCACGTCCAGGTGATCGTCGGAGTCGGCCAGGTACCGCCGCCAGCTGAACGAGACCTCACCTCCGTCGGCCCCGCTGACCACCAACATGCTGCCTGTAGCAACAGCAGTGGTGGCCGTCGTCCGGATCGGGGACTCGTGCAGGTTCACGTACCCACCGGTGGATCGCGTCAGCGTCACCACCCGGCCGGCCTCGGTCCGGGAGACCGCGGAGTCACCGGCGGTCCACAGCAGCACCCGCTGCTGTCCTTCGGGATCGCGGAGCCGGAACGATCGCGTCGTCCGCTGGCCGAAGGGGTCGTCGGGATTCGCCTGCGCCAGGAGGTCCGCGATCGGCAACCGCGCGGTGAAGTCACGACCGTCGAGCTCCAGCGGAATCTCTTCCTCGCCGCCGAGCACCGGCCGGCTGACGAACAACGACGGCTCGTCGAACGACGACCGGCCGTGCAACACCAGCGCATCCGGTGTCCGCTCTACCGAGGTCAACCGGCACGGATCCGTCAGCCGGCGGACGGAGAAGCATCCGTTCTTGCCCGGACCCGGCTGAATCCAGTTCGTCTCGTCGATCCACGCACCGGGCGGCCAGCCGGGACTCCCCGGCCCCTGCCCGCCGAGCGTGCCCCGGCGATCCCGGCGCCCGGACTTCATCTGTACGTCGAAGTGCGCCGGAGCGCCCGTGCATCGACCGAGCAGCTCGCGATCCAGCACCACCTCGAACCCGACCATCGTCGTGTCCCCGTGCAGGTCCAGCGCGTCGTACCGGCGTACTTCGAGCGGGTGCGGGGTGTCCGCGATGACCAGGGAGATCTGCAGGCTCGAGGAGCGCTCGGTCGCCAGGTGGCGGATCTCGGCCGTGCCCTTGACCGACAGCGAGTCGCCGACCCAGGCCACCTCGCGCACATTCGTCGCCAGAGTGAGGCTCCGCTCCGAGACCCGGTACAGCTCCTGCGGTACGACGTCCTCCCGCAGGCCGGGGTAGTTGTAGTCGAGCTGCCGCGTCCGCCGCGGCCGCGGAACCGCCCGTGCACCGCCGCGGAGACCGCCGTCGTTGCGGAAGTGCGCCAGCCGGCGGAGCAGCTCGACGTCACCGGCCCGGAGCGCGGCATGCTGAATCCGGTCGTACCGGTGGGTGGCCGCCAGGACCTCGTCGTCGAGCCGATCGAGCAGCTCACCGGACAACTCGACGAGGTGCTGCTCCTCCTCAGCGGGCACCGAACCGAACGCGGACATCAGGGTGAGTACGTCGATCTGGGCCAGGTGCGCGTGCACCCGCCGGCGGACGACCGGTACGGCGTCCTCGACCAGGTCCAGCACCATTCCGGCCGAGACGACCCGGTCGCGGATGTTGCCGAGCTCGAACTTCTGCTGGGTGATCGACTCACCCGACTCCCGCTCGCGCCAGTAGTAGACGGCCTGCGTGATCGTGTCCACGGTCACCGCGTCCAGGTGCGCCTTCAGTGCGACGGGATAGTCCTCGTAGCGGATCGGCGGGAAGCTGTAGCCGTACTCGGTCCAGAAGGACAGCCGGTAAACCTTGTTCCAGAGCATCCGGTCCAGCATGAGGTCGGGAAACTCCGACACGTGGGTGGCGTGCCGGACGCGGGCGAACGGCTGCCGGTGCAGCCACGACGGCCGGACCCCGAAGCTGTTGTTGAACCGCCGCGCGTTGCCGCCGGCGAAGTCCGATCCGGTCCGGTCCAGGGTCCGGACCAGCGCGGCGAATCCGTACCGCGAGACCAGGTCGTCGCCGTCGACGAACGCCAGGTACTCGCCGGTCGCCTCGCGGATCCCCGTGTCCCGGGCCGGCCCGGGACCGGCGTTCGCCTGCTGGACGAGCCGGAAGCGGGAGTCGCGGGCACAGAAGTCCTTGGCGATGACGGCGCTGTCGTCGGGCGAACCGTCGTCGACCAGGATCGCCTCGAAGTCGCCCCAGGCCTGCCGGGCGATCGACTCGAGACAAGGCCCGAGGTACTCGCCGACGTTGTAGAAGGGCACGACCACACTGAGCCGCGGCGTCACTCCGGCAAACTCCCCTCGCTGCAGCTAGGTAGCTAGGGGTGCCCCCCAAAGCACTTTCTACGTAGCGGCAACGAGGTGGAGCGTCAGAAGGTTATGCACGGGCTCGAATCCGTACCGGGCCCAGACCCGCTGGATGCCGGTGTGATGGGCCTGGGTCGACACGACCAGGCGCCGGGTGGTGCAGGCGTCCTCGACCGCCGCGAGCAGGTGACCGTACCGGCCGCGGCCCTGTTCGGCCGGTACGACGCCGGCCAGCTGGATCTCGGTCCACGAGCGCTGCTGGTCGATCGCGGCCAGCGCGAGCACCCGCCGATCGGGGCCGCGCAGGACGACCGCACCGGCGGCGGCGATCCGGCGTCGGGCCCAGTCCTGCCGGCCGGCCAGCGCGACAGCGCGGTCGAACACCGGATTGGCGCAGTAGTGGTTCCCCGAGTCGCCGAACACGTCCGCAACCAGGTCGTCCACCAGGACGTCATCCGCCTCGGGCTCGACCTGAGCGGTGAACCCGGCCAGTGGCGCCGGCCGGCGGCCCTTGCCGGTCGGGAGCGACCAGTAGACGACGGTGTCGGCCAGCAGCGCCTGCCGCGGCCCGCTCGCCAGCGCGGCGAACCAGGTGGTCTCGCGGGCCGGGTACCGCAGCACTACCACGTCGGCCGTCGACCGCTCGACGGCGGTCAGCACCTCGGACAGCGGCGTACCGGCGGAGGCGGACACGCTCATCCGGTCGATCGAGACGCCGAACCGCTTCGCAGCGTCCACGGACGGCCGCACGGTCAACTCACCGGCCTCGAGCGCGTCGTACCAACTCATAGGGCGATGAGCTTAGTCGTTCTTCTCGACCGTTTCGGCGAAGGTGTGGTGTCCGTGGTCCTCGAGGCTGTCGTAGCCGACGAGGAACTGAGGTCGCCGCTGACTGGATTGGAACAGCCGGGCGACGTACTCACCGAGCAGGCCGAGGCAGAGCAGCTGGATCGCGCCGATCACACTCACCGCGAGCACGGTCGACGTCCAGCCCGGGATGCTGCGACCGGCCAACTTGATGACCAATGCTCCGATCACGAACACTCCCGACAACATCCCACCGAGCAGCCCCAGCCACGTCGCCAGCCGCAGCGGGGCCGCCGAGAACGCGGTCACGCTGTCGAAGGCCAGCCGGAGCATCTTGGTGAAGTTGTACTTCGTCGTCCCGGCGGCCCGCTCGGCGCGGACGTACCTCACTTCCGCGCTCGGGAAGCCGAGCCACGGGATCACCAGCCGGAAGACGCGACCGTCCTCGGGCAGCGCGTTCACCGCGTCGACCACCCGGCGCGACACCAGCCGGAAGTCGCCGGCGTCGAACGGGATCTCCTTGCCGACCAGCCGGCACATCAGCCGGTAGTACATCCGCGCGGTCGTCCGCTTCAGCCAGGTATCGCTCGAGCGGTCCGAGCGAACGCCGTGCACGACGTCGACGTCCTGGTCGCGCGCCGCGGTCAGGAACTCGGCGATGACCTCGGGCGGGTCCTGCAGGTCGGCGTCGATCGTGACCAGGTACTCACCCCGGGCGCGGCGGAAGCCGGCCGACTGGGCGGCCTGGTGACCTCTGTTCCGCAGCAGCCGGATGACGCGCAGCTGCGCCCAGTCCTCGGCGGCCTCGAGCAGCAGCGTCGCGGTCCCGTCCCGGCTGCCGTCGTCCACCACGATGACCTCGTAAGAGATCCCGAGTCCGTCCAGCAGCGGGCGCATCCGTGCGAAGAACATCGGCAGCACCTCCTCTTCGTCGTACATCGGTACGACGACGGAGAGCGCCGGGTGATCGGCATGCATAGATCGGGACCTTACTAGTGGTGACACTCCGCATTCGTGACCTAACAGATTTCACATTACTGTTACGACATGCGCGCGAAGGCGAGGCGGCGGGGGCCGCGGACAGCGGGGCCTTCCCTTTCCGGTCTCATGGCCGGGCTGGCGGTCGTGATCCTCGCGATCGTGCTGCTAGCCCTGCACTCGACCTTCTTCGAGCTCGCCCGGTTCGTGCTGTTCACCGGGCTCGCGATCGCACTGCCTGGCTTCGCCCTGTGGCGACTAATCGGCAGCTACGGACGCAATCTGGTCGAGGACCTCGCCGCCGGGCTCGCGGTGGGTACGGCCGCCCAGATCGTCGTGTATCTGGCTAGTGCGTCGATCGGATTGCAGGCGTGGTCGTGGGTGTGGGCGCCGGTGGTGCTGTTGATCACCTTCGTGGACAGTGATGTCCGGGCGCGGGTCTGGCGGCGGGTGGACCAGCCGCTGCGACCACTGCAGGCCTGGCTGCTCGCTGCGGCGACGGCAGTCGTCGTACTGGTCGTCTACCGGCGCGGTCCGGGGCAGTTCCTGCCGGCGTACACCGACCCGCTGCGCTCGTACCCTGACCTGGCCTTCCAGCAGGCACTGGCCGCCAGCGCGAAGTACGACGTACCGATCTCGACACTGTGGCTCGGTGGCGTGCCGATGAAGTACCACACGTTCTTCCACCAGGCGACAGCCGCGACGGCGTGGGGGACGCGGATCGACCTGACCGACCTGATCCACTCGCTGAGCTGGCTGCCGTTGTTCCTCGCCGGCTGCGGACTGGTCTTCGCACTGACCACGCGCTTCGCCCGGACCTCGGAGTCGGGCGCGACCTGGGCCGGGCCGCTCGCAGTCCTGGTCGCTGGGCTCGGCGGGGCGGTGCAGCCACTACCCGACCAGGGGCTCGGCGGGATCTCCACTGCGGTCGCGGCGTACCTGAGTCCGACGCAGAACCTCGGCGTACTGATCGCACTGGCGCTCTGCATCGTGGCGGTCGATCTGCTGCGGGCGAGCGCACCCCGCAGTCGCTGGGTGTTGCTGATCTTGCTCGCGCTGGTCGCGGCCGGGGCGAAGTCGACGATCCTGCCGTTGCTGGGCGTCGGGTTCGCGTTCGCGTTCCTGCAGCTGACGGTGGCCCGGAAGCCCACGCGACCGGCGACGATCGGTGGGGCGCTGTCGTTCGTGGTGTTCGTGGGCGGGCTGATCACGATCTTCGGCGGCAGCACGTGGGGGACGGAGATCAAACCGTTCCAGACGTTCATCCAGCTCGAGCCGTACCCGATCGTGATCGACAACCCGCACGCGCAGTTGTTGTCGGCAGCAACGACCTTGCTGAGCTGGGGCCTGGCCGCCTCGGGGCTGTTCTTCATCGGACGGAAGTGGCGGGACCCCGGCACTGTGTTTCTGCTCGGCTTCGCCGTGGCGGGGCTGCTAGGGGCGATGCTGACGACGCAGTCCGGCGTCAGCCAGTTGTACTTCCTGCGGACTGCCTTCCCAGCGGTCGCCGTACTCGCGTCGGATGGGCTGGCGAACCTGGCCGGGCGGCTCGCGGACCGGCGGGCTGTGGTGCTCGTGGGTGCGGCCGGATTGCTCGCGCTGGTGGGACTGGCCGTCGCGCGATCCGAGTCGGCAGACCTCAAGGGGATCAAGGGCCCGTGGCTGTGGACGGCTGCGGCGCTTGTAGCGGTTGCTGTCGTCGTTGCCCTTGCGTGGAAGGCGTTCCGGCGACCCGGCAATGTCTTTGTCGCTCTGCTCGTCGGTGCGGTGGCAGCGAGCATGATCGGAGCCATGCTGCTTCCGCTGCAGGCGTTCGTGTCGGACAAGGCGTCCAATCTGGTCTTCGCTCATCCCTTCCGCGGCGGTGCGACCGCGGCCGAGGCCGGTGCGGCGCAGTGGCTGCGCCGGAACAGCACACCGGGCGATCTGGTCGCCACCAACGCGCACTGCATCATCCAGCGCGACGGCATCTGCGACAGCCGGCACTTCTGGCTCGCCGCCCTGTCCGAACGGCCGGTGCTGATCGAAGGCTGGTCGTACTCCAACCAGGCCAACCGGATCGCCGTCACCACGGGCGGGAACCCCAGCCTGATCCCGTACTGGAACCGCGAGGAGCTCGCCGCCAACGACGCCGCCTTCAAGGCCCCGACGCCGACATCGATCGAGCGCCTCCGCAAGGCCGGAGTGCGCTGGCTGTACGCCGACCATCGCGCGGGCGAGGTGTCACCGGCACTCCGCAACTACGTCCGGCTCCGGCACGCCACGCTGGACGCCACTGTCTACGAGCTCAGATAAGGGCCGTCAGGGCATCTGCGACCCGGACGCGACCGTTGCCATCGACAAGCTTCCAGCCAGCCGCTGCCAGGCGAGCGCGCTCAGTCGGGTCGGTCAGCAGGCGTTTCAGCGCTGCCGCCGCCGCAGCCGGATCCGTCTTCAGGTCGGACAGCACACCGACTCCGGCCGCCGTACCAGTCGCTATGGCTCGCTCGTAGCCCATCACCTGGTTGTCGACCACACAGACGAGTCCGGCCGTGGCTCCGAGGCACAGCAGCTCCCAGGTCGACGTACCCGAGGCGCTGATGGTCAGATCGGCCTCGCGCACGGCCGCCGCAAGCTGATCCGTCGGCCCGATCACATCGACTCGTTGCCCCGCCTGCAGGTTGACCGCGGCAATACGCGCAGCCAAGTCGACCGTCGGCGCGACCACGGTGGCGTCGAACGGTACGCCGGTGGCCGCGAGAGCTCGCATCACATGAGGACCGGCGCCGAACGCATCCGTTCCCCCGAAGAACGCGAACACCTTGGGTACGGCGACCTGCCGCGGCGCGGGTGGTTCGGACGGGCGGAGGGCGAGGATCTCGTCGCGAATCATCACGTGCTCGAGACCGGCCAGCCTGGTCGAGTCGGGTGGCAGCTCGGGGTGGTCGAGCTCGGCGGCGAGGTTCTGATCGACCAGCACGTCCGCCTCGGCGCCGCGAAAGTCACCATCGACGATGGCCAGCGTGGGGATCCCGGTCGCACGTACAGCCGAGTAGACCGACGCATCCAGGTCATAGGAGTCGAAGACCACCGCGTCCAACTGGAGGCGCTTGAGCAGCTCGACGTGCTCGGCGGCCGTCCACACCGCCGGCTCCACCTCGATCCCCCGGGCCGCGATCTGCTCGGCGGCCCACGGCACGGTGTGCGCGTCGCAGACGAACACGAGCTCGATCCCGCGTCGCCGTACCTCCTCCGCCAGCGCCAGGCACCGCATCACGTGCCCGATGCCCCGCCCCGGTCCCACATCACACCGCACCCCGACGCGTTTCACGCCCCGACCGTAGCGGCTGCACCTGCGATTTCCCGCTTCCAGAACGACTTCGAGCGTACGTTTGATCACATCTGACCGGGCTGCGGGATTGAAGCGGCTTCGGAGCGGGCAGCTATTGTTCGAGTCTGCACTGCGCGTACGGTGTTCGGAACTGTCCGTCAGAAGGGTCCTGCTCGAGTGTCCATCCTCACCGGCTCCGACATCCTCGTCACCGGAGGCACCGGATCCTTCGGCCGGGCGTTCGTCCGGCATGCGCTGGACCAGCTGAACCCACGCCGGCTCATCGTCTTCAGCCGCGACGAACTCAAGCAGTGGGAGGTCCGCCAGCTGTTCGGCGACGACCCGCGACTGCGGTTCTTCCTCGGTGACGTCCGGGATCGGTCACGACTGCTGCGGGCCATGCACCGGGTCGACTACGTCGTCCACGCTGCCGCGCTGAAGCAGGTGGACAGCGGCGAGTACAACCCGTGGGAGTTCGTCCAGACCAACGTGATCGGCTCGCAGAACGTCATCGAGGCCGCGATCGACTCCGGCGTCAAGCGCGTCGTCGCCCTGTCGACCGACAAGGCCTCCAGCCCGATCAACCTGTACGGCGCGACCAAGCTGACCGCGGACAAGCTGTTCATCAACGGCAACCACTACGCGGCGGCGTACGACACCCGGTTCGCGGTGGTCCGGTACGGCAACGTGATGGGCAGCCGGGGCTCGATCATCCCGAAGTTCCGTGCGCTGCACGCGGCCGGCCAGTCGCTGCCGATCACCGATCTGCGCTGCACCCGGTTCCTGATCACGCTGCCGCAGGCAGTCGAGTTCGTGGTCGACTCGTTCGAGCTGATGACCGGCGGCGAGCTGTACGTGCCGCGGATCCCGTCGATGCAGGTGACCGACCTGGCCGAGGCGATCGCGCCCGGCGCGAAGATGCACGACGTGGGCCTGCGCCCGGGCGAGAAGCTGCACGAGGAGATGATCAGCCCGGAGGAAGGCCGCCGCGCGCTCGCGGTCGGCAACCGGTTCGTGCTCCAGCCCGACCTGGCCACCTGGGGCTACCTCCCGCCGTCGGACGGCATCCCCGTCGTGGACGGATTCCACTACGCGTCGGACACCAACGACCTGTGGTACTCGATCGAGGAAATCCGCAAGATCCTGGAGAGCGACGTTTAGGGATGCCTCAGCAAGGGACGTTGGTGCGGCCAGCGGTGGTCCAGTCGTTCGCTGGCAAGGCGGAGGAGGAGAGCGATGCGAAGCATCGTGCGACGACGACAACGCGGCCAGCGGGCGTCTGGACCACCGCTGGACGTGCCGAACGTCCCTTGCTGAGGCATTGATGCTGCCGTACGGGCGTCAGTCGATTTCTGACGCGGATATCGAAGCGGTCACCGCCGTGCTGCGGGGCGATTGGCTCACCACCGGACCTGCCGTCACCGCGTTCGAGAACGCCGTGTCCGAGCTGTCCGGTGGACATCGCGCGGTCAGCTGCACGTCGGGTACCGCGGCCCTGCACATCGCGTACGCCGCACTCGGCGTGGGACCGGGTGACGAGGTCGTCACCACCCCGATGACCTTTGTCGCCACGGCGTCCTGCGCGGCGATCCTGGGAGCGAAGGTGGTCTTCGCGGATGTCGACGAGGACACCGCCTTGATCGCTCCATCAGCCGTCGAGGCTGCACTGACCGAGCGTACGAAGGTGATCGCGGCCGTCGACTACGCCGGTCAGGCCGCGGACTACGCCGCCCTGCAGCCGCTGGCGGATCGGGTCGGTGCACGGACGCTCGCCGACGCGGCCCACTCGATCGGCGGCTTCGCCGACGGTCGCCCGGTCGGGGACCTCGCCGACGTGACCACGATGTCGTTCTTCCCGACCAAGAACCTCACCACCGGCGAAGGCGGCGCGGTGGTCTGCAAGGACCCGGCGATCGGCCGGCGCGCGCACGAGTTCCACTTCATCGGTCTCGTCCGCGATCCGGACCGCTTCGAGATCACCGATGAAGGCCCGTGGCATCAAGAGGTGCACGAGTACGGCGTGAACTACCGGCTCACCGACCTCGGAGCGGCTCTCGGACTGTCGCAGCTGGCTCGACTCGCGGACTTCAAGCGCCGCCGGGCCGAGATCACCGCGCGTTACAACTCGGCGTTCGCTGACCTAGACGATCTCCGTACGCCGGTGCAGCGGGCGGGCGTGGATCCGGCCTGGCACCTCTACCCGATCCGGATCCTCGGCGACCGCCGGCGCGAGATCTTCGAGGGCATGCGGGCCGCGGGCATCGGCGTACAGGTGAACTACATCCCGGTGTACTGGCACCCGGTGTTCGCGCGCCAGGGGTACCAGCGCGGGCAGTGCCCGAACGCCGAGCGTTTCTACGCCCAGGAGCTCTCCCTCCCCCTCTTCCCGGACCTGACCGACAGTGACGTCGACCGGGTGATCGACACGCTTCTCAAACTGGTTGGCTAACGTGACTGATGTGACCCGGTCGAACTTGATCGGCGGAGAGATGCTCAACTGGTCGGATCTGCACCCGGTCGACGCCCGCCCCGCGGCCGCCGGACCCGCCGCCGCAGCACTCCTGGCCGCCACCCTCCAGCCCGCGGACTCCGTCCTGATCGCCGGGCCACACGCCGTCGACCTGATCACCGCGGTCGCCTCGCAGGTGACGTCGGTGGATCTGCTGCTGCGCTCGGCCCCGGACGCGGAGGAGATCGCCGAACTCCTCGCCGACACCAAAGGCCAGGTCTTCTGCGGAGCCCTCGACCGCTTCGTCGAGGACGAGACGTACGACGTGATCGTGGCGCTGGACGGGCTCGAGCGGCTCGTCGGCCCGGACACCCCGTCGCTGACCTGGACCGAAGCCCTCACCCGCCTGCAAGCCCGGCTCGCTCCCCCCGGCCGGCTCCTCCTAGGTGCGACGAACTCCTTCGGCCTCGAACGCCTGATCCGGCCCGCGATCACCGCGGCCCTCCCCCGCGACGAAGACTGGTCCCGCTCCGTCGCCGACACCGCCCCTGCCGGCCTCAAGCCACTTCAAGCCGCTTTGAGGGATGCCGGAGTCGAGGTCTCGCAAACCTACGCAGTCTTCCCGTCCCTGATCGAGGCAGAACTCGCGCTCACCTCAGTGGACGGCTTGGCAGCAGTCGCCGCGGCCCGAGCTGTTGCCGCACGCAACGCAGGCCCGGTCCTGATGGACCCCTACCGCCTCCTGTTGGACGCAGCTGACGCAGGCCTGGCAAAGGAGCTCGCACCCGCCTGGTACTTCGCCGGCGGAACTGCCCCTAGCATCCTCCCGGACGGAGTCGTTCCCGCCGGGTCCGGCGTGTTGCTTGAGGAGTACCTCCTCGCCGCCTTGCGAGTCGACGACCAGGCGACTTTGCGGCGGATCATTCCCGGCTACGTTACTTGGCTGGGGACCGGAGGCGGCGGGTCGCCGGACAACGTGATCCTGGACGGGGCGTCGTACCGGGTGTTCGGGGAACGGCAGGAGCTTGATGTTGTCGGGCATCTCCAGCGGTTTGCGCGGCGCGTGCTGGAAAGTGGCTCGCGGCAACCATGGCCCGCGGGTGGCGACCCGCACGTCTTGACCGCGCGGCTCGCGTCGATGGCCGGAATCACTGTGCCAGAAGACGATTCGACGCCGGCCGAGGTGATCCGTCCGCTGGGAAGCGCCGAGCAACTCGCGACCGTAGCGCGCCTCGCGGACGAGCTCGCACACGCGAGCGCACGCGCGATCCTGTTCGAAGGCACGGTCAGCGGGATCCGGCGATCGCTGCCCTATCGCGTCGGTCACGCGGTACTGAATCCGGCCCGAGTGATCCGCCGCCGCGCGAAGCGCCTGCTCCGGAAGGTTCGTCGCTGATGCACCACGCGAACCACTTCTACGGCCACGCGAACATCATGGCGTCGTACGCCGGACTCGCGAAGCCACCGCGGATCTGGGGCTACCTCCAGCACGGCTGGAACATCCTGGACGGCTTCGCTCACGGCACGAACTTCGCGCCCGGGATGCCGAAGTTCGTCTGGTCCGACAGCGTCCGCCGGCGCGGCCACTCGATGGGGATGCGCAACTACGAGGTGATCGGTTCGGTCTGGCTCTACCTGCTGAAGGTGCACCCCGAGCTCGCCACTCCCGCGAAAGGGGCCAAGGGCACCATCTTCTACCCGTTCCACGGCTGGGAAGGCCAGCACGTGCTCGGAGACCACGGCCGCCTCGTTGCCTCGATCAACGAGCACGAGACCGGTCCGGTGACCGTCTGCCTGTACTGGAACGAGTACGACAAACCCGAGATCCGCAATCTCTACCAGGACGCGGGATTCCGCGTCATCACCCACGGCTACCGGGGACTGCACTGGCGCCGCACCGACGCGAAGTTCCTGGTCAAACAGTTGCGCGAGCTCCGCAAACACACGCGGGTCGCCTCCAACCGGCTCAGTTCCGCCGTCCTGTACGGCGGTTCGATCGGCCTGCAACCGGGGGTCTACGGTGATCCGATGGTGCTCGAGCACGAGCATCCGTCGTTCGGCGGGCAGGCGCGGATCAAGCGACTCTGGCCGGAGCTGGACCAGCCGTTCGTCCCGCCGGCGATCGCCCGTGAGTTCACCGACACCGAGCTGGGCGTCGACCATGTCGCCGGTCCGGCCGAGATCCGGGAGATATTCAAATGGACCACCTGAAGATCGGCATTGTCACGCAGGTCAGGGTGACCAGTACCCGGCTGCCGGCCAAGGTCCTGCTGAGCGTCCGCGGCCGGACCTATCTCGAGCACCACCTCGATCGACTGAACGGCACCGGTCTCCCGGTGATCGTCGCGACCACCACGAACTTCAACGACGACATCGTGATGGAGGTGGCCGGGCAGTCCGGGATCCCGGTCTTCCGCGGCAGTGAGGACGACGTCCTGAGCCGCTTCGCCGGCGCCGCCCGTGAGCACGAACTGGACGGGATCGTCCGGGTGACGTCGGACTGCCCGCTGATCGATCCCGAAGTCGTTGCTACCGGCGTCGATCGCTGGCGGGCCGAGAACGACCTCGATCTCTACCTGTCGAACTGCCTCGAGCGGACCTATCCGCGCGGCATGGACTACGAGATCTTCTCCGCGGCCCGGCTGTACGATGCCGAGGCCAAGGCGACCCTGCGGTCCGATCGCGAGCACGTCACGCCCTACCTGCACCAGAACCGGTCCGGCGACATGCGGTTGCTGAACCTGGGTTGGTCGGGCGGCGGTGCGCAGTACCGGCTGACGCTGGACACCCCGGACGACTGGAAGTTGCTCGATGCCCTCATCGAGGACTTCGGCGCGGCCGACCTGAACTGCGCCGAACTGGTTGCGATTCTGGACACACATCCGCACCTGGCCACGCTCAACGCGCACATCGAACAGAAGAAGCTCGGCGATTAGGACGCGACCTTTCAGCGCGGCAGGGTGCGGCTACGGCATGATTTACGGTGATGACCACCGATGATCCAGGATCCGACGTACCGGACGCGGCCCGCGCGAAGGCGTTCGGCGCCGTCGCGGCCGCGTACGACGCCGGCCGGCCGACGTTTCCCGCCGAGGCGTTGACCTGGATCCTGGGCCCGGGGCGGGGGCTGCAGGTCCTCGATCTGGGGGCCGGCACCGGCAAACTCTCCGCCGTCGCCGCTGAGCTCGGGCACGACGTGGTCGCGGTCGACCCGTCCCAGGAGATGCTCGAGGTCTGCCGCCGGCGGCCCGGGATCGACTCGATGGTCGGTGCGGCTGAGTCGATCCCGCTCGCGCACGCCTCGGTGGACGCGGTGATCGTCGGCCAGGCGTTCCACTGGTTCGACCACGCCCGGGCCCTGCCGGAGATCGCCCGCGTCCTGCGGCCGAACGGCGTACTCGGCCTGCTCTGGAACAACGCCGACACGGTCGTGCCGTGGGTCCGGCGGATGGTGCACGCGATGCAGGGCAGCGACCACATCGGCGACGACCGGTTCGACCCGATGCCGATCCTGCTGCAGTCGGACCTGTTCGCGCTGGTGGAGACGGCCCGGTTCCGGCACTGGCAGGACCTGGACCGGAAGGGCCTACGGCAACTGGCCCTGTCGCACTCCCGGATCGCCGTTCTGACCGAGTCCCGCCGTGACGCGGCGCTCGACCAGGTCGACGCGCTGTACGACACCACCGCCCGTCCTCCCGAGCCGCTGCGGATGCCGTACTTCACCGACTGTTACCGCGCTCGGCCCAGCGACCTGGCGAACTACCGCCGTACTCTCGACGCCCCGGTCGCCCCGCATCTGTGAAACAGGTGAACGTTTTGGTTGCGGTGGGTCACAAATCCGCGACCAGCGGCTAACGTGCATCTGTTCGTGTCCAGCGAAGGGGATCTCATGGACGAGCAAGCGGTGCGCGAGCGGGATGCCCGCGCGTACGAGGCCGTGTACGAGGCGGCCGACTTCACCGAGCTGAGGCGGCGCTACAAGAACTTCGTCGTGCCGTGGACGATCGCCTTCATGGCCTGGTACCTGGCGTACGTCGCCTGCAACAACTGGGCCCGTGACTTCATGAGTCAGAAGGTGGTGGGGCACGTCAACGTGGCGCTGATCTTCGGCCTGCTGCAGTTCGTGTCCACCTTCGCGATCGCCGCGATCTACGGCCGGTTCGCGAACCGGAAGCTCGATCCGCTCGCCCACGGGCTGAACGCCAAGTACAAGAGGGAGCGCCGCCGGTGACCACGCTTCTCGTCCCGCTGGCCACCGAGCCGGGCAACCGGGCGCTGACCATCGCGCTGTTCACCGCGGTCGTTGCCGTGACGCTGTACATCACCTGGTGGGCGTCCCGGCAGAACAAGACGGCGGCCGACTACTACGCCGGCGGCCGCTCGTTCACCGGCGCGCAGAACGGTCTCGCCATTTCCGGTGACTACATGTCCGCGGCGTCGTTCCTCGGCATCTCCGGCTCGATCGCGCTCTACGGCTACGACGGCTTCCTGTACTCGATCGGGTTCCTGGTGGCCTGGCTGGTGGCCCTGCTGCTGGTCGCCGAGCTCCTGCGGAACTCGGGCCGGTTCACGATGGCCGACCAGCTCGCGTTCCGGATGCGGCAGCGGCCGGTCCGGACCGCGGCCGCGACCTCCACGATCGTGGTCTCGATCTTCTACCTGCTGGCCCAGATGGTCGGCGCCGGCGCGCTGGTCGGGCTGCTGCTCGGCGTCAAGAGCGAGGGCCTGAAGGCGGGCGTGATCATCCTGGTCGGCGCTTTGATGATCATCTACGTGACCTTCGGCGGCATGAAGGGCACCACCTGGGTACAGATCGTCAAGGCCGTGCTGCTGATGGCCGGCGCGATCCTGATCACCTTCCTGGTGCTGCTGAAGTTCCACTTCAACATCTCCGACCTGCTCGGTGCGGCCTCGGCGAAGTCCGGCAAGGGCGAGGCGTTCCTGCAGCCCGGACTGCTGTACGGCAAGGACCTGACCGGTCAGATCGACTTCCTGTCGCTCGGCCTCGCGCTGGTCCTCGGTACGGCGGGCCTCCCGCACATCCTGATCCGCTTCTACACCGTGCCGGACTCGCGGGCCGCGCGCCGGTCGGTGCAATGGGCCATCGGTCTGATCGGCGCGTTCTACCTGATGACGCTGGCCCTCGGGTTCGGCGCGGCCGCGCTGCTGGACACCGGCAAGGGTTCGGCGGTTGCCGAGTCGAAGGGCAACGTGGCGTCGCCGCTGCTGGCCGAGTCCGTCGGCGGTGGCGCCGACTCGATCGGCGGAGCGATCCTGCTCGCGCTGATCGCGGCGGTCGCGTTCGCCACCATCCTCGCGGTGGTCGCGGGCCTGACGCTGACCTCGGCCTCGTCGTTCGCGCACGATCTCTACGCGAACGTCATCGCCAAGGAGAAGCCGTCCGAGAAGAGCGAGCTGCGGGTGGCCCGATTCGCAGCCATCGGGATCGGCGCGGTCTCGATCGGGCTGGCGATCCCGGCACAGAAGCTGAACATCGCGTTCCTGGTCGCCCTCGCGTTCGCGGTCGCGGCCTCGGCGAACCTGCCGGCGCTGCTGTTCAACCTGTTCTGGAAGAAGTTCAACACCTCCGGCGCGGTCTGGAGCATCTACGGCGGGCTGATCTCCGCTGTCGTCCTGGTGATCTTCTCGCCGGTGGTGTCCGGCACGCCGACGTCGATGATCACCGGCGCCGACTTCTCCTGGTTCCCGCTGTCGAACCCGGGCATCGTGTCGATCCCGCTGGGCTTCCTGTTCGGCGTCCTGGGCACGTACCTCGGCCGCGACAAGGCCAGCGAGTCCCGCTACCACGAGCTCTCCGTCCGCTCCCTCACCGGCGCCGGCGCAGAGGGCCCCGCCAAGCACTAACTCGGACCGACGAAGGGCCGGCTCGCGTTCTGCGAGCCGGCCCTTCGTCAGTTGATCCGGAAGATCGTCGCGAACACATCCAGCTCCGCGGCGCTCGCCTGCCGGCCGGCGATCCCGTCGGCGCGTGCTTTCGCCCCATCGATCGTACCCGTCAGCAACGGCGTCAGCGGCGCCATCGCCTCGACAACGACCACGTTGGCCGGCGCGGGCTCGGGGAACGGTCCTGGCGCCGCCGTGAGCGTCGGACCCGAGCAGAGCGCATGTACGACGATGTCACCGAAGCGCAGCTCGTAGGCGAGCTTTCCAACCCCACGCTTCGGCGGGTGGTACGTCGACCGCAGCGCCATCACCAGCGAGTCCGGCGTCGCGATCTCGCCCGGCCGGAGCTCCCCGAGTGACCGCGCTCCCCACCGGCCGAGCGCGAGTACGACGTCTTCCAGGTCCAGCCCGTACGGCGTGAGCTCGTAAACGATCGCGCCCGACGGACGCGGCTGCACCCGGCGCTCGACAAGGCCGGCGCTCTCGAGCTCCTTGAGCCGGGTCGCCAGGACGTTGGTCGGGATCTTCGGCAGGCCCGCGCGCAGATCCGTGTACCGCTTCGGACCGACGAGCAGGTCGCGCACGATCAGCAACGCCCAGCGCTCTCCGACGAGCTCGAGCGCCCGGGCGACACCGCAGTGCTGCCCGTAGGTCTTCGACGTCATGACCCCAGTCTACTTGACAGAGTCTACTTGTTTTTTGCAAGCTTGCTTCATGACGACGAAGCAGCAGTGGCGTGCGGAGTTTCTGGCCGGTCAGCACGTCGGGGTGGTGAGCGTGGGGCGGCCCGACGGGTTGCCGCCGACCACTGTGCCGACGTTCTACGCGTACGAGCCGGGCGGCGCACTGACGATGTTCACCAACACTCAGGGGCGGACGACGGCTCGGGCCGAGGCGATCAAGGCGGCGGGCGTGGTCACGTTCCTGGTCCAGGAGGAGAGTTGGCCGGCGAAGTACGTCGCGGTCGAGGCGACGCTGGACTCGGTGAGCCGGCCGACGGTCGAGCAGATGCTGACGATCGTGCGCCGGTACATGCCGGAGGAGGCCGCGCAGCAGTTCGCCCACGCCGAGGTCGACAACCCGGACAGCACCATCGTCTTCTTCAGTTTCACCCCGGCGCGCTGGTTCTCCGCCGACTACTCCTGACCCCTTCAAAGCCCCACCACGCGTCACGAACCGTTGACGCTCGCGTAGCCATGCCGTAACAATGAGCCAGCGCTGCGCAAGAAACGAGCAAGATCTAAGCAAGTTTCCGACTTCCTTGTTCTTGACGGCACAGCGCGGCTATCTCTCTGCGTCCTCACCCCCGCCCCCTAGGAGAGGCCATGCGAATCCCGAAGTGGCGGCTGCCAACCGCCTTGCTCGCCGCGAGTCTCGCGCTCGCGGCGAGCCCGCTCGTCCACCCGACCCCGGCCGGCACCGCGGCGGCCGCCGTACTGGCCGGACCCAACCTCGCCACGGGCAAGGCCGCGTCGGCCAGCACCGTCACCCAGACCTACGGCGCGTCGAACGTGACCGACGGCGACCAGGGCACCTACTGGGAGAGCGCCAACAACGCGTTCCCGCAGTGGGTCCAGGTCGACCTCGGCTCGTCGGTCGCGACCAGCCAGGTCGTGCTCAAGCTGCCGACCGCGAACTGGGGTGCCCGCGACCAGACCCTCGCGGTCCAGGGCAGCACCGACGGGCAGAACTTCAGCGACCTGTCCGCGTCGGCCGTGCGCGCGTTCACCCCACCGAGCAACACGGTGACCATCGACTACGGCACCGCGACCACGCGGTTCGTCCGCATCCGGATCACGGCGAACACCGGCTGGCCGGCCGGGCAACTGTCCGAGCTCGAGGTCTACGGCCCGGCGACCGGTGACACCCAGGCTCCCACCGCCCCGGGCAACCTGGCTCTCACCGAACCCGGCGCCGGCCAGATCCGGCTCACCTGGACCGCCTCCACGGACAACGTCGGAGTCACCGGGTACGACGTCTATGCCAACGGCCAACTGCGGACCAGCCTGGCCGGCAACGTGCTGAGTTACACCGACAACCAGCCGGCCAGCACGACGATCTCGTACTTCGTCCGCGCGAAGGATGCCGCTGGCAACCAATCGGCCAACAGCAACACGGTGAGCCGGAACGGCAGCAGCGGACCTGGTAGCAACCTCGCGCTCGGTAAGCCGATCGACGCGTCCGGCTACGTGCACGTCTTCGTTCCGGCCAACGCGAACGACGACAACGTGACGACCTACTGGGAGGGCAACGCCAACCCGGCCACGCTGACCACGCAGCTCGGCTCGAACGCGGACCTCAGCTCGATCGTGATCCGGCTCAACCCGGACTCGGCCTGGGGACCTCGGACGCAGACGTTCTCGATCCTCGGCCGGGAGCAGAGCGCGTCCGGGTTCACCACGATCGTGCCGAGTGCGTCGTACAACTTCAGCCCGGCGAGCGGGAACAGCGTGACGATCCCGGTCAGCGCGCGGGTGGCCGAGGTACGGCTGAACTTCACCGCGAACACCGGCGCCCCCGCCGGCCAGGTCGCGGAACTGCAGGTGATGGGGGTGCCGGCGCCGAACCCGGATCTCACCCTCTCGAACGTCTCGTGGACACCGACCTCGCCGGTCGAGACCGACACGATCACGCTCCGGGCGACGGTGAACAACGGCGGCACGGCGGGCTCGCCGGCGACGGACGTCAACTTCTACCTCGGCGAGACCAAGGTCGGTACGGCGGCTGTCGGCGCGATCGCGGCCGGCGCGTCGACCACGGTCACCGCAGCGATCGGCACCCGGGACGCGGGCAGCTATGCCCTGGGCGCGAAGGTCGACGAGTCGAACACGGTGATCGAGCAGAACGACGCGAACAACGCCGCGAACGCATCCGGCCCGCTGGTCGTGACACCGGTCGCCAGCTCGGACCTGGTCGCGGCAGCGGTCAACTGGACACCGAACAACCCGGCGGCTGGGAACTCGGTCGCCTTCTCGGTGGCGCTCAAGAACCAAGGCAGCGTTGCCTCTGCGGCCGGCGCGCACGGGATCACGTTGACGGTGCTGAACGGGTCGTCGGTGGTCACGACGCTGACGGGGACCTACAACGGCGCGATCGCAGCCGGTGCGACCACGTCCGCTGTTGCCCTCGGCAACTGGACGGCGGCGAACGGCCGCTACACGGTCCGCGTCGTACTCGCGGATGACGCGAACGAACTGCCGGTCAAGCGGACGAACAACACCATCGAGCGGCCGTTCTTCGTGGGCCGCGGCGCGAACATGCCGTACGACCACCTGGAGGCCGAGGACGCCTCGGTCGGCGGCGGCGCTTCCGTGATCGGTCCGAACCGCACCATCGGCGACCTGGCCGGTGAAGCGTCCGGCCGGCGCGCGGTGACGCTGAACTCGAATGGTTCGTACGTCGAGTTCACCACCCGGGCCAGCACGAACACGCTCGTCACCCGGTTCTCCATCCCGGACTCGGCGGGCGGCGGCGGTCAGACGTCGTCGATCAACGTCTATGTGAACGGCAGCTTCCACAAGGCATTGCCGCTGACCTCGAAGTACTCCTGGCTGTACGGCGCGGAGGCTTCACCGAACAACTCGCCCGGTTCCGGACCGGCCCGGCACATCTACGACGAGGCCGGCATCATGCTCGACTCGACGTTCCCGGCCGGGACGAAGATCCGGCTGCAGAAGGATCCGGCGAACGGTACGACGTACTCGATCGACTTCGTCGACACCGAGGCGGCGACGCCGCTCGGGAACCCGGGCGCCGGATTCGTGACGCCGGCCGGGTTCACCCACCAGGACGTGCAGAACGCGCTCGACCGGGTGCGGCAGGACAACTCGCTGCAGGGTGTGTACCTGCCGGCGGGTGAGTACCAGACGTCGTCGAAGTTCACCGTGTCCGGCAAGGCGATTCGCGTCGTCGGCGCCGGGCCGTGGTTCACGCGGTTCGTCGCACCGCAGAACCAGTCGAACACCGATGTCGGGTTCGACGCGCAGCCGTCGGCGAACGGGTCGACGTTCAGCGGGTTCTCGTACTTCGGCAACTACGACAGCCGCAACGACGGCCCGGGCAAGGTGTTCAACTTCGCGAACACCTCGAACATGACCATCGACAACGTCTGGGCCGAGCACCAGATGTGCCTGTACTGGGGCGCGAACACCGACAACTCGGTGATCAAGAACTCGCGGATCCGGGACTCGTTTGCCGACGGCATCAACATGACCAACGGGTCGGCCGGCAACACGGTCAGCAACAACGACGCCCGGTCCACCGGCGACGACAGTTTCGCGCTCTTCAACGCCACCGACAACGGTGGTGGGGAGGTCCGGGACAACGTCTTCGAGAACCTGTCCGCGACGCTGACCTGGCGGGCCGCCGGGTTCGCGGTGTACGGCGGGACGAACAACGTGTTCCGCAACCTGTACGCCGCGGACATGCTCACCTATCCCGGCATCACGATCAGCTCACTCGACTTCGGCATCCCGATGAACGGCTTCGGCGCGACTCCGCCGACCCGGTTCGAGAACGCGTCGGTGGTGCGGTCCGGCGGGCACTTCTGGGGTAACCAGACCTTCCCCGCGGTGTGGATCTACTCCGCCACGAAGGTGTTCCAGGGGATTCGGGTCAGCGATCTCGATGTCGTCGATCCGACGTACGCCGGGATCATGTTCCAGACCGACTACGTCGGCGGCAGCCCGCTGTTCCCGGTCGCCGACACCATCTTCACCAACACCACGGTGTCCGGAGCGCGCAAGTCCGGCGACTCCTTCGACACCAGGTCCGGCTTCGGCATCTGGGCCAACGAACTCCCCGAACCAGGCGAGGGCCCGGCCCGAGGCGCCGTCACCTTCAACAACCTCACCCTGACCAACAACACCACCGACATCCGCAACACCACCACAACCTTCACCATCACCCGCAACTAACACTCAGCCAACCGAAGCCGCCGGAGCACCCCTCCGGCGGCTTCTCCATCTGCCCCCGCCGTCAATCGCAAGTCGCTCAGAGGTCTCCTGTTGCCGGGACAGGAACGATTGCACTTCAACCACGAGCGGCCCGCACGTCGCAAGCAGATCCTCGCCGTCATCGCGGGTTTCATCTGCTCGTGGCCGACCCACTGCTGTGGATCCCTGATGCCATCGCCTGGAGTTGGGCTCGTGGCGGCGCCTGGAAGCAGGCGATCGCTTCGTTCTGCCAGCTCAGGGAGCCCTGACAGCGCGAAACCCGGCTCGTCCACCGTCCGGAGGGCTGCCGGGTTCACTTCCGGGGGACTCGTGTCCCTCGGCATTCTCAACTGTAGCGGGTGTTGGTGGTTCGCGGAGGGCCTTTTGAGAGCTGCCCCAGGTTGCCCCGGATCAGAGGTCGTCGGCGATTCGGGCGAGGGCTTCGCCGGCTTTGAGGACCAGGGCTTGGTCGGCGGGGTCGAGGCGGCGGAGGAGTTTGCCGAGTTCTTCGGCTGCTTGGCGGCCGGAGGCTTCGACGGTGGCGGCGCCGGCGTCGGTCAGGACGACCGCAGTGGCGCGGCCGTCCACGGGGTCGGGCTCGCGGCGGACCAGGCCGGCCTCCTCGAGGGAGGCGACCGTGGTCGTTGCGGTGGGCTGCGAGCACGGCACCCGGGCGGCGATCTCGCCGATCCGGATCGGTTGCTCGTCGGCGACCAGCATCAGCGCCAGGAACTGCGTCGGGTGCAGGACCGCGGTGGTCCTGCTCCGGCGCAGGTGCCGGACGATCCGGTGCATGCTCACCAGCAGTTGCAGGGTTTCCTGAGCCATTCGCGATCACCTCCGAGGGGAAGCGCCATCCTGGCACAGGCGGGCAAATAGTTCCTACCGCCGAAGCTTCAGTTGAGTCGGATGTCCGGGTGGTAGAGGTCCAGCCAGGTCGCCAGCGACAGCGTCTGCTCCAGGTGTCGCCGGGCGGTACCGTCGGCCGCCCGGGTGAGCGATTCGGCCGACTTCCGGTCGACCAGGTCGAAAACCGCGTGGTGGTCGGCCAGCAGCCCACGGACCTGACCGGCGAGAGCTTCGACGTACGCCGGATCCTGCGTCTGCGGGTACGGCGACTTCTTCCGCTCGGCGACCGACTCCGGCAGCACGTCCCGGGTCGCGGCCCGGAGCAGGCTCTTCTCCTTGCCGTCGAACGTCTTGAGCGACCACGGCGTGTTGTACACGTACTCGACCAGCCGGTGATCGCAGAACGGCACCCGCACCTCCAGCCCGACCGCCATACTCATCCGGTCCTTGCGATCCAGCAGGATCCGCACGAACCGGGTCAGGTGCAGGTAGCAGATCTTCCGCATCTCCCATTCGTCGTCGGACTCCCCGTCCAACCGCTCGACCTCGCGGACGGCGTCGGCGTACCGATCTCTCAGATGACCACCCAGGTCGAGCCGCTTCAGCACATCCCGGCGCAGCACGCTGACCTGCCCGACCTCCCGTCGCGACGCCATGTAGGCGATCCACGGGAACATCTCCCGCTTCCGCACCTCGGCGTCGTGGAACCACAGATAGCCGCCGAAGACCTCGTCCGCCGACTCACCCGACAGTGCGACCGTGGACTGCTCGCGGATGGCGGAGAACAGCAAGTACAGCGAGCTGAAGATGTCCCCTCCAAGCGGTGCGTCGTTCGCCCAGATCACCTTGCGCCGGATCTCCGGATCGGTCAGCGCGGAGTTGTCCAGCACGATGTCTGAGTGCTGCGAGTGGACCATGTCCGCGACGTCGTGCACGTACGGCGTATCCGGGGTCATCCGGAGCTCGGAGGGCTGGAAGTTCTCGTCCTGGCCGGTGAAATCGACCGAGAAGCTGCGGACCTTGCGCCCCTCCTCGGCCAGCTGACCGGCCGCGAGCGCCGTGATCGCACTGGAGTCGAGACCGCCCGACAACAGCACACAGCGCGGTACGTCGGCAATCAGCTGGTGGCGCGTGATGTCGTCGAGAAGCTCACGGACATGTGCCACCGACGTGTCCTGATCGTCGGTGTGCTCCTTCGTCTCCAAACGCCAGTACCGGCTGGTGTGGAGGCCGGCGCGGTCGACGGTGACGACCGTACCCGGCTCGACCTCGTACATCCCGGCCCAGAGCGAGTGCCCCGGCGTCTTCGACACCGTGAGGAGCTCGCGCAGGCCGGCTGCCTCGACCACGGCCGGTACGGCGGGGTTCGCGAGGATCGCCTTCGGTTCGGACCCGAACAGCACACCGTCGGCGGTCGGGTAGTAGAAGAACGGCTTGATGCCCATCCGGTCGCGGACCATCACCAGGGTCTCGAGCCGCGGGTCCCAGATGGCCAGCGCGTACATCCCGTTCAGCCGCTCGGCGAACGCCATACCCCACTCGGCGTACGCGCGTAGCACGACCTCGGTGTCCGAGTCCGTGCTGAACCGGTGACCGCGGCGGCGTAGCTCGTCGCGCAGCTCGGTGTAGTTGTAGACCTCGCCGCTGTAGACCATGCCGAGGGTGATCGTGCGGCCTTCGGAGGTGACCTCGGTGGTCATCGGCTGCTCGCCGCCGGGGAGGTCGATGACGGCGAGTCTTCGGTGCCCGAGGGCGACGTGCGGGGCGAACCAGGTGCCCCGTGCGTCCGGTCCGCGACACGACATCGTCTCGGTCATCGCGTCGACTACGTCCTGCTCAGTCGCCAGATCGTGCCGGTAGGCCACCCATCCGGTGATGCCACACATGGTCGCTCCTCTCCGGAGATACATTCGCTTCCAATGTATTTCTGGCGATGAGTGATCACAACACTCGTTTGAGTGACCAACCTTTCAGAGCTGTACGGCGAGAACGCCCAGCGCGAACGCGAGTCCGGTGAGCCCGAGCATCGTGCTCGCAAGCAGGATCAGCCGGCGTTGCAGCGCCGGGAGCTCGGCCGCGGTAGCGAACACCCGGCTCGGCCAGTGCCGCCAGGAGACGTACCAGAAGATGCCGGTTGCGCAGAGCAACAGGAATCCCTTCAGCGCGTGGATCCACCAGTGCGCGTGGGTGATCGCGAGAAGCCCGAGGCCGGTGACGGTGATCGCCACGATCAGGCCGACCACCTTCCAGCGGTTGCCTGAGGCAATCACCGTGGTCAGCGCTTCACGGCCCTCCTGATCGGGGCCGAAGTACCTCTTGAGCTTGGGCTGGACGACGAGCAGCGAGTACGCCATCCCGCCGACCCAGGCCGCCGCGAGTCCCGCGTGGATGATCGCCAGCACCGTCGTCGTCACGCCAGGGAACTCTAGGTCACAAGGCGGTTAACACGCCCGTCACAAACGAGCAACAGGACCGAAATGACCGATTGACAATGTCAGTGGCGGCCGTTGCAGGAACACCTGAGGGAACGGCCGCGACGAAGGGGCAGACGTGACCTACAAAGCCGAGTACATCTGGATCGACGGTACCGAGCCGAGCGCGCGGCTGCGCTCGAAGACGCGGATCCTCGCCGACGGCGCGGAGCTGCTGGAATGGGGCTTCGACGGTTCGAGCACCAACCAGGCGCCCGGTGACAACTCGGACTGCGTGCTCAAGCCGGTCTTCTCCTGCCCCGACCCGATCCGCGGCGGCGATCACAAGCTGGTGCTGTGTGAGGTCTACCTGGTCGACGGCACGCCGCACCCGACCAACAACCGGGCCAAGCTCCTCCCGATCGCCGAACAGTTCTCCGAGCAGGAGTCCTGGTTCGGCATCGAGCAGGAATACACCTTCTTCCAGGAGGGCCGCCCGCTCGGCTTCCCGGCCGTCGGCTTCCCCGCCCCGCAGGGCCCGTACTACTGCGGTGTCGGCGCCGACGAGGTCTTCGGCCGCGAGATCGTCGAGAAGCACCTGGACGCCTGTATCGACGCGGGCCTGAAGATCTCCGGCATCAACGCCGAGGTCATGCCCGGCCAGTGGGAGTTCCAGATCGGCCCGGCCGGCTCGGTCGAGGTCGCCGACCACCTGTGGGTGGCGCGCTGGCTGCTCTACCGGATCGCCGAGGAGTACGACGTCGCCGCGACCCTGGACGCCAAGCCGGCCAAGGGCGACTGGAACGGTGCCGGCGCGCACACCAACTTCTCCACCAAGGCGATGCGCGAGGGCTACGACGCGATCATCACTGCGTGCGAGTCCCTGGGTGCCCCCGGCAAGGTCGAGGAACACATCGCCGGCTACGGCGACGGGATCGAGGAACGCCTCACCGGCGCCCACGAGACCGCCCCGCACGACGTCTACAGCTACGGCGTCTCCGACCGCGGCGCCTCGGTCCGCATCCCCTGGCAGGTAGAGGTCGACAAAAAGGGCTACATCGAAGACCGTCGTCCCAACGCCAACATCGACCCGTACAACGTCACGCGCCTGCTGGTAAACACCTGCTGCACCGCCCTGGAGAAGGCCGGCCAGGTCTAGCCGCCCGAAACCACGCGAGCGGCAGGCCCACACCGACCCCGTGAGGCTGAAACACCATCACCCCCGGGACCACACTGCGGTCGATGAAGCGCGGTAGCGCGCGGATACGGGTGGGCGGGAGCGGGCATAGCAGGCGCGACGATGGAGTGTCTGCGTAGCAGGCGTGGGATGGAACAACAGAACCCCCGGCCGGGCCGGGGGTTCTGTTGGTAGGTCACTCCTCGTCGGATTTGCCGGATTCCAGGTTGGTTTTGATGAGGTCCATGACGGTGGAGTCGGCGAGGGTGGTGACGTCGCCCACCTCGCGGTTCTCGGCGACGTCGCGGAGGAGGCGGCGCATGATCTTGCCGGAGCGGGTCTTGGGGAGTTCGGCGACGACCATGATCTGGCGGGGCTTGGCGATCGGGCCGATTTCCTTGGCGACGTGGTTGCGGAGTTCCTGGACGACGTCAGGACCGCCGTCGCCGGCCTCGGAGCGCAGGATGACGAAGGCGGCGATCGCCTGGCCGGTGGTCGGGTCGGACGCGCCGACGACGGCGGCCTCGGCGACCTTCGGGTGCGACACGAGCGCGGACTCGATCTCGGTGGTGGAGAGCCGGTGGCCGGACACGTTCATCACGTCGTCGACGCGGCCGAGGAGCCACAGGTCGCCGTCCTCGTCCTTCTTCGCACCGTCACCGGCGAAGTACATGCCATCCCAGCGGGACCAGTAGGTGTCGACGAACCGCTGGTCGTCGCCCCACAGCGTGCGCAGCATGGCCGGCCACGGCTTGGTGATGACCAGGTAGCCGCCGGAACCGTCCGGCACCGACTTGCCCGCGTCGTCGACGACGTCCACGCTGACACCCGGGATCGCCTTCATCGCGGCACCCGGCTTGCCCGCGGTCACGCCCGGCAGCGGCGAGATCATGTGCATCCCGGTCTCGGTCTGCCACCAGGTGTCCACGACCGGCGCGTTGTTCCCGCCGATGTGCTCGCGGTACCAGACGTAGGCCTCCGGGTTGATCGGCTCGCCGACCGACCCGATCACCCGCAGCGAGGACAGGTCGAACTTCGCCGGGATGTCGGAGCCCCACTTCATGAACGTGCGGATCGCGGTCGGCGCGCAGTACAGGATCGAGACCTTGTACTTCTGGATGATCTCCCACCAGCGGCCCTGGTGCGGAGTGTCAGGGGTGCCTTCGTACAGCACGGAGGTGGTCGCGTTCGCGAGAGCGCCGTACACGATGTAGCTGTGGCCGGTGACCCAGCCGATGTCGGCGGCGGTCCAGTAGACGTCGGTGTCCGGCTTGAGGTCGAACACGCCCCACTGGGTGTACGACGTACCGACCAGGTAGCCGCCGGTCGTGTGCAGGATGCCCTTCGGCTTGCCCGTGCTGCCGGACGTGTACATCACGTAGAGCGGGTGCTCGGCGTCGAAGGCCTCGGGCGTGTGCTCGGTCGACTGCTTGCCGACGAAGTCCTCCCACCACAGGTCGCGGCCCTCGACGATGGCGGTCTCCTGGCCGGTGCGCTTCACCACGAGCACGTTGCGGACGTCCGGGCAGTCCACCAGCGCGGCGTCCACCGCGGGCTTCAGCGCCGCAGCCGCGCCCCGGCGGTAGCCGCCGTCGGAGGTGATCACGACCCGCGCGTCGCAGTCGAGGATCCGGTCCTTCAGCGCCTCGGAGGAGAAGCCGCCGAAGACGACCGTGTGCGGGGCGCCGATCCGGGCGCAGGCGAGCATCGCCACGACCGTCTCGGGGATCATCGGCATGTAGATCGCGACGATCTCGCCGGCCTGGACGTTCAGCTCGAGCAGCGCGTTCGCGGCCTGGCTGACCTGGTCCTTGAGCTGGGCGTAGGTGATCTCCCGGGTGTCCCCGGGCTCGCCTTCGAAGTAGTAGGCGACCTTGTCGCCCAGACCGTTCTCGACGTGCCGGTCGACGCAGTTGTACGCCGCGTTCAGCTTGCCGTCGGCGTACCACTTGGCGAACGGCGGGTTGCTCCAGTCCAGCGTCTCGGTCGGTTCGGTGGCCCAGGTCAGCCGCTTGGCCTGCTCGGTCCAGAACCCCTCGAAGTCGGCGGCGGCGCGCTCGTAGGCATCGGCCTTGAGGTTCGCGTTCGCGGCCAGCTCGGCCGGTGGTTCGAACCTGCGCTCCTCGTGCATCAGGTTCGACAATGCCTCCGACTGGGCGGTCTCGGACTGGGGTGACTCTGCATTCGTCACGTCGACGACTCCTCCTCGCTGGCTTTCGGCGCGCTGGAGCGCCGGTTACCTTTCTACCAACGCAGACCCCGGCACGGGAACCGGCGTATCGCCGAGCAGCCCTCGATCTGCGCCGAACAGGACCAATTCCGGGTTGGACGGGCCAGTGGGAACCTTTCCCAAGGCCCGCGCATCGGAGTGGTCGTGAATCCGACGCAGCCTAACCCCCAGCTCTCCGAGCCGACTGCTTCCGAGGGAGAGTCGCGGAAGATCTCCCGCGCCGCGCGGCGCCGGGTGCACGCCCGCGAGTACCGCGTACGGCGGACTCAGAAGGCGGCCCGGTCCCAGCTCCCGACCTGGTAGGTCACTCCGCCTGATGGTGGTCCAGGAGGCGGCCGAGGAGCGTGACCAGGCGGGTGCGGTCGGTGGGTGAGAGCGGGGCGAAGATCTCGTCCTGAGCCCTGGTGACCAGGGTGGTCAGGCGCCTGTAGTGCCGGCGGCCCGCCGTGGTGATCCTGATGATGTTGCGGCGTCCGTCGTCCGGGTCCGGCGTCCGCTCGACGTACGCGTCGGCGGCCAGTTCGTTGAGGGCGGCAACCACATCGCTGCGGTCGATGGAGCTGCGCCGGCCGAGCGCCGCCTGGCTGGCCGGGCCGAACTCGACCAGCGTCGCCAGCAACCGGAAATGGTAGGCCCGCGCGCCGCCCGCGGCGAACGTCTCGCTGATGACCCGATGCGCCTGTGTCGCGCTCTGTGTCAGCAACCAGCTCGGCAACTGCGTCAAGACACTCGGCGTCTGATCGTCCACAGTCCGTAGTCTATCCGTTGGCAGGTCCTACGATTCCCGCGCGTCGAGCAGCTCGTCCCAGTGCTCCGCCGTCCACTCGCAGACCACCCGCATCGGCTCGAGCAGGCTCCGGCCGAGGTCGGTGAGCTCGTACGTCACGCGTCGTACCGGCTCGGTGTGCGCGGTACGGCGTACGAAGCCGTCGCGCTCCAGGGTGCGAAGCGACTGCGTGAGTACCTTCGGACTGACCCGCGCCAACGGCACCCGCAGTTCGGAGAACCGCCGCGGCCCGTCCTCGAGGCAGCGGATCACCAGCCCGGCCCACTTGTCCCCGCCGATCCGGAACGGCAGCAGAGTCGACGGGCAGATCTCCTCGAACATGTCCGTCCGCAAGGCCTCCATGGCTTTCACGGTATCCAATCGGTAACCAGCCTGCCTCCTACTGTCGCCGCATCAGCTATTCGAGGAGGTTGCAGTGAGCAAGATTCTGGTCATCGGTGCCCGCGGGCGCGCCGGCCGGGCGGCGGTGGAGGAGGCGCGGCGGCGCGGCCATGAGGTGACGTCTGCCGCGCGTACGCCGGTGGCCGACATGGTGACGGGTGACGTGACGGATGCGGAGCGGATCGCCGACTTGGCTTTGGACCACGACGCTGTGATCGCGGCTGTGTACGACGGTGGCACCGAGCCGGGTGTGTTCTTTCCGGCGGCGTCTCGGGCTCTCGTCGACGGGCTGGAGAAGGCTGGTGTCGGCCGTCTGGTCTGGGTCGGGCTGGCCTCCATTCTTCCCACCGCGGACGGCACGCCGTTGATGGACGGGCCTGGTTATCCGCAGGAGTACCGGTCCTTCTACCTCGCTCATCAAGCGGCACTGGATACCTTTGCGGCGTCGACGCTCGATTGGGTGTCGGTGGCACCGGCCGGCGACTTCAACCATGCCGACCCGACGCGGTCCGGCGGCTACCGCGTCGTACCGGGGGATGCCGGCGGGCTGATCTCGTACGCCGACCTCGCGATCGCGCTCGTGGATGAGGTGGACCAACCCGCCCATCACCGCGCGGCGATCGGTGTAGTGGTCTAGCCGGGGTGCTCGCGGGTGGCGTCAGCGGGGCGGTAGGTTCGGCGCTATGGCTGGGGCCGAGGGGTACTTGCAGCAGGCGTTGGAGGTTGCGCAGCGGGCGGCGGAGACGCAGCTCGGGGCCCTCCGGGTGGCGGCCGCGCTGGTGGTGGATGCGCTGGCCGCCGGGAAGCAGTTCTGGGTGTTCGGGACCGGGCACAGCCACACGCTCGCGGAGGAGCTGTACGGGCGCGCCGGCGGGCTGGCCGACGTACGGGCGGTGCTCGAACCCGGGCTGATGCTGCACGAGGGGTTGCAGAAGAGTTCGCTGCTCGAACGGTTGCCCGGGCTGGCCGACGTACTGCTGGAGACCAACGGGATCGCCGCGGGCGACGTCGTACTGATCGCGTCGAACTCGGGGCGGAACGCCGTACCCGTGGAGTTCGCCCTCGGCGCCCGCAAGCGGGGTGCACAGGTGATCGCGCTGACGTCGATGGCGCAGAGTACGTCGACCACCCCACGAGCACCCGGTGGTCAGCGGTTGTTCGAAACCGCCGACGTGGTCATCGACAACTGCGGCGTCCCCGGCGACGCCCTCATCGAAGTCCCCGGCAGCCCCGAACGCACCGGAGCCACCTCAACCATGGCCGGTGCCCTACTACTCCAAGCCCTCACCGTAGAGATCGTCACCCGCCTGGCCGCCCGCGGCGAAACCCCAAACGTCCTCCGGAGCCTGAACGTCTAGTACTTCTTCCCCAGTACTTTTACGTGGCTCGGTAGGCGACGGTTATGTCGTAGCGGTCGGAGCGGTAGATGGAGCGGCCGAATTCGATGACCTCGCCGGAGGCGGTGCGCGGGGCCGAGGTGATGATCAGGCAGGGCGTGGTGGAGTCGATCTCCAGCAGCTCGGCGTCGCCCGGCTCGGGTGGGGCGGCGACGATCGAGGCGGAGACCATTCCCAGGGTGACGCCCCAGCGCGAGGACAGCTCGGTGTACAGCGAGTTCTCCTCGAAGTCGACCTCGTCGAGGCCGGGGTAGCGGTTCAGGGACAGCGAGGTGCGCTCGATCGCCATCGGCTCGCCGTCGGCGGTGCGCAGCCGGACCAGGTGGAACACCGGGGTGCCGACCGGCTCCTCCAGCTCGCGGGCCAGGTCCTCGTCGGCCGCGCCGACGCGGCGCTCGAGCACCTTCGCGCCGGGCTTGATGCCGCGCTGGATCATGTCCTGGCTGAACGACGACGCGAGCATCCGCGACGGCCGGGGCTCGGCGACGAACGTGCCGCCGCCGGGGCGACGCGCGGCCAGACCCTCGGCCACCACCCGGTCCACTTCCTGCCGCACGGTCATCCGGGCCACCCCGAAGCGCTCGGCCAGGACCCGCTCCGAGGGCAGCACGGTGCCGACCGTCAGCGAGCGAGTGAGGTTCTCCAGAATCTCGCGGATCTGGTCACCCTTCGGCCGATCGGTCCGCAGCTCTGTGGGGAGCTCGGCGAGATCGCCTGGGTTGTTCCGTGGGCGGGCCATGAAGTCAGTATCCCTGGGAATGTGCCCGGCAAACCGGTTGCCGGGGGACGCGAGCCGCGGTCGTACTCCTGATCTTCTCCGTGCTGTGTGGCCGCCGGAACACCACTGTTCCGAAGTACCTTGTCAGCCTGACTGTAACGGCTGCCGTCACCTCACGGCCAGTAAGCTCCCACAATCTCGGCCGGGGGTAGTTTTACCGCTATGACTCGCGGACAGTTCGTGCAGGAGAGCTCACCGACGGGCGAATGGAAGCGGCAGGGCAACCGATTCACCGGCCGGATCACCCGCGACTCGCGGTCAGGTCCCGGCGAGGGCCCGGACGATCGGGGCCATTGGCCGGTCGAGCCGGGCCGGTACCGGTTGGTGGTCAGCCTGGCCTGTCCGTGGGCGCACCGCTCGGTCATCGTGCGCCGGCTGCTCGGGCTGGAGGACGCGATCAGTCAGGCGATCGTCGACCCGATCCGCGACGAGCGCGGCTGGCGATTCACCTTGGACCCGGACGGTCGCGACCCGGTGCTCGGGATCGAGTTCCTGTCCGAGGCATACCGCCGTACGGACGCGTCGTACGACGGACGCGTCACGGTGCCCGCGATCATCGACACGCTGACCGGGCTGGTGGTCACGAACGACTACCCGCAGATCACCCTGGACCTGTCGACCGAGTGGGCCGAGTTCCACCGCCCCGACGCGCCGCAGCTGATCCCGGCCGACCGGGCCGAGATGGACACGTTGATCGAGGACATCTACCGGGACGTGAACAACGGCGTCTACCGCTGCGGCTTCGCGACCACCCAGGAGGCCTACGAGGAGTCGTACGACGCTCTGTTCGAGCGCCTCGACGTCCTCGAGGAACGGCTGGCCGACCGCGCGTACCTGCTGGGTGACACGCTGCGCGAGGTCGACATCCGGCTCTTCACCACCCTGGTCCGCTTCGACGCGGTCTACCACAATCACTTCAAGTGCAACCGGCAGAAGCTCACCGAGTTCCCGCATCTGTGGGCCTATGCCCGCCGCCTCTACCAGCTCCCGTCCTTCGGCGAGACCGTCGACTTCGACCAGATCAAGCGGCACTACTACGTCACCCACGACACCATCAATCCCACCGGCATCGTCCCCAAGGGCCCGGACCCCCGCGTCTGGACTACCTGATCATGAGTCAGCGCCCTCGGATCAGGCAGAAGAAGCGTGCGTTTCCCCGGATCCTCGGCCGCGAGCGCGCCTTTCTCGCCGACACGCTGCGGGCCGAGACGACCGGTGGGCTGCTGTTGCTCGCCGCGGCTGTGGTGGCGCTGGCCTGGGCCAACTCTCCGTGGCAGGACGCTTACGAGCATCTGCGTGCCACCCAGCTCGGGCCGCTCACGCTCGAGGGCTGGGCTTCGGACGGCGCACTGACGTTGTTCTTCTACCTGGCCGGTGTCGAGCTGAAGCGTGAGCTCGTGGTCGGCACGCTGTCGAAGCTGACCGAGGCGGTCGTGCCGGTGGTCGCGGCGATCGCCGGAATGGTGCTCCCGGCAATCATCTACCTGGTGGTGAACCTGACCGCCCATCACGGACGGCCGCACGGGTGGGCGGTGCCGACGGCGACGGACATCGCGTTCGCGCTCGCCGTACTGGCGATCGTCGGGTCGTCGCTGCCGAGCGCGCTGCGGGCGTTCCTGCTCACGCTGGCCGTGGTCGACGACTTCGGCGCCATCCTGGTGATCGCGGTGTTCTTCTCGCATGGCTTCCACCTGCTCTCGCTGCTCGCCGCGGCCGCCTTGATCGCGGTCTGGTATCTCCTGCAGCACCGCCGCGTGCGTACGCCGTTCCTGTACATCCCGGTCGCCATCGGTGCGTGGTGGTTCATGTATGAGTCGGGGATCCACCCGACGATCGCCGGTGTCGCTCTCGGCCTGGTGACCCGGGTGGTCGCCGATCCCGGTGAGGAGCACGCGCCGGCCGAGCGGATCGAGCACCGGCTCCGGCCCTGGTCCGCGGGTGTCGCCGTACCTCTGTTCGCCTTGTTCGCGGCGGGCGTGACGCTGGGCGGGAACGCCGTACGGGCGATGTTGACCGACCCGGTCGCGATCGGCGTGGTCGCGGGGCTGTTGTTCGGCAAGACGATCGGGGTGTTCGGCGGGTCGTGGCTGACGGCCCGCTTCACCCGGGCGGAGCTGAACTCCGACCTCGCCTGGCGTGATGTCGGCGCGGTGTCGGTGCTGGCCGGCATCGGGTTCACGGTCGCGCTGCTGATCGCACAACTGGCGTTCGAGGGCGACGTCGCGCAGGTGGAACGCGGCAAGGCCGCCGTCCTGATCGCTTCGGTGCTCGCCGCGCTGATCGCCACACTGCTGCTGGCTCGGCGGAACCGCGCGTACGCCGATTAGCCAGATGCAGGGGGTTGGGGAGCCGCGGCGGTAGTGTCGGGGGACGGACGTGTGGAAGGAGTGCCATGTCGATGGGGCAGAACGGGGACGAGCCCACGGTCGGCCAGCTCGTCGCGAATGCCAGCAAGGACCTGTCCAATCTGGTCCGCGGTGAGGTAGAGCTCGCCAAGACCGAGCTGAAGAAAACGGCCATCGCCGCCGGGACCGGAGCCGGGATGTTCGCCGGAGCGGCCTTCCTGGTCCTGCTGGTGATCATCCTGCTGTCCATCGCCGCGGCGTTCGGGCTCACCGCGGCCGGGCTGCACCCGGCCATCGCGTTCCTGATCGTGTCCGGCGTCTACCTGCTGATCGCGGCCGTGCTGGTGTTCATCGGGAGGCGGGCGCTGCGCGGCGCGAAGGGCCCGGAGCGCACGATCGAGACCTCGAAGGAGTCCGTCGAGGCGCTCAAGGCGATCGGCAAGGGCGACCAGGAGGACGCCATCGAGGCCAGGCCCGCCTCGGGCGTACGGCGCTGAGCCCGGCGGGCGTCGTCGACCTGCTGGTCGACGGGCCCTGGTCACACTCGTTGGTGGCGGCCAACGGGGCACGCTTCCACGTCGCCGAGTGCGGCGCCGCGGACGATCCGCTCGTCCTCTTCCTGCACGGCTTCCCCGAGTTCTGGTGGGCCTGGCGGCACCAGCTGCCAGTGGTCGCCGCGGCCGGCTACCGCGCCGTTGCCATGGATCTGCGCGGGTACGGCGCCAGCGACAAGACGCCCCGCGGTTACGACCCCTACACGGCGGCCGCTGACGTCTCCGGCGTGATCCGATCGCTGGGCGCCGCGGATGCCGTCGTGGTCGGGCACGGCTGGGGCGGATTCATCGGCTGGTCGGCCGCCGTACTCGCACCCCGGCAGGTCCGCGGGCTGGCGGCTGTCTCGGCACCACATCCGTTGCTGCTGGCCCGCTCCGGTCAGACCAAGGCGCTGACCCGCACTGCGTGGTTCCAGCTTCCGATCCTCCCGGAGCGCCGGCTCCTGGCCAACGACGGAGCCCACATCGAAGGCCTCCTGCGCGCCTGGTCCGCCCCGGGCGGTACGTTCCCGGACGCCGAGGCGTCCCGCCGCTACCGCTCGGCGCTGCAGGTCTGGCCGGCTCCACACTGCGCACTCGAGTACCACCGGTGGTTCGCCCGGTCCCGGCTCCGCCCCGACGGCCGCAAGTACTCAGCCACGATGCGTACGCCGATCGCCGTACCCGTACTGCAGATCCACGGCGCCCAGGACTCGGCCGTCTCCCCCACCGCGACCACCCCGCCGGACCTGGTCACGGCCCCCCTCCGCCACGAGCTCATCACCCCGGCCGGCCATTTCCCCCACGAGGAGGCGCCAGTCCTGTTCAACAACCTGGTGGTCGACTGGCTGCGGTCTGTCGGACCGTAGCGGCGGGGTTTGGTTGCTGGAGGCACTCATCGACCAGAACCACCACCTAGGTGCAGGACTGGGTGGAGACTTCCTGGGTTGCGGTGGAGCCGTCCTTGGCGTCGTCGGAGACCTGTTCGGCGGTGAGGACGTAGCCGGTGCGGTTGTCCTCGACCGAGGCGGCGAAGACCACGCCGTACACAGTGCCCTTGGACGACAGCAGCGGGCCGCCGGAGTTGCCGGGGCGGACCGAGGCCCAGATCGAGAAGGCTTCGCGCGTGACCGTACGGTCGCCGTAGATGTCCGGACCGCGGAGCCGTTCCTCGGACCGGATCCGGGCCGGCTCGGAGTCGAACGGGCCGTTCTCCGGGTAGCCGAGGACGACGCTCGGGTCGTCGGCCTTACCGGTGAAGTCGAAGTCCAGCGGCTTTTCGGTCAGCTTGGGCACGTACAGCACGGCGATGTCGACCTCGGGATCGAACAGGACGACGGTCGCGTCGTACTTCTTCCCGTTGACCTCGACCTGCGGCGAGCTCACGCCCGCGACCACATGCGCGTTCGTCATCACCCGCTGCGGTGCGTAGACGAACCCACTGCCCTCGAGACCGCGCGAGCAACTGGCGACCCCGGTGACCTTGGCGATCCGCGTGTACGCCGTCCGGACCAGCGGCTGCCGGGCGATCGCGCTGTCCGGCGGCTGCGTCTCGCGGATCCGCTCCGGCACGAACGGGTCGAGGAAGCGCGGGAACAGATCGGTGTTGACCACATCGTTGAACGACTGCAGCGCCCGGTCGGCGCTGCTCGGCAGCACCTCGTCGACCTTCGCCAGCACCTGGGAGCCGCGCACCGCCGAGGTCA
This sequence comes from Kribbella sp. NPDC026596, assembly GCF_040638415.1. Lineage (NCBI taxonomy): Bacteria > Bacillati > Actinomycetota > Actinomycetes > Propionibacteriales > Kribbellaceae > Kribbella > Kribbella sp. NPDC026596. Next base: position 90,298 of record NZ_JBEZYF010000011.1, on the reverse strand, counting down.
CGCTCGGGATCCGCGCACCGCTCACCGCGACGCCGAGCACCCAAGACACGATGAGCACGGAGACCGCCGCCAGCGCGGCACCACCGAGGGCGTCGAGGAATTTCACCGGCCGCCAGGACAGTCTGTTCCTGACTCTGGACCCGACGACGGCGCCCAGCGTGCGGCCTATCGAGGCCAGCAGGACCACAAGCACCAGGGCGGCGAACGACACCGACACGCTCGGCGAGAAGTTGTCCAGCACCCGCGGCACGCCCCAGACCCCGATGGCGGCACCGCCGAGCAGGCCGATGGTGGCACAGGCGCCCAGGACGAACCCCTCGATGTACCCCGAGATGGCCACCAGCAAGGTGACGATCAGGAGTGCCCAGTCGAGCTTGCTCACTCCACACCTTCCGACTCGTCCCGTTCCCGGTGGCCCAGGTCGTGCTCGATGGCGGTCAGCCGCCGCACATCCTCCGGCCGCCGTCCCTCGCTCCGCCAGGCCGCCTCGACCAGTCGGTCGGGCAACGGTACGACGATCGAGGGGTCCCAGTCGCGCGCCCACCCGCCGAGCACAAGCATTTTGTCCAGCAAGCCGGCGGTGAAGCCCCAGATGTAGAGATCGCCGATGGTGAACGCCGGCCCGCTGAATCCGGACGGGTGCAGGCAGCTGATCCGGTTCGCCGGGTCGGCCAGCGCGCGTACCGACACGGTGTGCACCGACGCGACCTCGGCCGGGTCGACCACCGCGACCGGCGACGGCTCCCGCCACCACGCCAGCACCGGCGACACGCCGAAGTTGCTGACCGGCACCCACAGGGCCGGCCAGACCGCGAACGGTACGACGCCGGCCGGATCGAGCCCGGTCTCCTCCTCAGCCTCACGCAACGCGGTCCGCACCAGCCCCTCGTCGCCGCTGCCGTCCTCCGGATCGACCCCACCACCGGGGAACGCCATCTGCCCGGCGTGCTTGCGCAACGTCCACGCCCGCTCGGTCAGCAGCACCTCCGGCCCGTCGTTGCCATCGGCAAGCAAGATCAGTACGGCGGACTGCCGCACGGACGGATCGTCGGGCGGCAGGAACCGCGACAACTGGTTCGGATCAACTTCCTCGGACGCCTTCGCCAGCTGCTTCAGCCACTCCGGGATCTCCACACCGTCGAAGGTCATGGGGCCTCCCGGCCTGGACTGAGGAGCGCAGGGAGCGCAGCGACTGGAGCGACGAGGGAAGGCCGGGAGACAAAGCCCCATGACCACGCCGGCGCCGAAGGCCCGGCCAAGAGCACAGTCACAGCGTTACCCCCAGCTTGTCCTTCACCAGCTGGTCGAGTTGCTCTTGCGAGGTCAGCACACCGCGGTGCACGAAGACGGCGCCGTCGGCGTCCACGAACGCCGTCAACGGCGGCCCGCCCACCTTCAACGGCCCCTGGATCGCCTTGTCCTGATCGACCAGGTGCGGGTAGGCGAGACCTTCGTCGGTCGCGAACCGCACCGCGAGCTCCGGCCGCGGGTCGGCGTAGTCGATCCCCAGCATCCGCACCTTGCCCGACTTCGCCAGCTTCGCCAGGTACGGCGCTTCGTCACGGCAGGGCCCGCACCACTGGGCCCACACGTTGATGACGAGCGGACCGCGCAGGTCCGCGAGCCGGATATCCGGTCCGTTGCCCAGACAGGGCAGGCTGACGTCGGGCAGGCCGTTGGTGACCGGTGGTTTCGACGGGGTCGACGGGCAGGCCGTCAGCTTGTCCGCTCCGGCAACCGTTGTCCCGGTGGTCGACGTGCTCTGGCCGGGCTGTTCGGATCCACACGACGCCAGGACCAGTCCGGCGACGAGCCAGCTGATCGTGCACAGCGCCGTACGGAACTTCACGCCGGGACCTTCACCAGCTTCGCGGCGGCCTCGGGGTCGGTCGGGCCGGTGCCGTACGACGGGCACCACTGGGCCACCGGGCACGCGCCGCAGGCCGGCTTCTTGGCGTGACAGCGGCGGCGGCCGTGGAAGATCAGCCGGTGCGACAGCATCGTCCAGTCCTTCTTCGGGAACAGCGCACCGATGAGGTGCTCGACCTTGACCGGGTCCTCCTCGGTCGTCCAGCCGAACCGGCGGACCAGCCGGCCGAAGTGCGTGTCGACCGTGATGCCCGGGATGCCGAAGGCGTTGCCGAGGACGACGTTCGCGGTCTTGCGGCCGGTGCCGGGGAGCTTGACCAGCTCCTCCAGCTTGTTCGGCACGACGCCGTCGTACTCGTCGACGAGGGCCTGGCCGAGCTTGATCACGCTGTTGGTCTTGGCCCGGAAGAAGCCGGTCGGCTTCAGGATCGCCTCCATCTCCTCCCGGTCGGCCTCGGCGTACGCACTCGCGGTCGGATACTTCGCGAACAGGGTCGGGGTCACCCTGTTCACCGTCACGTCGGTGGTCTGGGCCGACAGGATGGTGGCCACCAGCAACTCGAGCGGGCTGGTGAAGTCCAGCTCGCAGTGAGCGTCCGGATACGTCTCGGTGAGCACCTTGTGCATCTTCCGGGCCCGCCGGACCAGCTGGGTCGGCGTCTCGTCGACGAAGACCGGGGCCTTGCGGGGCAGCTTCAGGGGCACCACTGAGACGGGCCCGGGAAGGGGGTCCGCGACACGCTGGGATGGCATGGAGGCCAGCCTACGTGGCGGCGCCGACACCGGAGGGGCTACGGTTTTGGGGCAACCGGGTGTGAACGACCCGGTGCCGGACGGGGTCGATCCCCCGCCCGCAGTCGTGGTCGAAGGTCCTAGGAGGCCCAAAGTGGATGCCGCAGTGCTCCGACAGGCACCGCTGTTCAGTCAGCTCGACGACGAGGCGGCCGACGCACTGGCCTCCTCGATGACCGAGAGCCGGCTGCGCCGCGGCCAGGTGCTGTTCCACGAGGGCGATTCCGGTGATCGGCTGTTCGTCGTGGTGGAGGGCAAGGTCAAGCTCGGCCGTACCTCCGCCGACGGCCGGGAGAACCTGATCGCCGTCCTCGGCCCGGGACAGATGTTCGGCGAGCTGTCCCTGTTCGACCCGGGACCGCGATCCGCGACCGTCACCGCCGTCACCGACGCCACGCTGATGTCGCTGACCCACGACGAGCTGCTCCGCTGGCTGGCCGGCCGCCCCGAGGTGGCCCGCGGCCTGCTCCTCCAGCTCGCGTCCCGGCTGCGCAAGGTCTCCGACGTCGTCGCCGACCTGGTGTTCTCCGACGTACCGGGCCGGGTCGCCAAGGCCCTCCTCGACCTGGCCAGCCGCTTCGGCCGCACCGCCGACGACGGCGTCCACGTCCATCACGACCTCACCCAGGAGGAGCTCGCCCAACTCGTCGGCGCCTCCCGCGAAACGGTCAACAAGGCCCTCGCCGACTTCGCCTCCCGAGGCTGGGTCCGCCTCGAACCCCGCTCCGTAGTCCTCCTGGACGTAGACCGCCTCCAACGCCGAGCCCGCTAACCCACCCCGCCCCCCGGCCGACCCAACCACCCCGCCAGGCCTGCGGGCCTCGCCGCCAGGCCTCGCCGCCGGGCTTCGCCGCCGGGCCTCGCCGCCGAGCGGTCCGCCGGGCGAACCCTCCAACTCAGTGGGCATCCCCTCAGTTGGAGGGTTGCCCCCTCAGATTCTCAGTGGGCAACCCTCCAGCTCAGGGGGCAAGCTCAGGCGCGGGCGAGCTCAGGCGCGGGCGAGCTCAGGCGCGGGCGAGCTCAGGCGCGGGCGGGCTCAGGCGCGGGCAAGCTCAGGCGCGGGCGGGCGCGGGCGGGCTCAGGCGCGGGCGAAGGCTTGGCGGATGCGGGCGACGACCCGGCTGGGGTGATCGAGGTCGGTCCAGATGACGCGTACGACCTGCAGGCCGAGTGCGCGCAGGCGGTCTTCCCGGACCTTCTCCCGGATCAGGGTCTCGCGCGTGTCACCGGCGTACTTGACCAGCCCGTCGAACTCGACAACGGTCCGCTGGTCTGGGAAGTAGAAATCGACGCGGGCAACGAAGCCGGCGGCATCGGTGAACACCACCTGGAGCACCGGCACCGGAAGCCCGTGGGTCTGCATCAGCACTCGTAACCGCGACTCCCCGACAGACTCAGACAACGGATCACTGAAATCCAGGGCGGCTCTCGCCCGTGCGCTGCCCGGCCAGAACTCGGTCGCCGCCAGTAGGCGCTGCAGGTCGTCCGGGCTGATCGCGTGATCACGCCGTACGGCGTCTGCGCTGATCACGGCCGCCTCGAAGGACGACGTACAGGCCATTTCGAACAAGGCGCGCGGCACCGTGGTCACGGTCAGACCACCGAGCGCGGTCAGGTCGGCCGAGGTCAGCTTGCCGCGATGGTGGCGTACGCCGGCGATCCGGCCACCGCGGTGCTTGTCCAGACGGCTGACTTGGACCTCGGCGAGATCCGGTCCCCACAGCGGTACGCCGTGCAGCGCGAGCGCCGACTGGTGGCTCACGGCAACGGTGCCCGGGCGCATCGAGTTCATCACCGCGTGGACGAGTCGCCGGTGCTTCACGCCCTGCTGATCCCAGGGAGCGAGGTGGCTCAGATCCACCGCCTCGGCGTACTGCCCGTAGCGGATCCGCTCCCAGCGGCCGTCCTGGATCCGATCGTGGACCTGGCCTGGCGTGTACCCGCAGTCCGCGGCCTGCGCACGGCTGTACACCCCGCCCTGCCCCTCCGCGAGCAGCTTCAACTTCCGATTCACCCGCCAAGCATCAGCCGTCACCCCCGTCCCCCGCAGCCGCCTTCCACCAACCTGTGGATAACCGCGCGAACCCTCCAACTCAGTGGGCATCCCCTCAGTTGGAGGGTTGCCCCCTCAGATTCTCAGTGGGCAACCCTCCGGCTCAGGGGGCAACCCCCGGCCACTAAGCGTTGAGGTAGTCGAGTTGGGCTTGGACTGAGCGTTTGGCGGCGGGCCAGAGGGTGTGGGGTACGTCGGCGTAGACGTGTTCGACGATGGCGTCGGGGGTGGTGTGGCCGGCAGCCAGGGCTGCGCGGACCTGGTCCAGGCGTTCGTGGCGGTGGTCGAGGTAGTAGGTGAGGACGTCGGAGGGGTCCTCGATGACGGGGCCGTGGCCGGGGAGGAGGCGGTCTACGCCGGCTGGGGAGTTGGCGAAGGCGAGGAGGCGGTCGAGGGAGTCCAGGTAGGGGCCGAGGGCACCGTCTGGGTGGGCTACGACGGAGGTTCCGCGGCCTAGGACGGTGTCGCCGGTGAGCAACGAGCCGTCCTGCGGGAGCCAGAAGCAGACGGAGTCCAGGGTGTGGCCGGGGGTGGGGAGGACCTCGATGCGGAGGCCGCCGGCGGTGATCACGTCGCCCTCGGACAGGCCGTGGGCGTGGTCGGTCGGGATGCGGTACGCCGGATCCACCGCTCGGACTCCACAACCCGCCTGGTTGGCGAACCACGCGGCGCCCTCGGAGTGGTCCGGGTGCTTGTGGGTCAGCAGTACGACGGCAACCTCGCCCGCGACCGCCAGGACCTCGCGGAGGTGATCTTCGAGCATCGGCCCGGGATCGACGACTACCGACACGTCCGCGTCCGGGGAGCGGAGGATCCAGGTGTTGGTGCCCTCCAGCGTCATCGGACCGGGGTTGGCGGCCAGCACTCGGCTCGCGTGGTCGGTAATCCGTTCGGTCATCGGTTCTCCTGCGCGGTCATATCGTCTCCAGGTACGCCTGATCGCCGTCCACGCGTACGGTCGGCAGGATCGTCCGGATCTCGCGGTCGCCGGCCGCGTCCAGGACCGCCGCGACGTCGTCGTACGGCGTGAGCTCACGGCAGCACAGGTACGTCGGGGGGAGCATCAGCAGCTCACCGCCCTCGACCGCGGCCACCGCATCGGCGGGGCGCATCCAGGCGACCTGGTCGGACTCGCTCGTCACGTCCCGGGTGACCTGGCCGGTCGGGAGTGCGGCGACGAAGAAGCTCGTGTCGTACCGCTTCGGCTCGAACTCCGGCGTGATCCAGTGCGCCCACGGGCCGAGCAGGTCCGCGCGCAGCACTAGTCCGCGGCGATGCAGGAAGTCGGCGAATCGCAGCCGGCCGGCCTCCAGCTCGATCCGGTCGGCCTCCCAGTCGTCGCCGGTCGTGTCGCTGACCACAGAGGACGTGGACGGACCGGCCAGCAGTACGCCGCACTCCTCGAAGGTCTCGCGTACCGCGGCGGCCACATAAGCCGCGGCCAGCTCCGCGGAGCACCCGAGCCGGACGGCGAAGGCCGACGGCGGCGGGCCTGACCACGAGTCGGCGATGGCCGCGTCGGCCGGGTCGACCCGGCCGCCGGGGAACACCGTCATCCCGGCGGCGAACGCCATCGTCCGCTGCCGCCGGAGCAGGTACACCTCCAGCCCACCAGCCACCTCCAGCCCGTCCGCCGCGGGCGCGGCGGGCGTCGGCGTCGGCGCAGCGGGCGTGGGCGTTGGCGCGGCGGGCGTCGGCGCAGCGGGCGTGGGCGTCGACACGGCGCGCGTGGACGCGGTGGGCGTCGACACGGCGCGCGTGGACGCGGTGGGCGTGGGGGCGTCGCGGAGCAGGATGACTGTCGACGCCGGTCGGGGGGCGACCGGCGTACGACTCTCGCGGGCGAACTCCAGCGCGGCCGACGCCATCCGGCCGGTCATCAGCTGCGACTTCAGGTCCCGCACGACAGCGTCAGCCGACCTCGACGATCAGCTCGACCTCGACCGGTGCGTCCAGCGGCAGGACCGGTACGCCGACCGCGCTGCGGGCGTGCTGCCCGGCCTCGCCGAACACCTGGCCGAACAGCTCGGAGGCGCCGTTGGCCACCTGCGGCTGACCGGTGAAGTCGGGCGTGGACGCGATGAACGCGACCGCCTTGACGATGCGCTTCACGTTCGCCAGGTCGCCGATCTCGGACTTGACCGCGGCCAGTGCGTTCAGGGCGCACTGCTGGGCGCACTCGCTCGCGACCTCGGCGCTGACCGCGTCGCCGACCTTCCCAGTGGCGATCAGGGTGCCGTCACGGAGCGGCAGCTGGCCGGACGTATAGATGAGGTTCCCGGTCCGCACGACCGGGATGTAGGCGGCGACCGGCTTGGCCACGTCGGGCAGCTTCACGCCGAGCTCGGCCAGCTTCTCCTCGGGGTGGCTCATTTGGCCTCGATCTCCCGCTTGAAGTAGGCGACGAGGTTCTCGGGGTTCAGACCCGGGACGACCTGGACCAGCTCCCAGCCGTCCTGGCCGAAGTTGTCCAGGATCTCCTTGGTCGAGTGGACCAGCAGCGGTGCGGTGAAGTACTCGAACTTCTTCATGAAGGGGACTCTAACGGTGTGTCGTGGGACACGTCCTACCCTGGACCGTATGGCGCGACTGCACGTGGTCACCGGTAAGGGGGGCACCGGGAAGACGACTGTTGCGGCTGCCATGGCACTCGCACTGGCCGAGGAGGGCAAGCGCGTCCTGCTCGTCGAGGTCGAAGGACGGCAGGGGCTCGCTCAGCTCTTCGACGTACCGCCGCTCCCGTACGTCGAAACCCGGATCGCCCAGGGGCCCGGTGGGGGCGAGGTGTTCGCGCTGGCCGTCGACGCCGAGGCCGCCCTGCTGGAGTACCTCGACATGTACTACCACCTCGGCCGAGCCGGGAAGGCGCTCGAGAAGGTCGGCGCGATCGACTTCGTCACCACGATCGCTCCCGGGCTGCGCGACGTACTGCTGACCGGCAAGGTCTACGAGGCGACGCGGCGGAAGTCGCACGGACGGCTCGCGTACGACGCCGTCGTGCTGGACGCACCGCCGACCGGACGGATCGCGCCGTTCCTGAACGTGAACCACGAGGTCGCCGGGCTGGCCAAGGTCGGGCCGATCCGCAATCAGGCGGACGCGATCATGGGCATGCTGCGGTCGGACGTGACCCGGATCCACCTGGTGACCCTGCTCGAGGAGATGCCGGTCCAGGAGACGCTCGATGCGGTCGAGCACCTCGAGGCACTCGATCTGCGGATCGGGTCGATCGTGGTGAACATGGTCCGCAACAGTCCGCTCGACGATGACGCGCTCGCCCTGGCGGTGAAGGAGAAACTGCCGATCACCGAACTCACCAAGGGCCTGCGATCGGCTGGGCTCACGGGCGGCGCCGGGCTGGCGAGGACGTTGGCGACCGAGGCGCGCGACCACGCGATCCGGATCGGGCTGGAACGCGAGAACCGCGACCGGATAGATGCCTTAGGCAAGAAAGTGATCGAGCTGGCGCTGCAGCCGGAAGGGATCGACCACGGCGCCCTGGTCGACCTGGCCGAGGAGCTAAGGACATGACAGTGCTTTTGGCCGGGCCTTCGGCGCCGGCAGGGTCACGGGGCCTTGCCTCCCGGCCTTCCCTCGTCGCTCCAGTCGCTTCGCTCCCTCCGCTCCTCAGTCCAGGCCGGGAGGCCCCGTGACCGCGCTCGATCTGGATGCGTTGATTGATGATCCGTCGACGCGGATTGTTGTTACCTGTGGTGCGGGTGGGGTTGGGAAGACGACGACCGCGGCGGCGCTGGGGCTGCGGGCGGCGGAGCGGGGGCGGAAGGTCGTCGTACTGACGATCGACCCGGCTCGGCGGCTGGCGCAGTCGCTCGGGCTGACCGAGCTGGACAACACGCCGCGGGCGGTCGCCGAGGTCGACACCGGGAACGGCGGCCGGCTGGACGCGATGATGCTGGACATGAAGCGCACCTTCGACGAGGTGGTGCTCGCGCACGCGACGCCGGAGAAGGCCGAGCAGATCCTGGCGAACCCGTTCTACGTCGCGCTGTCGTCGTCGTTCGCGGGGACGCAGGAGTACATGGCGATGGAGAAGCTCGGGCAGCTGCACAAGCAGGCGGAGCGGACCGGCGACTGGGACCTGATCGTCGTGGACACACCGCCGTCGCGGTCGGCGCTGGACTTCCTGGACGCCCCGGAGCGGTTGGCGTCCTTGCTGGAGGGACGGTTCCTCAAGCTGCTGCTGGCTCCCGCTCGCGGGCCGTTCAAGTTGATGTCCGCCGGCGTCAACATGGCGATGTCCGTGCTCAACAAGGTGCTCGGAGCCCAGGTGCTGACCGACGTCCAGACGTTCGTCGCGGCCTTCGACACGTTGTTCGGGGGATTCCGGGCGCGGGCCGAACAGACGGTCGCGCTGCTGCGTGAGCCGCACACGGCCTTCCTCGTCGTGGCCGCGCCGCAGAACGACGCGTTGCGGGAGGCGTCGTACTTCGCCGAGCGTTTGCGGGCCGAGCGGATGCCGCTGGCCGGCGTCGTCCTGAACCGGGTCACGAACACCGACGTACCGGACCTGTCGTCGGAGCGCTCACTGGGCGCCGCCGAGCGGCTGGAGGAGGCGGACAAGTCGCCGCTGACGGCCGCCGTCCTGCGGTTGCACGCGGACAAGATGCATCAGGTCGTCGGCGACCACAAACGCGCCGACCGGTTTCGCCGGAGCCACCGCGCGATCCCGACCGCCGAGGTCCCGGCCCTCGCCGACGACATCCACGACCTCACCGGTCTACGCCACATCGGCGACCTGCTCACCGCCTGAGGTCGGCCGGCCACGTTTTCACCCACAGCGAACGCCGGGAATGACCTGGTGGGGGCTGTGGTTGAGCCTGTCAGACTCAATCTTGTAAAGGGTGTGACAGCGTGACCGATACGTTGAATCTTCCTGTTCTGCCGCTGGACGACGTCGTGGTCCTGCCGGGAATGGTCGTGCCGGTCCGACTGGCCGACCCCGAGGCCCGGGCCGCGATCGACGCGGCGCAGGCCTCCGGCCAGGACCAGGTACTGCTGGTGCCGCGGCTGGACGGGAAATATGCCAAGGCCGGGACGCTCGGTGAGATCGAGCAGATCGGCCGGCTGCCGGGCGGTGCCCAGGCGGCCGTGATCCGCGGGACCCAGCGGGTCCTGATCGGCGCCGGGACCACCGGTCCGGGTGCCGCGCTCTGGGTGGGCGCGACTGTTCTGCACGAGATCACCGACGCCCGTTCGGCGGAGCTGGCTCGTGAGTACAAGACCCTGATGACCTCGGTGCTGCAGCGTCGCGGCGCCTACCAGGTCATCGACTCCGTGAAGCAGGTCGACGACCCGGCGGAGCTGTCCGACCTGGCCGGCTACGCCTCGTACCTCAGCAATGAGCAGAAGTCCTGGCTGGTCGAGAACGCCAACGTCACCGAGCGGCTGGAGAAGCTGATCGGCTGGGTGAAGGACCACCTGGCCGAGCTCGAGGTCTCCGAGACGATCCAGAAGGACGTCCAGGAGGGCATGGAGAAGCAGCAGCGGGAGTTCCTGCTGCGCCAGCAGATGGCCGCGATCCGCAAGGAACTGGCCGAGCTGGACGGTAAGGCCGAGTCCGAGGAAGAGGACTACCGGGCCCGTGTCGAGGCGGCCGATCTGCCCGAGCACGTCCGCAAGGCCGCGCTCGCCGAGGTCGACAAGCTGGAGCGGACGTCCGAGCAGTCCCCCGAGGTCGGCTGGATCCGCACCTGGCTGGACACCGTCCTCGAGCTGCCGTGGAACGAGCGCAGCGAGGACAGCTACGACATCCGCGAGGCGCGGGCCGTGTTGGACGCGGACCACGCCGGTCTGGATGACGTGAAGGAGCGCATCACCGAGTACCTGGCCGTACGGCGCCGCCGCGCGGACCGCGGTCTCGGTGTGGTCGGTGGACGCCGCAGTGGCGCCGTGCTGGCCCTGGTCGGTCCGCCTGGTGTGGGTAAGACCTCGCTGGGTGAGTCCGTGGCGCGTGCGATGGGACGGAAGTTCGTCCGCGTCGCTCTGGGTGGTGTGCGGGACGAGGCCGAGATCCGCGGTCACCGGCGTACGTACGTCGGTGCGCTGCCGGGCCGGATCGTCCGGGCCATCACCGAGGCCGGTTCGATGAACCCGGTGGTGCTGCTGGACGAGATCGACAAGGTGGGTGCGGACTACCGGGGTGACCCGACCGCCGCGCTGCTCGAGGTGCTGGACCCGGCGCAGAACCACACCTTCCGGGACCACTACCTGGAGGTCGAGCTGGACCTGTCCGACGTGGTCTTCCTGGCCACGGCGAACGTGCTGGACTCCATCCCGGCGCCGCTGCTGGACCGGATGGAACTGGTGCAGCTGGACGGGTACACCGAGGACGAGAAGGTCGTCATCGCCCGTGACCACCTGCTCCCGCGTCAGCTGGAGCGGGCGGGCCTGACGGCGGACGAGGTCGCCTTCGACGACTCGGCACTGCGGCTGCTGGCCGGCGAGTACACGCGTGAGGCCGGCGTACGGCAGCTGGAGCGGGCGATCGCTCGAGTCCTGCGGAAGGTGACGGCAAAGCTCGCCCTGGGCGAGGACGCTGGTTCGCTGACCATCGGATCCGGTGAGTTGAAGGGCTACCTGGGCTCACCGAAGTTCACTCCGGAGTCAGCCGAGCGTACGGCGCTCCCAGGCGTGGCGACCGGGCTTGCGGTGACTGGTGCGGGTGGTGACGTGCTCTTCGTGGAGGCGTCGCTGGCCGACAAGGAGACCGGCCCAACCGGAGTCACGCTGACCGGACAGCTCGGTGACGTGATGAAGGAGTCGGCGCAGATCGCCCTGTCGTACCTGCGCTCGCATGGCGCGGAGCTGGGGCTGCCGGTCGGCGACCTGGCCGAGCGGAATGCCCACATCCACGTGCCGGCCGGTGCGGTCCCGAAGGACGGGCCGTCGGCGGGTGTGACGATGACGACGGCGCTGGCGTCGCTGCTGTCCGGGCGGCCGGTCCGCTCGGAGGTCGCGATGACCGGTGAGGTGTCGTTGACCGGACGGGTCCTCCCGATCGGTGGGGTGAAGCAGAAGCTGCTCGCCGCGCACCGGGCTGGGCTGACCACGATCCTGATCCCGAAGCGGAACGAGCCGGACCTGGAGGACGTGCCGGAGTCCGTGCTCAAGGAGCTGACGGTGCACCCGGTCAGCGATGTCCGCGAGGTGCTGGATCTGGCGCTCGTACCGGCGCAGGTCGAGGCACACCAGTACGCCGCCTGACCGTCGTACAACCGGAGGGCCCGAGCAGTTTGCTCGGGCCCTCCTCCTTTTGGATGAACTTTGTCCAGACACCGTGATGGAACTCACATTCGCAGCGGTAACCCAAGATGCCGGTCCCGTAGTCTCTATAACCATGCGCGTCAGGGAGAAGGACGACCGGGGAGTCGTCCAATCGGTGGTCCTGTTCCTCGGGGTGAGCGTGCTGTCGGGGGCCTTGGCCGCCGGTCTCGCCATCCCGTTCGCCGGGTTGGCCGGCTTCACCACCGAGAAGACTTCCGACACTCTGCAAGACCTGCCGCAGCAGTTCGACGAGGTGCCGCTCAAGCAGAAGAGCACCATCCTGGCCGCCGACGGTTCGCTGATCGCCACCCTGGCCGAGCAGAACCGGGTGCCGGTCAAGCTCAGCCAGGTCGCGCCGATCATGCAGAAGGCGATCGTCGCGATCGAGGACGACCGGTTCTACGAGCACGGCGCGCTGGACCTCAAGGGCACGCTGCGGGCGCTGCTGCAGAACAAGTCCTCGGGCGGGATCCAGCAGGGCGGCTCGAGCATCACCCAGCAGTACGTGAAGGTGAGCCTGGTCGAGAAGGCGAAGACGCCCGAGGAGGTCGCCGAGGCGACCGCCGACACGTACCAGCGCAAGGTCGCCGAGCTGCGGTACGCGATCGCGGTCGAGAAGGAGTACTCGAAGAACGAGATCCTGGAGAAGTACCTCAACCTGGCGAACTTCGGCGACGGTGCCTGGGGCATCCAGGCCGCCGCGCAGCACTACTTCTCCGTGAACGCCTCCCAGCTCACTCTGCCGCAGGCCGCACTGCTGGCCGGCCTGGTGAAGAACCCGACCGGTTACGACCCGACCAACAACCCGACGCGCGCCAAGGAGCGCCGCGACGTGGTCATCAAGCGGATGCTCGAGCTCAAGGTCATCTCGGCCACCCAGGCCAACTCGGCGCTGAAGACCCCGGTGATCGACTTCGCCAAGGTCCGCCCGAACAAACTCGGCTGCGCCAACGGTCCGTACCCGTTCTACTGCGAGTACGTCGTCTCCCAGCTCGAGGACAACCCGGCCTTCGGCAAGACCAAGACCGACCGCGCGAACTTCCTCAAGACCGCCGGCCTCACGGTCCGGACCTCGCTCGACCCGAAGATCCAGAAGGCCGCGCAGCACTCGATCGACGTCCACTCCAAGGCCACCGACTCCGCGATCGCCGCGATCACGATCGTCGAGCCCGGGACCGGCCTGGTGAAGGCGATGGTGCAGAGCAAGCCGTACGGCGGCAAGAAGAACCAGACGTCGTACAACTACAACGTCGAGAAGTCCTACCCCGGCGGGTACGGCGGCTTCCAGAACGGTTCGACGATGAAGGCCTTCACGATCGCGGCCGCGATCCAGAAGGGCTTCCCGCTCAACTACAAGATCAACGCGCCCAACCAGATCGACCTCAGCGGCAAGAAGTTCAGCACCTGCAACGGGACGACCTCCGACCCGGACTACACACCGAGCAACTCCACCCAGAACGTCCCCGAGCCGACGATGATCCAGGCCGCACAGAAGTCGACGAACACCTACTTCCTGCTGCTGTCCCAGCAGACCGGTCTCTGCCCGATCGCCAAGATCGCCGCGTCGCTGGGGATGTACGACGCGCAGACCGGCGACGCCCAGACCGCCAGGCCGCTCGACCAGGTCGTGTCGATGACTCTCGGCGTCGGCTACGTGACCCCGCTGCAGCTGTCGAGCGCGTACGCCGCGTTCGCCGCCCGGGGCATGTACTGCACGCCGTGGCTGGTCACCACGATCAAGAACGCCGCCGGCAAGTCGATCGCCACCCGTGGCGCCGACTGCAAGCAGGCACTGGCCCCGGAGGTCGCCGACGGCGTGAACGCCGTACTGCACCAGGTCATGCAGAAGGGCGGCACCGGCGCGAAGCTGAACTTCGGCAAGAGCGACCTGGCCGGCAAGACCGGAACGATCACCGAGAACAAGGCCGTGTGGTACGCCGGTTACTCGACCAAGCTCGCCGCCGCGTCGGTGGTGGCCGACGCCTCGCTGCCGTACCGGAACCTGATCGGTCAGACGCTCGGCGGCAAGAAGATGTACGACGCGTCCGGCTCGGGCACCGCCGGACCGCTCTGGCAGACGGCGATGCAAGGCGCGCTGCAGGGTTATCCGACCACGCGCTTCACCGCGCCGTCGGACACGATCTCGCGCGGCAACGTGAAGGATCTGCCGTTCGTCAACGGGATGAACCCCGACGACGCCGCCAACAAGCTGCGGCAGGCCGGGTTCGACGTCGAGATCGCGCCCGGCACGGTCAACTCCGAGGAGACCGCCGGCACCGTCGCCTACACCAGCCCACGCCAGCGCGACGGCGCCCCCGAGGGCTCGAAGGTCACGATCTTCGTCTCCAACGGCAGCCAGCAGAACCAGCCCAACACGACGAAGCCGCCGAACACCACCAAGCCCCCGGGCACTCCCACCACCATCAACCCCAACTGCCCACCCTGGAACCCGAAGTACCCCAACTGCGGCGGCCGCGGCCACGGCTGACAGCCATGACCGCAGAGGCCGCGACGCTAGGCGCCGAGCTGGCGCTTGACCTCGGCGGAGACGGCGCCGCCGTCGGCTTTGCCCTTGACCTTGGGCTGGAGGGCGCCCATGACTTTGCCGATGCCGCGCGGGCCGAGTTCGGCGGCGCCGGTCGCGGCGATGGTCTCGGTGACCAGGGCTGCGATCTCCTCCTGGCTCAGCTGCTCGGGGAGGTACTCGGCGAGGATGTCCGCCTCGGCCTGTTCCTTGTCGGCCAGTTCGGTCCGGCCGGCGTCGCGGTAGGCGACGACGGACTCGCGCCGCTTCTTCGCCTCCGAACCCAGGACGTCGACGATCTCGGCGTCGGAGAGCTCGCGGGCCTCCTTGCCGGCCACCTCCGCCTTGGTGACCGCGGTGAGCGCCATCCGCAGAGTGGACTTGCGGATCTCGTCGCGCGCCTTCAGGGCGGCGGTCATGTCGTCGTGCAGGCGCTGCTTCATTCCGGAGTTGGACATGACCATGATTGTGGCAGGCTGGTGAAATGACGTTGCGCGGGCTTGTCAACACCACTCTGAAGACCACGGCGGTCGTCGGTGCCGTGGGTGCCGCCTGTGTCGCGTACGCGGCCGCCGTCGAGGTGCGCTGGTTCACACTGCGCAGAGTGACGGTGCCGGTGCTGCCGGAGGGTTCCGAGCCACTCAGGGTGCTGCATCTGTCCGATCTGCACCTGATGCCCACCCAGGAGCGCAAGATCAACTGGGTCAACAACCTGGCCGCACTCGAGCCCGACCTGATCGTGAACACCGGCGACAACATCTCCCACGAGCGTGCGGTCCAGCCACTGCTCCGTGCGTACGGCGATCTGTTCGACCTGCCGGGAGTGTTCGTGTTCGGGTCCAACGACTACTGGAAGCCGCACTTCAAGAACCCGGGCAAGTACCTGCTGCCCGCACACAAGCAGCGGCACAAGCCGCACGGCCCGGACCTGCCGTACGAGGAGATGCGCCGCGCGTTCACCGGGGCCGGCTGGACCGACCTGAACAACGCCAAGGCGACCCTCAAGGTCAACGGCCTGCGCCTGGACTTCGCCGGGACCGACGACCCGCACATCAAGCGCGACCGGTACGACGAGGTCGCGGGTGAGGCGGACCCCACGGCCGACCTGTCCATCGGCGTCACGCACGCGCCGTACCAGCGCATCCTGAACGGCTTCGTCGGCGACGGCTACCCGCTCGTCCTGGCCGGCCACACCCACGGCGGCCAGCTGGCGGTGCCGTTCTACGGCGCCCTGGTGACCAACTGCGACCTGGACACTTCCCGCGTGAAGGGCCTGTCCACCTGGGGCCACGGCGGCCGCCAGGCGGCTCTGCACGTGTCGGCCGGCCTCGGCACTTCGCCGTACGCGCCGGTGCGTTTCGCGTGCCGGCCGGAGGCGACGCTGCTCACTCTCGTCCCACGGATTAACCCGATTTCGTCCCCACGGTCGTCGCATGTAAGCTAACGGCGATTCGGGCTGTGGCGCAGCTTGGTAGCGCGCTTCGTTCGGGACGAAGAGGTCGCAGGTTCAAATCCTGTCAGCCCGACCACACGAAAGAGGTCCCTCGGTGAGGGGCCTCTTTCGCTGTTCTCCTACTCCTCCGTCTGCGGGGCCGCGGCTCGCGGGTCCGGACCGGTTCCACGGTCGCTCGCCGGCGAGCTCGACTCGACCAGCTCCGGCTCCGGCGCGGCGGCGTACTGGGTCAGGTTGTCCCCGGTGGCTGGGTCGAAGACGTGGATCTGTGCGTTGTCGAACCACAGGTCCGTCACGCTGCCGTCGGTGACCTTGCTCTGGGCGCCTAGGACGACGACCAGCTGGGTGCGCATCTGCTCGCTGTCCAGCTCGCGCTGGAGCTCCTTCAACTGCAGGGTGACGTCCTGCGGAGCGTCATACGGGATGTAGGCATACAGCTCGTTGCCGAGCCACTCGGTCACGTCCACGTGCGCTGTGAACGTTTCCCCGCCCGCCCGGGCCGCAGCATCCACGCCGGAGGAGTCCTCGAAGTCCTGCGGGCGAATGCCGACGATGACCAGCTCATGTCCGGCCGTCCCGGC
This sequence comes from Kribbella sp. NPDC026596, assembly GCF_040638415.1. Lineage (NCBI taxonomy): Bacteria > Bacillati > Actinomycetota > Actinomycetes > Propionibacteriales > Kribbellaceae > Kribbella > Kribbella sp. NPDC026596. The sequence goes on along the minus strand of NZ_JBEZYF010000011.1, from coordinate 73,742 downwards.
GAGCCGGTCGGTGACCCCGATGTCGCCGAGCGGGGTCTCGATGGCGCCGTCTTTCACCCGGCCCGGGATGAAGTTCATCGGCGGCGATCCGATGAACCCGGCGACGAAGAGGTTCGCGGGAGTGTCGTACAGCTGGTGCGGGGTCCCGATCTGCTGCAGGACGCCCTTGCGCAGGACGGCGATCCGATCCCCCAGCGTCATCGCCTCGGTCTGGTCGTGGGTGACGTACACGGTCGTGGTCCCGAGCCGGCGCTGCATCCGGGAGATCTCGGTCCGCATCTGGCCGCGCAGCTTCGCGTCCAGGTTGGACAGCGGCTCGTCGAACAGGAACGCGTCGGCCTTGCGGACGATCGCCCGGCCCATCGCGACCCGCTGCCGCTGGCCGCCGGACAGGTTGGCCGGCTTGCGCTTCAGGTGCTCGGTCAGCTCGAGCACGTCGGCGGCCTCCTCGACCCGTCGTGTCACGTCGGCGTCCGACATGTTCTTCAGTCGCAGCGGGAACGCGATGTTCTCGAACACGTTCAGGTGCGGGTAGAGCGCGTAGTTCTGGAACACCATCGCCAGGTTCCGGTCCCGCGGCGCCTTCTCGTTGACCCGTTCGCCGTTGATGAGCATGTCGCCCTCGGTGATGTCCTCCAGGCCGACGATCATCCGCAGGAGGGTCGACTTTCCGCAGCCGGACGGCCCGACCAGGATGATGAACTCTCCGTCGGCGACCTCGATGCTGATGTCGTCGACGGCCAGGAATCCGTCCGGGTACCGCTTGACGATGTTCTTCATATTGATGGTTGCCACAGTCGGACATCTCCTTCCTGAGCGGGCGATCAGCCCTTGACGGCGCCCGCGGTCAGACCGGCGACGATTCGGCGCTGGAAGAGCAGCACCAGGATGACGACGGGGATGGTGACGACCACCGAGGCCGCCATGATCGCGGTGACCGGCGACTGGAACTGCGAGGCGCCGGTGAAGAACGACAACGCCGCCGGGACGGTCCGGGCCCGGTCGGTCGAGGTGAGCGAGATCGCGAGCAGGAACTCGTTCCAGCAGAAGAAGAACGTCAGGATCGTGGTGGTGAACACGCCGGGTGCGGCCAGTGGCACGATGACCTTGCGGAACGCCTGCCAGGCGGTCGCCCCGTCCACCTGTGCGGCCTGCTCCATCTCCCAGGGGATCTGCCGGAAGAACGCCGACATGGTCCAGATCGACAGCGGCAGGGCGAAGGTGAGGTAGGGGATGATCAGGCCGGCCCAGGTGTCGTAGATGCCGAGGTTGCGCCACATGTTGAACAGCGGCCCGACCAGCGCGGCCTGCGGGAACATGGCGATCGCCAGCGCCATCGACAGCAGGAGTTTCTTACCCGGGAACTCCAGCCGAGCGATCGCGTACGCGGCGAACATCGCGACGATCACCGACAGCAGGGTCGCGATGAAGGCGATGCCCACCGAGTTGCGCAGCGCGCTGGTGAAGAGGCTGTCGCTGAACACGGTGTCGTAGTTCGTCCACACCCACTTCTCGGGGAAGAACGTCGGCTTCGCGCTGCGGAACGTGGCCGGGTCCTTGAACGACAACGACACCATCCACAACATCGGGAACAGTGCCCAGACCAGGATGAGCAGGCCCCAGCCGGTCCACCAGTACTTCGCGTTCCGGTTCATCACTTGTCACCCCTCACCTGCGAGAGGTCGGTCTTGAAGCCCTTGACGAACAGGAACGCGATGATCACCACGCTGAAGAACAGCAGCACCGAGATCGCCGAGCCGACGCCGAGATTCAGCAGCGTGACGTTCTGCCGGTAGGCGAGGAAGGACAGCGTCTCGGTCTTGTTCGCACCGGCCGTCATGATGAACGGGTTGTCGAAGATCCGCCAGGCGTCCAGGGTGCGGAACAGCAGCGCGACCATGATGGCCGCCTTCATGTTCGGCAGCGTCACTCGCATCAGCCGCTGGCGGGCGGTGGCGCCGTCGACGGACGCCGCCTCCTGCAGGTCCCACGGCACCTGGACCAGGCCGGCGAGCAGCAGCAGCGAGATGAACGGCGTGGTCTTCCAGATCTCGGAGAAGATGATGACGAACAAGGAGGACCAGCGCTGGCCGAACCAGTTGTAGTCGCCGAGGCCGAACCACTGGTTGATGAACCCCGAGTCCAGCTGGAACGCGTACCGCCAGATGTAGGCCGACACCACGGTGATGATCCCGTACGGGAGCAGGATCCCGGTGCGCACCAGCGATCGGCCACGCAGGATCCGGTACATCACGAAGGCGAACGCGAAGCCGAGGACGAGCTCGATCCCGACGCTGAACGCGGTGATGATGAAGGTGGTCAGGAAGTCGCTCCACCAGACCGGGTCGGTCAGCACGGTTCCGTAGTTCGCCAGGCCGACGAAGGAGCGCCCCTCCGGGTCGGTCAGCCGGTAGTTGTACAGCGACAGGACGACCGCGTACACCAGCGGGTAGGCGGTCACCACGATCATCACGACGAAGGCGGGCGCGGACAGCCAGAGTCCGAGCCGTCGTTCGTGCCGGGTGCGGTCCGACATCCGCGCCGGAACCGGTGCGGCCGACGGCGTCGTGGCCGGGAGCGTCGCCGTGTCAGGTTGATCGTTGACGGCCATCGGTCCCTCCCTAGGACGATTCGGGTCGGCTCAGAGCAGCCGATCTCCGCTCAGGACCTCGCGCATGAACTTGTCGGTGTCCTCCGGTGTCGCCGGAGCACGGACGTCGGTCCCCGGGTGCCAGGTGATCTGCACCGACGTGGAGACGTCGTTGTAGTACGGCGTGATCGGCCGCGGACCCGCGTCGTTGATCGAATCCCGGATCAGCGGTGCCATCGGGAACGCCTTGCGCACCTGGGGATCGTCGTACGCCGCTGCCTTCGCGGCCGGGTTCCCCGCGTCGACCATGTACTGGATGCTGCTCTGCAGCGAGGTCAGGCACTTGACCAGGGCCAGCGCCTGGTCGGGGTACTTGGTGTACGCGCCGATGGCCAGGTTGATGCCACCGAGCGGCGGCTTGCTGGGCATCTCCTCGACGACCCGCGGATACCGTGCCCAGCCGATGTCGTCGACCACGGCCTGCGTGGTCGCGCCGGCCTTCACGTCGGCCGACGCCGCGCCGTACACGTACGGCCAGTTGACCATGAACCCGCCGCGGTCGCTCTGGAAGGCCGAGCGAGCCTCTTCCTCGGTCGCGTTGGACATCGCCGGCGGTGCCGCGGAGGACCGGGCCAGGTTGCCGACGACCTCGGCGGCCGCGTCACCGGCCGGTGAGGCCATCGACGGCGTCGCGTTCTTGCCCGCCTGCACGTTGGTGACGATCTGGCCACCGGCCGAGACGACCAGCGCGTTGACCCAGACCATGTAGCCCTCGTACCGGTTGGCCTGGACGGCGATCACCTTGTTCTCGGCCTCCGCCGCCTTGATCATCTGGTCCCAGGTAAAGCCCGGGGCGGTCGGGTCGACCCCGGCCGCTGCGGCCGCCGACTTGCGGTACCAGAGCAGCTGGGTGTTCGCCCAGAACGGCGCCGCGACCAGCTGGCCGTTCCAGTACGCCGTCTTGATCGGTGCGGCCAGGACGCCGTCGGTGAACGTCGCCTCGTCCTGCTTGCTGAACGGGCGCAGGAACCCGGCGTTCGCGAACTCGGCCACGAACGGCGGGTCCAGGCTCATCAGGTCGATCGAGCTGTCCTTCGCGGCCAGGCGGCGTACGAGTTGCTCGCGCTGCTGGGACGCGTCGTTCGGCAGCGTCTGGATGTCCACCTTGTACGGGCCGCCCGCCGGCGCGCACTTCTCGGCGAGCCGCGCCTGTCCACCGTTATCAGGATTGATGTACCAGTTGAGCGTGGGCGTGCCGTTGTCCTGCCCGCACGCAACAAGGAGCGGCAGGGCGAGAGCGGCCGCAGCCACGTAGGTCAAACTCCCCCGGAGCCTTCTCGACAGCCGAGTTCGAGCCACCCGTCGACCACACATGACATCGCCCCCTCGCGATGTGGTCCTAACTGATAATCCACCCGGCCGCTCAGGTGCGCTAGTCCTCCATGGCCTCGGCGAGGGAGTGGGGCGGGCGGACCTTGGCGAAGGTGAGATTGCCGGCGGGCATCATCCAGGTCATGACGTGGACGGCGAGGCGGCCCGCTCGGACCGCGGGGTCGGCTTCGGCGTGGGCGCGGGCGGTTTCCTGGTCGACGGACCAGATGGAGAAACCGCGGAAGCGGTCGTCGTCCTGGTCGGTGAGGGGTCCGCGGGCGAGGACCAAGCCGCGCTCCTGCAGGCCGGCGCCGTACGCCAGATGGCGGTTCTGGAGCTCGGTGGCCTGCTCGTCGCTCAGGACCGGCGGGTCCGGGCGGAGCGTCAGCACGATCACGGTGTACCGGTCGAAGCGCATGATCGAAAAGTAAACCTGTTCGGGTTACCCGCCTAGGCTGGACCGCATGCAGCGCGTGGATCTGGGCGAAATGGATTACGAGGTCGCGGCGAAGGAGATGCGCGACTGGGTCGAGGAGCGGGTGGCGGGAACGGCCGAGGATCGGCTGTTCCTGCTGAGTCATTCGCCGGTCATCACGTACGGGCCCCGGACCGTGCTGGGCGATCTGCCGCCCGAGACGGCGGGGATCCCGGCGGTGGCGGTCGACCGCGGCGGGTTCGCGACGTACCACGGGCCCGGGCAGCTGGTCGGGTACCTGGTGATCGATCTGAAGTCGCGCGGTCCGGTCGACATCGTGCGGTGGGTCGAGAACGGGCTGATCGACGCACTGGGATCGCTCGGGTTCCCGCTCGTACGGCGGGACACGCCGAAGGGAGCGAGCAGCCTGGTCGGGGTGTGGACCGAGGACGGCCGGAAGCTGTGCTCGATCGGGATGCGGATCCGGCGCGGCGTGACCAGCCACGGCTTCTCGGTGAACGTCGACCCGGACATGACGGTCTTTCACACGTTCACGAGTTGCGGCCTGCACGACGTCACGATGGTCTCGCTGGCCGAGCTCGCGGCGGAGCGTGCCGTGCCCGTCCCCACCGACGCGATGGTGCGGGATGCGATCGCGCACTCCCTCGGGGCCGCGTAATCCCGATAGCCTGCGGCAATGAGCCAGGAGGATGCGGACGAAGGACGGTACGACGCACCACCGTTGCCGCCGGCTTTGATCCTCGCCGTGGTCGGGTTGTTGTGCGGGTTCGCGACGATCGCGCTGGTGTGGCTGAGTGAGCGCAGTTGCGAGCGGTTCCGTGACACGACGAACTGCGGTGCGCTCGGGCTCCCGCTGCTGGTGCTGATCGTGGCCGTGACCATGGTGCTCGGCGGGCTTGCGCTGAGCCGGCTGTCGATGCCGAGCCCCCGGCTGGTCGCGTTCCTCGGGGTCGCCTTCATGCTGGCCGTCGTACTCGCGTTTCTGACGGGCTATCTGGACTCGCCGTGGATCCTGGCCGTCGTACCGGTTCTGACTCTGATCACCTTCCTGCTCGCCAATCTCGTCGCCCGACTGCTGGAGCGTGCCGATGCCTGACCTGCCCGTCTACGAGTGCCCGCGGACCACAACTACAGGCGCGCCGAACCTCGACGGCACCCTGACCGACCCCGCCTGGGACGTCGCGCCCTGGACCACCGACTTCGTCCCGATCGCCGACGGTCCGGCGCCGCGGTTCCGGACCCGGGCGAAGCTGATGTACGACGACCAGTACCTGTACGTCGGCGGGCTGCTCGAGGAACCGCACGTCTGGTCGACGATGACCGAGAAGAACAGCAAGCTCTTCCACGAGAACAACTTCGAGCTGTTCCTCGACCCGGACGGCGACGGGCAGAACTACTACGAGTTCGAGATCAACCCGCTCGGCACGATCTGGGAGCTCACCCTGCCCAAGCCGTACGTCGACGGCGGTGTACCCATCGACCCGACCAACCTGCCCGGGCTGCGCACCGCGATCCACGTCGACGGGACGGTCAACGACCCGTCCGACGCCGACACCGGGTGGTCGACGGAGATCGCCGTACCGTGGGCCGATCTGGCGTCGTACAACGAGGGCCGGGCGACCCCGCCGAACCCGGGTGACGAGTGGCGGATGAACCTGATGCGGTGCCAGCACCCGCACGAGGTGGTCGACGGCGCGTATGTGAAGGGGCCCGAGCTGGAGTTCTGGGTCTGGTCGCCGCAGGGCGTCGAGGATATGCACCTCCCGGCCCACTGGGGCGTACTCCGTTTCTGACCCGGTGACATGACGTTCACACGGCCGAGTAACAATGAGTTACGTGGACTCAGGGGGCTCAGGCGATCTGCACAGCCTGGAGGGTGACCAGGTCGTCAGCGCGATCGAGCGTGCGTGCGAGAGCGACCTGAGGACCGCCCTCCGGCTCGTTGCGCGCTACTCGGCGTACTGGTGGTCGCACGGGCTTCAAGACGAGGCTGCGGCCGCTGCGGAGCGAGTGCTCAGCATGCTGGGCCGGACTGTCCCGGTCGGGCTGGACGAGGAGTACCTGCTCGCTGTGCTGCACGGCGCCGCATCGGCCGAGCAGGCGCAGGTCGAACGGGCCCAGCAGATCGTGCTGGAGTCGACCGGGCCGTTCCGGTACTCCGTGACCGTGCTGCTGTGGTCACTGGTGTTCGGACCGTTTGAGCCCGTCGGCGTGGTCCAGGACGTGCTGGAGCGCAACGAGACCGGTGACGCATGGGCCCGCGCAGCCGTCGAGCTGTGCCGCGGGTATCCAGGTCTGACCACAGTGCCCCCCGCCGAGGCCGCACAGGCGCTGCGTACGGCGTTGGGACGCTTCCGCATGCTCGAGGACGCGTGGGGCACGTTCCTGGCACTCAGCGCGCTCCGGCAGACCGTGGACGAGCCGCTGGACCTCACCACCGAGGCACTGGCGCTGGCGGAGCAACTTGGGTTGGAAGAGGAGACCGGCGTACTGCTCTGCCAGCGTGGTGACCTCTACCGCGCACTGGGCAAGCTCGAGGACGCTCGCGAGGACTACAGCCAGGCGCTGGACGTCAGTGAGCGCGCTGACCTCCCAGAGACAGCCGCGGCGGCGCGCATCGGTCTGGCACGGACGGCACGGTACTGCGGCAATCTCCCGGCCGCCCGGGCACACCTGTCCGCGGTGCTGGCCTTCCCCGAGCTGGAAGACGCTCACTTCGAGGCTCTGCACGAGCTGACCGCGCTGAACGCGTCGGAAGCCTCCGCATAGCACCGGACCACATCTGCGGGTGGTACGCCGCCACACGTGTGGTAGCGGCCACATCGCGGGAGTCGTACCCGGCTGGTTAGAGTCGGGAGCTAACCGGCACAGAGACTGCAACGGAGCAGCTGATGGACAAGACGTACGACTCGCCGCGGGCCGCGGTCGACGACATCGGCGACGGCGCGAGCCTCGCGGTCGGCGGCTTCGGGCTGTGCGGTAATCCGATGGAACTGATCACCGCCCTGCACGACAAGGGGGTGAGCGGGCTCAGCGTGGTCTCGAACAACTGCGGTGTCGACGACTGGGGCCTGGGCATCCTGCTCGCGGACAAGCGGATCGCCAAGATGACCTCGTCGTACGTCGGGGAGAACAAGGAGTTCGCCCGGCAGTTCCTGCACGGGGAGCTGGAGGTCGAGCTGACCCCGCAGGGCACGCTGGCCGAGAAGCTGCGGGCCGGCGGCTGCGGGATCGCCGCGTTCTTCACCCTGGCTGGTGTCGGGACTCAGGTCGCCGACGGTGGGCTGCCGCAGAAGTACAACGCCGACGGCACCGTGGCGAAGGCCTCGGCGGCCAAGGAGACCCGGGAGATCAACGGGACGACGTACGTCCTGGAGGAGTCGATCACCACCGACTTCGGCCTGGTGCACGCGCTCAAGGGTGACACCCACGGCAACCTGGTCTTCGACCGGAGCGCGCGCAACTTCAACCCGCTGGCGGCGATGGCCGGCCGGGTCACGATCGCGACGGTCGAGGAGCTGGTCCAGCCTGGTGAGCTGGACCCCGACGAGATCCACCTGCCCGGCGTCTACGTCCAGCGAGTCGTTGCTGTCGGCAAGGACATCGAGAAGCGGATCGAGAAGCGCACCGTGCAGCCGAAAGGGGCCTGAACATGCCACTCACCCGTGAGCAGATGGCGGCCCGCGCCGCGGCCGAGCTCGCCGACGGCGAGTACGTGAACCTCGGCATCGGCCTGCCGACGCTGGTCCCGAACTACATCCCCGACGGCGTCACCGTCGTACTCCAGAGCGAGAACGGCATCCTCGGCGTCGGCCCGTACCCGGTCGAGGGCGAAGAGGACCCGGACCTGATCAACGCCGGCAAGGAGACCGTCACGACGCTGCCGGGCGCCTCGTTCTTCGACTCCGCGCTCTCCTTCGGGATGATCCGCGGCGGCGCGATCGACGCGGCCATCCTCGGCGCCATGCAGGTCTCGGCCACCGGCGACCTGTCCAACTGGATGATCCCCGGCAAGATGGTCAAGGGCATGGGCGGCGCGATGGACCTGGTGCACGGCGCCAAGAAGGTGATCGTGCTGATGGAGCATGTCGCCAAGGACGGCTCGCACAAGATCCTGACCGAATGCGACCTGCCCTACACCGGTCGCGGCGTGGTGAACCGGATCATCACCGACCTCGCCGTGCTCGACATCACCGACGACGGGCTGCAGTTGGTCGAGCTCGCAGACGGCGTCACCTTCGACGAACTGCAGGAAAAGACCGGGGCACCGATCAAGCAGTAAATGAGACAGGTTGCGTTCAGGTCCCGGAAAAACCCTGTCATACCTGGCGAAAGTCAGGTATGACGGGACGGGTGGAGCTGGATGTGCTGGTCATCGGTGGGGTGGGGATCGACACGATCGTGCGGGTGCCGAGCCTGCCACTGAAGGACGTCGACACGATCGGGGTGGAGCCGATCGAGTCGTACCTCGGCCACACCGGACACGGTGTGACGCTCGGCTGCCACCTGCTCGGCCTGCGCGCGGGCCTGGTGGACGTGATCGGCGACGACCCCGAGGGCGACCGCATCCGCCGGACGTACGACGAACTCCGTCTCCCCCTGCACGTCGCTATCCACCCCAGCGGAACTCGCCGGTCCGTAAATCTGGTCGCCCCGGACGGCCGGCGCCTCGCCTTGTACGACGGGCGGCAGCCGGCCGGGCTCCGCGTCGACCCGGACCTCTGGCGGACGAACGTCGTACACGCTCAGCATGTGCATGTCTCGATCATGGATTTCGCGCGGTACGCACTGGGCGACGCGATCGCGGCCGGCTGCACGGTCTCGACCGACCTGCACGACTGGGACGGGCGGAGCGACTACCACAAGGACTTCGCGACCGCGGCCGACATCGTCTTCGTCTCCACCAGTTCCCTGGAGCCTGACGGGGTCGACTGGATCTTCGCCAACGGCCGGGCCGAGATCGTCGTCGCGATGTCGGGTGCCGACGGCAGCTACCTGTACGTCCGCAACCATCCCGCCCGGCACGTCCCGGCGATCTCCCTCCCCGATCGCCCGGTCGTCGACACGAACGGTGCCGGCGACGCCTACGTCGCCGCCTTCCTGGCCCGCTACCTCGACGGCGTCGACTGGTACGACGCCGCCCTCGCCGGCACCATCGCCGGCGCCTGGTCCTGCGGCTCCCCCGGCACCCACACCAACCTCATCACCGCCGAACAACTAGCCCTCCAAACCCGGAAACACCTCTAGTCAGGATCGGGTCATCGGAGGGTGGAGGATGGTGGCTGTGCCGCGGCGGAAGAGTTGGGCCGGGCGGCCGCCGTCCCGGGTAGTGGTGGCGCCGACAGGTTCGACGAAGTCGGGGGTTTTGGTGACCTTGCGGTGGAAGTTGCGGGGGTCGAGCGGCGTACCCCAGACGGCTTCGTAGACGCCGCGCAGCTCGGAGATGGTGAACTCGGGCGGACAGAAAGCCGCCGCGAGTGGTGAGTACTCGAGTTTGGCCCGGGCGCGCTCGACCCCGTCGGTCAGGATCCGGTGGTGGTCGAACGCGAGCCGGCCGGGATCATCCAGCACCTCCGCGACGTCGACCCAGCCCGCGGACGCGGCGTCCGATCCTGCGACGGGCGCGGGCAGATCCGGGACCAGGGCCAGGTAGGCGACGCTGACGACCCGGCCCCGCGGGTCGCGATCGGGAGCGCCGTACGTCGCCACTTGCTCGAGGTGGATGCGGTCCGACGACAGGCCGGTCTCCTCCGCGAGCTCGCGACGCGCGGTCGACTCGAGGTCCTCGTCCGGCCGGACGAAACCACCCGGCAGCGCACGGCGACCCCGGTACGGCGCGATGCCGCGGCGGATCAGCAACACCTGGAGGCGGCCGTCGCGGACGGTCAGGATGACCAGGTCGGCGGCCAGGCCGAGCGGCTCGAAGTCCATGACCTCATTTTAATCGTCACCTTGACGAGAAGTCAGCCGGCCCCTTATCGTCAGACTGACGACAAAGAGGAGAACGACCGATGGCAGACATCACCCGGTTCCGTTTCATCAGCCACCTGCGGGCCAACCCGACCACCCACGTGCGGCACCTGCGCAACGGCAAGGTCGCCCACGACGGCGCCGGCCAGGCGTTCTGGTTCCGCGCGCTGAACTCGTCGCTGAGCGAGATCCCGATCGACGACCGCGAGCAGCCGCTGCTGTTCCACGGCCGGACGCAGGACTTCCAGGACGTCGCCGTGCAGGCGACGGTGACGTACCGGGTCACCGACCCGGCGCTGGCCTCGAGCCGGCTCGACTTCGGGATCGACCCGGACACCGGACTCTGGCGAGCCACTCCGCTGGAGCAGCTCGGCGGACTGCTGACCGAGCTGGCACAGCAGACGGCGCTGGACCTGCTGGCCCGGATGTCGCTGACCGAAGCGTTGTCGGAGGGCATGACCGCGCTGCGGCAGGCGGTCGGCACGGGCCTGCGCGCGGATCAGCGGCTGACCGGTCTGGGGATCGGTGTCGAGGACGTCCGCGTGGTCGCCGTCCGGGCCGAGCGGGATGTCGAGAAGGCACTGCAGACTCCTACCCGGGAGATGGTGCAGCAGGCCGCGGACAAGGCGACGTACGAGCGTCGCGCGATGGCGGTCGAGCGGGAGCGGTCGATCGCGGAGAACGAACTGCAGAACCAGATCGAGCTCGCCCGGCGCGAGGAGCAACTCGTCAACCAGCGCGGTCAGAACGAGCGACTCCGCGCGACCGAGGCCGCCGCGGCCGGGCAGATCGAGACTGCCGCCGCGGCCGGACGTCAGCGTGCGATGAGCGAGGCGGAGGCCGACGCCAAGCGGGTCATCGGCGCGGCCGAGGCGGCCGCCGAGAAGGGGATGCTCGACGCGTACGCCGAGCTGGACCAGGGAACCATCCTCGCGATGGCGATCAAGCAAGGTGCATTGCCGGAGATCGGCACGCTGAACCTGACGCCCGACCTCATCACCCCGCTGCTGACCAGGCTGACTTCCGGGCAACCGGTATGAGTCTCCCACCGAGGGCGGTGATCGTGCATCGGACGACCGAGCTCACCGAGCTGGTCGCCCGGCACGGGACCCGGCAGCAGGCCGGCTTCTTCCTGGCCGGCCGCGGCCGGGACCTGGCCGAGCTCGATGCCCGGCACCAGGCGCAGCAGGACGCGCTGGCCACGGTCTCGGCCGCGATCCCGCTGGACTGGCGGCGGGCCGTTGCTGAGCGCAACGACCTCGACCGGTTCGGGTTCGGGCCGGAGGATGTGGTGATCGCGGTCGGGCAGGACGGCCTGGTCGCCAACGTGGCCAAGTATCTGGACGGGCAGCCGGTGATCGGGATCAACCCCGAGCCAGCCCGGAATCCCGGCGTACTCGTGCCACACGAACCGGCCGCGATCGCCGAGTTGCTGGCCGTGCCCCAGGTGGCGGCCCGCACGATGGTTGCCGCGAGTACCGATGACGGTCAGCAGCTGATCGCGCTGAACGAGGTGTACGTCGGCCACCACTCGCATCAGTCCGCGCGCTATCGGCTCCGCTCACCGGATGGGTTGCCGGAGCGGCAGTCGTCGTCCGGGATCCTGGTCGGCACCGGTACCGGGTCGACCGGCTGGTGCCGGTCGGCGTGGCAGGAGCGGCGCAGCCCGCTGGCGTTGCCGACGCCGACCGATCCGGCGCTGTGCTGGTTCGTTCGCGAGGCCTGGCCGTCACCGGCGACCGGGACCGACAACACCGAGGGACTGCTGAAGGCCCCGGACACGTTGACGATCACCGCCGAGTCCGACCTGGTCGTGTTCGGCGACGGCATGGAGTCCGACACCCTGGCGGTCGGCTGGGGTCAGCGCGTCGAGATCGGCGTCGCCTCGGTCAAACTGCACCTTGTTGTCTAGATCTCCCGCGACGGCTGGATAAGCAGGTTCGGCAGGTTGACCTCGCGTGGGCGGCTGACGACGTACGCGATCAGGTCGGCGACCTCGGCGGCCGGGACCGCCGGCAGAGTAGTGCGCAGATCGTCGACCATCGACCGGAGCTCGGCCGGGAAGTCGTCGGCGAGCTCGGTGCCGTCGACCATGCCTGGCTCGAGGTTGGTCACCCGGATGCCTTCCCCGGCGAGCTCGGTCCGCAGTGCGCGGGTGAGGTGGCTGACGCCTGCCTTCGAGGCGCCGTACGCCGCCATCCCGGGCAGGTAGCGATCCGCAGCGATCGACGAGACGTTGATCAGATCGGTGGTTCTCGTGGCCGCCGACCGTTTCAGTGCCGGCAGGAAGGCATGCGTGACGTTGAGAACGCCGGACAGATTGACGTCGACGGTACGACGCCAGTCCGCGGCGGGCGCGTCGCCGAACGGGACCACCTTCATCAGGCCCGCGTTGTTCACCAGCAGATCCAGGTCACCGAAGTGCTTGTGTACGTGCGCCGCGGCCAGAGCCACGGAGTCCGCGTCGGTCACATCCGCTGGTACGACGAGCGCCGTACCGCCGGACTCGGAGATCTGGGCGGCGACCTTCTCCAGGCGGTCGCGGCGGCGGGACAGGAGGGCAACCGAGGCGCCGTCGGCGGCGAGCCGGGTGGCGATGGCGCCGCCGATTCCGCTGGCGGCGCCGGTGACAAGTGCGATGCGATTCATGCCTCCACACTCCGGCGGACGGGCGGGCCGGAGAAGATCCGCTTGCACCGTAGGTCTGGCAGTACCACCCGGGTCGTTGGAGGGCCGGGGATACTGGTCAGGTGAGTGCGCGACCGCAGCTGGGAGAGTTCCTGCAGACCCGCCGGGCCCGGGTGCGTCCGCAGGATGTCGGACTCCAGCCCGGTCGCGATCGGCGCGTCGCCGGACTGCGTCGTGAAGAGGTCGCCCTGCTGGCCAACGTCAGCGTCGATTACTACATCCGGCTCGAGCAGGGCCGCGCCGAGAACCCGTCCGTCGGGGTGTTGAGCGCGGTTGCCGACGCCCTCCAGCTGAGCACCGCCGAGCGGGATCACCTGCGCTCGCTGGCCTGCGCGGCTCCACCGGCCGTTCCGCCGCGAGCCGACGTACGCCCGCAGTTGAAGGCGATGATCGAGGCGATGCGCGATGTCCCGGCGATCGTGGTCGACCGACTGAGCAACGTGCTGGCGTGGAATCACGGCGCCACCGCGGTGATCGCGGACTTCGACGACCCGCAGAAGCGGAACCTTGCCCGCCTGTACTTCCTGAATCCGGAGGCCCGAGAGTTCTACGCAGACTGGGAATCCGTCGCACGAGATGCTGTCGCGTTGCTCCGGCGGGCCTCGGCGGAGTACGCCGACGACGCGGAGCTGGCGGCACTGGTACACGAGCTCCGCACCGCCAGCCCCGACTTCGACCGCTTCTGGACCACCCAGAACGTCCAGAACCGCACCCACTGCCCCAAACTCCTGAACCACCCGGCCGTCGGCCCCCTGACCTTCTCCCTCGAGTCCCTCCAACTCCCGGGCGAAAACCCCCACCACGTCATCACCTACACCCCAGCCGACCCCACAACCCAGGCCGCGCTAGAAACCCTCCTTGCAGCTCAGTCGCCGTTGGCGACGTCGTAGATCGGGATCGGAACCCAGCGGAAGTAGACCGGGTCGTCGAACGGGCCCGGGACCTCACCGCGGGACTGGATCACCGTCGACAGGCCGTTCGCGTGGCCGACGGCGTACAGGTAGCCCTTCTTGGTGTCCTTGTCGATGCCGAGCAGGAGCGTGCCGTACTGGCCGCACCCCATCGCCGACAGCGTCTCGAAGCCCTGCCAGGTGCGGGTCCGGACCTGCTTGACGATCGGCTTCATCGGCGACGTCAACGGGATCCGGATCGTGTACAGCGCACCGCCGCGGGTGTTCGCCAGGAACGTGTCGTACGTGCGGGTCTTCGCGATCAGCGTCATCGTCTTGACCGCGGAGAAACCGGCGTAGGAGCCGGTCGCGCGCCAGCCTCCGCCCGTGTTCCAGCGGAACAGCACTCCGTCGTTGCGCAAGGCGTAGGCGTTCGAGTGGTAGACCATGGGCTTTTGGCCGGATGGGCTCTCGTACTCCGCGGTCTCCAGGAAGGTGAACTTGCTCCAGCCACCGCCGATCCGCCGCAACTGCTGCGGGAGGCTCGGGTCGATCTCGCCGGTGCCGTCGAGCGCGTAGCTACTGGCGTAAAGCCCGTCGCCGATGACGACGTACCCGTAGCGGTCGATGCCGGCGATGTTCGGTTCGACCGTCTGGCGGGCGCTGAGCCGGATCTGGCCGGGCTGGTACACCCCGTCGGTGGCCCCCTTGTCTGGCACGGTCGGCGGGACGGTCGCGGTCGGATCCGAGGACCCGTGCTGTCCGGTCGCGGTCACCGAGCCCAGCCAGACCCAGCACGCCTCAGCGGCCGCCGCGGTGATCTTCTTGTTCGTGCCCGGCACCGTCGCGCCCGGGCCGATCGGGTTCGGTCCTCGTGCGTACGCCGCCGCCGGCGCCAGCGCGCCCACCGCCAGCACCGCACTCCCCGCCCAGGCCACCATCCGTCGCTGCATGTCCCCAGTCCCCTCGAGTCAGTGGATCGCCTCCACAGAGCTTGATACCGGGCGCACGCACAAAGTTGCGGGCGAAGTGCAGCGACGTCGGAGCGGATCTGGAGGTGCTCGGCACCAAGGCCGTGATCGACTGGCTGAACAACCGGGTCGCCGGGCACAAGCCGGACGGCAGTACGGCGAAGGCCGAGGCGGATTAGTTCTTGGAGTCAGCCGGCGAGCTCTGCGTAGGCAGCCACCAAGGTGGCGGAATCCTTTTCCCAGTTGAGTTCTGTGGCTGCCGAGCGGACTCCATCGGTGTAGACCGTGTAGTTCTCGATCAGGGCTCGTACGGCGGCGGTGAGGGATGCCGGGTTCCCGGGTTCGTACAAGGTGCCGAGCTTGTACTGGGTTACCACCGCGCGCATTTCGGGGAGGTCGGCGGCGACCACCGGCACCCCCGCCCGGACGGCGTGGAAGAGTTTGTTGGGGAGAGCCAAGCGGTGGTTCTCGCAGGTGTTCGTCAACGTCACGAGCGAGATCCCGTACGAGCGGAGCGTGTCGTCGACCTCGTCGATCGAGCGTTCGGCCTCCGTCTCGACAGGCCCCAGGTCCAGGCGGTAGTTCGGATCCACCGAGCCCATCAACACAGTGCGGAACGGCGCCAACCGACGCGCGGCCTCCACCAGCGTCGGCAGGTCCCGGCCGGCGCCCACGCGACCGGCGTACAGCAGACCTTCCGGCTGGTCCAGCGCAGGCGGTACAGCGGAAGGCCGCGGGAAGGTATTGCGTACGACGCGAACGTCCGGCAACCCCCGTGAATGCAGCCGAGCCGCGATCCCGTCCGACACGGTGATCACGAACCGCGCCTTCGAAGCCAGCGAAACCTCGTACCGCCGCCCGCGAGCACGCCACAGCGGCGTCGGCCGCCCCGGCAGTGCCCGGTCGAACCACAGCTCATGAGTGTCGTAGACCAGCGCCGCCGACCACTTCTCGGCGTACTCGGCGGCGAGCTCCAACGTGTTGAAGTCATGCGCGTGCACGACGTCGAACGGCCCCGCGTCGGCCACCTGGGGCGCCGCCGCGATCCGCCACTGCTTCTCGGTCCGGTCCCGGTGTTCCGGCAGCAGCAGCCACCGGCCGAATCGCTGGATCAGCACCTTCGGCCCGTTCCGGCCGTGGCCGACCGCGAGTCCGCCGTTGCCCGTCCGCAGCCCGGCCGAGCGGGACACCGACTCGACCGTGACCCCGGGTCCGACCTCGAAGCCCTCGGGGACATCGCGTCCGATCACATGAATCGTGTGACCGGCCGCGACCAGAGCCATTGCCTCTCGCAGAATGCGCGAGTCCCCGGCGATCGGGGACTGCGCGATCATCAGAATTCGCACTTACCGGCCGCCGACCTCGAGCTCGTTGTTGACAAAGGGAAGCAGCACCTCGACCGACCGGTGCCCGTCATGCAGGTCCCGGACGTACGACGGCCCGGCGTCGGCGATCTTGCGGGCCGTGTCGCGCTCGGCGACCAGCCGCTCGATCACCTCGGACAGGTCGTCCGGCGTCGCCTCCGCGATCGGCAGGCCGGTCGGGAGCAGGTCGCGAACCGGGTCCGCGACGTGCCCGACGGTGACCCGGCCGGCCGCCATCGCCTCGCAGGCGAAGACGCCGTACGTGCCGAGCAGCAGTTGGTCGACCACGATGTCGGCGCTCTTGACCAGCTCGGCCAGCTCCGCGTGCGGAACGCCCTGGACCCGCTGGTACCTGATCAGGCCTCGCGCATCCAGGTCCGCCAGCACAGGATCGACGTACGCCGAACCCTTCAACGCACTCGCCGACGGTGCGTGCAGGACCACCGGCACCTCGCGCTCCAGCACCGGCTGGGTCGACCCGAACTCCTCGACGTCCACGGTCAGCGGCAACCAGATGCCGTTGTCAACGAACTCCAGCAGGTCCGGCGTGGTGACGAAGATCGGGCCTTCGTACCCCTCCAGGTGCTGCCGCATCAGGTCGTTCGCGGACTGCAGCCGCGTCGTCAGCTCGTCGTCCGGGTTGTGGAACGGCGACCACCGGTACCGCGCCCGGTGTAGAGCCGGATCGCGGATCTCCGAACCGTGGAAGACCAGCCCGTGCTTGATGCCGGCCTGGTCCAGCGTCGGTACGTCGTTCGTCCACAGCTGCCCGGGCTCCTGACCGAACATCGGCCGGCCCGCCTCGAACAGCACATGGGTGACCTCGCGCAACGCGTACGCCGTCAGCTCCAGCTGCCAGCGCAGATCCGACCGGTACTGCTGATACGTCCCGGTGCGGTGCACGCGGAAGTCGAAGGCGCCACTGTCCGTGGTCAGCGACTCGGCCTTGAGATCCGAGACCTCACGCTCGAGCGCGGTCGCCCACAGCCAGGCCTGGCCGGCACTGTTGACCGGACCGATCAGCAACCGGCGCTGCTTCTTGATCGCGCGGCCCCCAGGCTGAACGACCTCGAGCTGCCGGCCGACCAGTTCGCCGTACAGGCTGCGAAGCTTCGCCGCCTGCCCGGCCCAGGACACTTCCTGCTGGTAACCGGGGTCCGCGACCCGCTCGCGGTAGGAGTCGAGGTCACCGAGGACCGTGCGGACCTTCGACGCCAGATCGTGCGCGTCGGCGGCGACGAACACCTCGCCGATCCGGGTCCGGTCGACGAACTCCTTCATGCTCGGCATGTCGGAGACCACCACCGGCAGCCCCGCGAAGGCGTACTCGAACAGCTTGTTCGGCAGGGCCATCTCGTGGCTCGGGTACCGCAGGATCGGGATCACGCCGACATCCGCGGTCCGCAGGAACGCGACCACCTCGTCCGGCTTCACCGGGTCCAGGCAGTGCAACCGGTCCTGCACCTCGAGCGACACGGCCTGCGCCTGCAACTCCCGGACCGCGTCCGTCTCCACACTGGGCACGCACACGACAGCCAGGTGCACGTCCGGCAGGTCGACCAGCGCCTGTACGGCGGTGTGGATGCCACGCGCGCGCGTCACACCACCGCTGTAGACCAGCAGCGGTACGTCGGAAGCCAAGCCGATCCGACTGCGAAGGTCGGACACCTCGACCGACACGTCCGCCGGGTTCGGCGTGTTCATGATCACGATGGGCTCGTGGTCGAGCTTGTGCTCGCGCTGCAACCGCTGGGCGATGGCCGGGCTGACCGTGATCACCCGGTCGGCGTCAGCGATGTACTCGGCCTCGTGGTTGGCCCAGGCCGCGATCGAGCGCCGGGTGCGAGCGCCGTACCGGGACAGGCCGGCGACGTACTCGTGCGCGTCGTAGACGACCTTCAGGTCCTTGCCGCGCAGCTTCGCCCGGCCGGCGGCGCGGGTGGCGACGCCGATCACGTGCATGTCGTGCGCGTGCACCACATCGGGCTCGAGGCGGTCGATCAGATCACCGAAGGCGATCTCGAGGTCCAGCGCCTCCGGGTGCAGCTTGCGCCACGGGGCCGGCCACCCCAGCCGGTGGATCACCCCGTCGTACGCACGCCAGCCGAACTTGAACGGCCCGTCGGCCTTGCTGCCGACTCCCGTGCGCACCCGGGTCGCCTTCTTCGCGGCCTGCCAGCGCGACCGGCGCAGCAGCCGGGCGGCCGCGCCGAGCTTGAACTCGAGCGGATTTCCCTGGCCCGCCTCGGCCCGCGCGATGGCGCGTCCGGAGTCGGCCTTCAGCTCCTCGAGCTCGGCCTGGATCCGCTGGCTGCGGGCGACAGAGGTAGACCGGTACTTGAACCCCACCAACGGCGGCCGCCAGTCCCGGCGCGCCGCACGACTGCGCTTGCGCTCCTCCCGCAGGGCGAACGGCACCGCAACGCGGACGATCAGCGCGCCGTCGAGCATCTCCCTCGACGGCAGGTCGCCGGCCGAGACACCGAGCACAGTCACCTCTGCTCCGGTCTCGGCCAGAGCTTCGGCCTCCTTGCGGACCCTACTGTCGTTGGTGACGTCGTTCGCGACCATCATCACGACCCGCAGGCCGGGATGTGTCACTGGCTGACCGACCTTCCGATCACGATCCGGCGCACGCCCGCCCAACGAGCCGGGTCGGTGCGGTCACGGCCGTCGACGAGCACCTTCACGCCCGGCAGCTCGGCCGGGGTCAGCTGCGCGTACTCGGCGTGGTCTGCCTGCAGCACTGCCGCGTCCACCGGAGCGCCCAGCGCGTACGGCGTGAAGCCGAGCTGCCGCAGCTCCTCATCGGTGTATAGCGGGTCGTGCACGGACACCTCCGCACCACGGGCCTTCAGCGCCTCCACGGCCGGGAAGACCCCGGAGAACGCCGTCTCCTTGACGCCACCACGGTATGCCGCGCCGAGCACGGCCACCTTGGCTCCGGTCAGGTCGCCGTACGCGCCCTCGAGCAGGCCGATGGTGTACTCCGGCATACCGAGGTTCGCCTCGCGGGCGGCCCGGACGACGGTGGCCTCCGGGTCGGTCCACAGGTAGAGCCGCGGGTAGACCGGGATGCAGTGGCCGCCGACCGCGATGCCGGGCCGGTGGATGTGGCTGTAGGGCTGCGAGTTCGAGGCCTCGATGACCTGGTGGACGTCGATGCCGTTCTCACCGGCGAACCGGGCGAACTGGTTCGCCAGGCCGATGTTGACGTCGCGGTAGGTGGTCTCGGCCAGCTTCGCCAGCTCGGCCGCCTCGGCCGACCCCAGGTCCCAGACGCCGTTGCCGCGCTCCAGGTCCGGGCGCTCGTCGAAGTCGAGCACGGCCTCGTAGAAGGAGGTGGCGCGCTTGGCGCCTTCCTCGGACAGGCCGCCGACCAGCTTCGGGTACTTGCGCAGGTCCGCGAAGATCCGGCCGGTGAGCACCCGCTCGGGCGAGAACACCAGGTGGAAGTCCTGGCCCTCGGTCAGGCCGGAGATCTCCTCGATCATCGGCTTCCACCGGTTGCGGGTGGTGCCGACCGGGAGGGTGGTCTCGTAGCTGACCAGGGTGCCCGGGCTGAGGTGCTCGGCCAGTGACCGGGTGGCGTTCTCCATCCAGCCGAAGTCCGGCTCGCCGGTCTGCTCGTCGACGAAGAGCGCCACGACCACCACCACCGCGTCGCTGCCGGGGATGGCGTCCGCGTAGTCCGTGGTGGCCCGCAGGCGGCCGTCGGCCACGGTCTCGGCCAGCAGTTCGGCCAGGTGCGCCTCACCCGGGAACGGCTCCTGTCCGGCGTTCACCTGGTCGACCGTCGCCGGATTGATGTCGACGCCGATG
This sequence comes from Kribbella sp. NPDC026596, assembly GCF_040638415.1. NCBI lineage: Bacteria > Bacillati > Actinomycetota > Actinomycetes > Propionibacteriales > Kribbellaceae > Kribbella > Kribbella sp. NPDC026596. The sequence continues at coordinate 53,640 of NZ_JBEZYF010000011.1, read as the reverse complement.
ACCTCATGCCCCTTGGCCGCGAACTGGACCGCCAACGGCAGCCCGATCTTGCCTAAGGCAACAACACTGACACGCACAGGAACTCCACTAGGTAGTGATTCTTCGTCATCGGGGCCCCCGCAGCTTCCGTTCCAGCGGGTGTTCGACGAACTTGTACAGCAGCCACGCAGCGAAGATCGAGATGGCGCACACACCGGCGTACCAGGTCAGGTTCGACCAGCCGATCGGGCCGGCCACACCGTGCTTCTCCTTGATCGCGTACAGGATGGTGGCGTGCACCAGGTAGAAGGCGTACGACCACTTGCCGAGGGCGACCATCGGACGGCTGCGCAGCAGTGACCGGCCGCCCCGGGTGTCGCGGGAGGCGACGGCCAGGATCAGGAAGCCGTACAGCAGTGTGAGTTCTTCCTTCTGGGTCAGGCTCATGGTGATCGCGAACGGAATCTTGGTCGGGTGCGAACCTGAGTACCACAGAAGGAACAGGCCGCCGGCGGTGACCAGGAAGGCGAACCAGACCGGGATCCGCGGCTTCCAGCCGGTCCGCAGCGCGATCGCCAGGCCGATACCGAACAGGAACGCGACCGAGTGCAGGATCGGCTGTGGCAGCACCGGTACGACGTCCTTGTAATGGAACAACACCAGCCGATAGGCGCCACCGACGAGAATCACGGCCGCACACAGCATCAGGCCGCCGGCCACCTTGAGCCTGGCCGTGGCCCGGTGCACGAACGGGAAGTAGGCGTAGAAGAACGCCTCCACCGACAGCGTCCAGGAGGCCGGATTGCCGCCGTACAGGATGTTCGGGTCGTTCGACCAGCCGTGCAGCAGGAACACCGACAAGATGATCACGGTCATCGAGACCGGCTTGATCCACCACATTCCGTCGGGCGGATCGAACCGGTAGAACACGAAGATCGCCGCGACCAGCGCGACCATGTGGGCCGGCCAGATCCGGGCGAACCGGCGGCGGTAGAAGGTACGGACCTTCGTGCCCGGCTGGGCCGACCAGGTCAGCACGAAACCGGACAATACGAAGAAGAACGTCACCCCGGAGGTGCCGTACTTCAGGAAGTCGAAGATCGGCAGCGGCGCCAGGTTGGTCATGTGGTGGCAGAACACGAAGAACGCCGCCCACCAGCGCAGGCCGGTGAGCGACTCCACCCGCGGCAGTCGCTTGTGGGGCTCGGCCGTCGGCTTCCCGGACTCACCCGGGAAGGCCCTGACCGGAGCACCCGGAGGCGGCGTGACCGTGTCGGTGGACGTACTGGCCGGAGCCGCCGGCCCCGGAGAGCCCGGGGTGGGCGGCTGGCTCTGTTCTTCGGCGGCTTTGGTCACGTAGTTACTCCGTGAGAGCAGTGACGACACGCTCGGCAGCGTGCCCGTCTCCGTAGGGCATGGGGCGGTCGGCTGCCGGCGCCGGCCGGGAGGCCAACTCGGGCAGCTTACTCATGTCGGACGCGAGGACGTTCCAGCCCTCCTCCAGCGTCTCGACCCACTCGGTCTCGGTGCGCAGCGTGGTGCAGACCCGGCCAAGGAGGAAGGCCTCCTTCTGCAGGCCGCCGGAGTCGGTGACCACACCGGACGAGCCGAGCACGGCCGCGACCATCTCCGGGTACGCCAGCGGCTCCCGGACATGCAGCGAACCGTCCGGACGCTCCAGCTTGATGCCGTGCTCCGCGCACTTCATCACCAGCCGCGGGTGCGCCAGCAGCAGCACCGGGTAGCCGGCGTCGGCGAGGCCGTCGACGATCGCGGCCAGCCGGGCCGGGTCGTCGGTGTTCTCGGCCCGGTGGATCGTCGACACGACGTACTCACCGCGCTTCAGACCCTCAGGCAGGTCGAACGATTCGTTCGACACCGCGTCGCGGACCCGGAAGCACACGTCCGTCATCACGTCGCCAATGAGCCGCGCCCGGTCCTTCAGGCCCTCGTTCTCCAGGTGTTCCATCGCCACCTGGGTCGGGGCCAGCAGGAGGTCGGCCGCGTGGTCGGTCAGGACGCGGTTGTGCTCCTCGGGCATCCGCCGGTTGAACGACCGCAGCCCGGCCTCCAGGTGTGCCACCGGCAGGTGCATCTTCACCGCCGACAGCGTCCCGGCGAGCGTCGAATTGGTGTCGCCGTAGACCAGCACCCAGTCCGGCTGGTGCTCGTCCAGTACGGCGTCCATCGCGGCCAGCATCGCACCGGTCTGGACGCCGTGGCTGCCCGACCCGACGCCCAGGTGGACATCCGGGGCCGGGATGCGCAGGTCGGCGAAGAACACGTCAGACATGTTCTTGTCATAGTGCTGCCCGGTGTGCACGATCACATGCTGGTGATCGGTGGCGGCGAACGCCTCCGCCACCGGTGCCAGCTTCACGAACTGCGGGCGTGCCCCGACAACACTGAGAACCTTCACGACTGCGCCGCTCCGGCGTCCGACGCGATCTTGATCGTCCGGTCCTCGGCGGCCGACTGGATGACGGCCTCGGCGACAGTGACCGTGCTCAGACCCTGGTGCAGGGTGACGATGTCGGCCTCCTTGCCCAGCACCGCATCCCGGAACGCCTCGTGCTCGGTGCGCAGCGGCTCCGGCTTGCTGATCGCGTAGCGGATCATGTCACCCTCGCTGACACCGCGGAAGTGCGCGACGTCGTCCCAGGCCGTGGCCACCGTGCCGTTGGCGTGGAAGGACAGGTCGGCCAGCAGCGTGTCGGCGATGAACGCGCCCTTCTCACCGGTGACGACGGTGAGCCGCTCCTTCATCGGGGACAGCCAGTTGACCAGGTGGCTGGTCACGGTGCCGTCGGCCAGCCGGCCGGTCACCGCGATCAGGTCCTCGAACTGCCGGCCGCTCTTGTGAGCGCTCTGCGCGGACACCGCGACGAACGGCGACTGGCACACCCACGCGGACAGGTCGATGTCGTGGGTCGCCAGGTCCAGTACGACGCCGACGTCGGCGATCCGGGACGGGAACGGGCCCTGGCGGCGGGTGGCGATCTGATAGATGTCGCCCAGCTCACCGTTCTCGAGCCGGGCCCGCAGCGCCTGCAGCGCCGGGTTGTACCGCTCGATGTGCCCGACCGCGCCGATCACGCCGGCAGCCTCGAACGCCTTCGCGATCTGGATCGCCTCGGCCGAGGACCCGGCCAGCGGCTTCTCGATCATCGCGTGGACGCCGGCCGCGGCCAGCGCCGCCGCGATCTCCGCGTGGTACTGCGTCGGGACCGCGACCATGCAGTAGTCGATCCCGGCCGCGATCAGCTGCTCGATGTTCTCGTACACGGGCAGGCCGTCGGCCACTCCGTGCTTGTCGCCGTTGGGGTCGGCCACGGCCACCAGGTCGACTCCCTCGAGGGAGCCCAGCACCCGCGCGTGGTGCCTGCCCATCATGCCCAGGCCGATCAGTCCGGCTCGCAGCTTCGCCATCTCACGCACCAGCCTTCGCCACGGTGTTCACCGCGGCCACGATCCGGTTCAGGTCGTCCTCGGACAGCGAGGGGTGGACCGGCAGCGAGAGCACCTCGGCCGCGGCCTTCTCGGTCTCCGGCAGGTCCAGCTCGCGCTGGAACGACGGCAGCCGGTGGTTCGGGATCGGGTAGTAGACGCCGCAGCCGACGCCGTACTCGTTCCGCAGCGCGTTCGCGAAGCCGTCGCGGTCCTCGGTCACCCGGATCGTGTACTGGTGGTACACGTGGGTCGCCTCGGCGGCCACCGCCGGGACAGTGACACCGGCCAGGTTCGCGTCCAGGAAGGCCGCGTTCTCCTGCCGCTGCTTGGTCCAGCCGCCGACCTTGGTCAGCTGCACGCGGCCGATGGCGGCGTGCAGGTCGGTCATCCGGTTGTTCAGGCCGACGACCTCGTTCTCGTACTGCTTGAGCATGCCCTGGTTGCGGAAGAGCCGCATCCGGCGCTCGAGGTCGGCGTTCGCGACCGAGTTCATGCCGCCCTCACCGGACGTCATGTTCTTGGTCGGGTAGAGGCTGAACATCGCGAACTCGCCGAAGGTGCCGACGGGAGCGCCGTTCCAGGTGGCGCCGTGGGCCTGCGCGGCGTCCTCGTAGATCTGGATGCCGTGCTTGTCGGCGATCGCCTGCAGCGCGGTGATGTTGGCCGGGTGGCCGAACAGGTGCACCGGCATGACGGCCTTGGTCTTCTCGGTGATCGCGGCCTCGACCGCGGCCGGGTCCAGGCAGAAGTACGTCGGCTCGATGTCGACGAAGACCGGGGTCGCACCGGTCAGCGCGACGCTGTTGGCGGTCGCGGCGAAGGTGAAGGACGGGACGATGACCTCGTCACCCGGTCCGACACCCGCGGCCAGCAGGCCGAGGTGGAGACCCGACGTGCCCGAGTTGGTCGCGACGCACGCCCGGCCGGAGACCAGCGCTGCGCCGAACTCCTGCTCGAACGCCGCCACCTCGGGGCCCTGCGCCAGCATCCCGGACTGCATCACCCGGTCGACGGCCTCGCGCTCCTCCTTCCCGATGATCGGCTTCGCGGCCGGAATCGGCTGCACCATCAGTTCTCCTCCACGTCTTCACCGGACGGCCGCAGCCGCCCGTCGGTTTCGATGTACGTCTCACCCGTGTTCGGGCACTTCCATTCGCCGTTGCCGACCTCCAGCAACGGCACCCCCGCACGGCCGACCCACTTGATCCGGCGCGCCGGCACCCCCGCGACCAGCGCGAAGTCTGGCACGTCCTTGGTCACCACCGCACCCGCGGCAACCGTGGCCCAGCGGCCGATGGTGACCGGCGCCACGCAGACCGAACGCGCACCGACCGCACTGCCCTCCTTCAGCGTCACGCCGACCGGCTCCCAGTCGTGGCCGCTCTTCAGCGAGCCGTCCGGGTTGATCGCCCGCGGGAAGTGGTCGTTGGTGAGCACCACCGCCGGGCCGATGAACACGCCGTCCTCGAGCACCGCCGGCTCGTAGACCAGGGCGTCGTTCTGGATCTTGCAGTTCTTCCCGACCCGCACGCCGGAACCGATGTAGGCACCCCGTCCGACGATGCAGTTCTCACCCAGCACCGCGTTCTCGCGGATCTGGGACAGGTGCCAGACCGACGACCCGTCACCGATCTGGGCGGATTCGTCGACGTCAGCGGATGCTGCGATGCGGGACGTCACTGATTCTCCTTCGAAGTGAGCCAACTGCTGAGGGCAACGGTCGAGCGGCTTCCGTCGTGCAGCTCCGCCACGAAGCCGGGGCCGGCGGCCGCCAGCTCGGCGGCGGCCTCGCGGTCGGCGATCAGGCCCGCGACGACATCACCCAGCGTGTCGGGATCCGCCTCCACGATCGGCACCTCTCGCCCAGTCAGACTACGCACCCGCCGGCGCACGTCGTCACCGACGTACGAGACCACGATCCGCTCGGCGGCCAGTGCTTCCGCGGCTGCCACGCCGTACAGGCCGATTCTGAGTTGGTCGACGACGATGTCGGCGTCGCCGATCACGCTCGGCATCCGGTCGTGCGGTACGCCGGTGATGCGCCGATACTCCAGTACCCCGCGCTCGTCCAACTCGGTCAGTACGGCGTCGATCCGGTCCGAGCCCTTGAGCTGCGCGTTCGACGGGACGTGGACGACGACCGGCCGCTCGCTCGTGAACAGCGGACGGGCCGCCTGCCGCCACGGAGCCGGGTCGATCGCGACCGGCAGCCACTGCGCGTCCGGTAGGTCATCCAACAGATCGACCGTCGACACGAACACGGGCAGGTCGAGGATCTCGACGAGTTCGGCATGCCGGCGCGCCTGCTCCTCCAGCCGCTCGGTCAGGTCGTCGCCAGGCCTGAACGGCGACCAGCGCTCGCGCTTCGCGTGCCGGCTGGGCAGGCGGATGTCAGAGCCATGGAAGACCAGGCCGACGTCGATGCCCGCCTCGCGCAGGGTGGCGATGTCGGCGGCCGCGTCGGGGTAGCCGCGGGCGCCGAAGATCGGGCGCAGCGACTCGACCAGGACGTGCGTGTAAGAACCGACGGTGTGCTGCTCCTGCGCGCGCTGCCAGCGAGGCTGGCCGAACCACGCAAGCGGTACGCCGTAGTCGTCGGCGAACTGGAACTGTTCCTTGCGGTGCAAGGCGAACGAGACGGCACCGACCCCTTCGATCTCTTCGGCTGCCTGTGCCCAGGCGTAGCCCTGACCGGCGGAGTTGGTCGGTCCGACCAACAGCCGCACGGGGGTCGTCGGCACCGGCGGGAACGCCGGCAACTGCGCGTACGAGTACCGCACGCCGCGCAGACGCCGCCGGACCGCTCCAGCGGTCCGCGCGAGTGGCGCCGGCAGGTGCTCGCGGATCGAACGCGACACCGTCATGGAATCACCCATTACCTGCCGGTGCCTTCAGCTGGTCGAGCTCGCGACGGGCGGCCGGGAGACCGAGCACGACCGGGGTGCCCGGCCTGCGCCTCCCCAGGTTCCAGCCGGCCCAGATCGCACCGGAGTCCAGGGCGACGACGACGTCGGCCTTCTCGATCGTGCTCATCACGTCGGGGCGGCTGAGAACCCTGGCCCAGTAGGTCTTGCCCAGCTTCTGGCCGGCGCGATTGCTCCGCAGGAACTTCGCCCCCTTCTTGATTGCCTCCGGCAACACTCTGCCGGCGGACCGGCGAGCCCGCCACAGCGCGGCCCGCACGCCACGCTTGGATCCGGTCGGCCCCGGCTTCAGGGCGGGAGCGGGCTCCGGCTCGGGCTCCGACGGCGACGCGACCGGCATGCGGCCCGGACCGATCAGGGTGAAGCTGTTGACCTTGTCCTCGACCGGCCCGTCCGGGCCCACCCAGCCGATGACGTCGAGGACGAGATCCGGGTCGCCACCGAGGTCCTCACGGACGGTGTCGAAGTACGCCGGTGGGAGCCGGCGGGTGCTCAGCAGTACGACGGTCTTCACGCCGGAACCCCCTGCACCGCCCCGGCGAGCGCCTCGATCCGCGGATCGAGCTGCACCTCTCGCCGGTACGACGCGCCGAACTCGCGCGCCTTGGTCCGGATCCCCTCGTCCGCCGTACGAGCGGCGTGCGCGGCCTCGATCAAGGCGGCGGCGATCGCCTCCGGCGTCACGTCTTCGACCGGGAACCACAACGGATGACCGCGCAGTACGTCGGACGCCGCGTTCTCCGGGTCGTGCACGGACACGATCGGCAGGCCGGTCGCGAGGTACTCGAACACCTTGCCGCTGGTCACGTACCGGCCCTTGCCGAGCATCAGCAGCTGGACGTCGAACTCGTCGTACGCCTTGGCGATCTCAGCCTTGCCGACCGGCCCCTCGTAGCTGACGCCCTCGTCCTTGGCGTGGTCGATGGTCGCGAGCATGTCGGCCCGCGGCTGCGCGTAGTACCCGAGGTAGCCGTGGATCTTGGCCTTCGCGCCGGCCAGCTCCTCCGACGACGAGCGGGCGAGCCGCCAGCCTTCGACGAACTCGGCCAGCGGCACCTTCGGCGAAACGGTTCCGACGTACCCGAAGACCAGCGGGCGATCCGTCACGGCACCGCGGTCGCGCGTGTCCGGCACCAGGTCGGCGTCGAAGCCGTTGGCGACGGTGTGCATCTTGCCGGCGTGGGCGGGGTAGAGCTTCTCGTGCCACTCCTTGATCGGGTCGTTCACGAACCAGACCTCGCGAGCGGACTCGACCAGCTTCTTCTCCCAGCGGGCCGCGCGGCTGTTCGGCTCGTGCAGCCGGTCACCGGTGAAGACGTCCAGCAGCCAGGCGTCGCGGTAGTCCATCACGTACGGGACGCCGTACTTCTTGTTCAGGTGGTACGCCGCCGAGAAGACGACGTGCGGGTTCGCCGTGGCAACGGTGAGGTCGACCTTGTGCGCCTTGTGGATCCGGTCCGCGGCCTTCTCGATGATGGAACGCCACGGCCCGTACCCGGTCTCCGGGAACGGGATCTGGTCCTGCTTGGTCCGCCACTTGCTCCACAGCTTCGGGTTCGCAGCGCGGGTCCTGGACCAGGTGCGCAGGTCGGCCTCCAGGATCGGCCACTCGAACGGCACCCGGACGACCTCGATCGACGGGTCGACCCGCTCCTCCAGGGTCAGGTCGACACCGGTGAACCGATGGAAGGTCTCACGTTCGGCCGTCAGCACGGTCACCTTCCAGCCGAGCGCGGCGAACCGGTTGGCCGTGGCCAGGGCCCGGTAGACACCGCCACTTCGGCAGGGTGGGAAGCCCCAGGCGACGTACAGCAGATGGGGACGGCTGTCGGTCATCCTCTTCCTCTTAGCAGGTTGAGGATCGCGTCGGCCAGCTCGTCGTACGGCGTGGTCGCGGCCAGATGCTCAGCCGCCCACTCCAGCGCGTGGTCGCGCAGTTTCTCCAGCTCACCGGGATCCGCGGACCAGCGCCGCAGGGTCTCGGCCGCCTCCGCGACCGAATCCACCAGGACGCCGCCACCGGACTCCTCGATCACCTTGGTCTGCCGGGGCAGCCGGGTGGAGAGCACGGGAAGACCGCTGGCGAGGTATTCGTAGATCTTGGACGGCATCGCTTCCACGAAGGCCGGTGTCGGCTGGAGCATGGCGAGGCTCGCCCAGGCGCCCTGGGCGATCCGCCAGGAGTCGGCAGGTGGCTGGCGCCCGTGCAGCCGGACGCGGCCGGCCAGGTCGGACTCCTCGATCCGGGCCTCGAGCCGGTCCCGGTCCGACGGTGCGACCGGGCCGACCAGGTCGAGGGACCACTCCGGCGCCGCGGCGACGGTCTCGACCATGTCGAACAGACCACGGCTCGTTCGCAGGTCCCCGACGTACACCGCGCGGGGTGCGCCGGTCGGCGGGGAGGGCGCGAGGAAGCCGTGATCGGGAAGGTTCTGCACCACCAGGCGGCGCTTCGCGTGGTGCGGCGCCAGGTGCGAGTCGGCGACGACGGTGAGGTCGGCGCCCGCGGCCAGCTTCGACCCGGCGCGCACGATCAGCCGGGCCGGCAGTCCCGCGGCTCCTTTGGCCCACGCCCGGTCGGCCAGCAGCCTCTCGTAGTCCTCGTGCACGTCGACGACCAGCTTGCGCCGCCGGATGGTGGTGACCAGCCGGGTGACCGGGATCATGTCCGGATCGACCGTCATCACCACCTTGGCGTTGGTGCGCCACGGCAGCACGGCGGTCCGGGCCAGCCGCTGGACCAGGTTGCCCCGCGGGCCGGCGTGCACAGCCGCACCGGCCGGCCCGCCGTCGGCCTCGCCCAGGCCCCACAGCTCGACGCGGAGGTCCCGGTTCTGCAGAGCCGCGGTGATCTTGTGCAGGCGTGCGTCGGCGACGTCGTGACCGGTCGTGATGATCCCCACGTCCGGCGTCCGTGACCCGGAATTGGGCATGGTCAGAGGTCCTCGAGGGAGACGGATTCCTTTTCGCCGACCTGCAGGAACTTGGTGTAGGCCTGGATCACCTCGTTGGGCTCGCCACGCATCATCAGCTTGCCCTTGTGCAACCAGATGCAGTCGTTGCACATCTCGCGGACACTGCTCATCGCGTGGCTGACCAGGAACATGGTCCGGCTGTTCGTGACCAGTTCCGACATCTTGGCCGCGGCCTTGGTCTTGAACGACGCGTCACCGGCGGACAGGGCCTCGTCGATCAGCAGGATGTCCGGGTCCATGTGCACGGCGACCGAGAACGCCAGCCGGCTGAACATGCCGGACGAGTACGTCCGCATCGGCATCTCCATGAAATCGCCGAGCTCGGCGAACTCGGCGATCTCCTCGTACCGGGCCTCGATCTCCTTGCGGCTCAGACCGGCCGCGAGTCCACCCAGTACGACGTTCTCCTTGCCGGACAGCGCCGCGTTGAAGCCGACGCCGAGTGACAGCAGGGTGGAGACCCGGCCGTGCACCTCGATCCGGCCCGAGGTCGGCGGCAGGATGCCGGCCACCGCGCGCATCAGCGTCGACTTGCCGGCGCCGTTCGCGCCGATGATGCCGATGGTGGTGCCGTGGTTGACGTCGAAGGACACGTTCTGAACGGCCTTGACCTCGCGGACCGCGCGCTCGCCACGGCCGAACCGGACCAGTGCGCTCTTGAAGGTGGGGACCCGCTCGAACGTCGTCCGGTAGGTGATGGACACGTCCTGCACCTTGACGGCCGGAACTTCCGCCGTGGTTTTCTGCATCGGCTTCTTCTCGGTCTCAGAGACGGACAACGAACTCACGCTCCCTCGACATGAAGAACAACGAGCCGACCACGAACGCCAGCAGCGCCCAGAATCCACCGGCGGCCCACAGCTGCCACTTCGGGATGTCACCACGGACCAGCAGGTCGGTCCACCCGCCGATCAGCGAGTAGAGCGGGTTGTACTGGATGAAGCCCTTGAACTTCGCCGGCGCCTGCTCCGCGAACCAGAGCACCGGGGACAGGTACAGCCAGATCCGGACGAAGTACGGCAGGAAGCTGGTGGTGTCGCGGAAGTACACCTGCAGGGCGGCGAAGATCATCCCCATGCCGGCCGCGAAGACCGTCAGCATGATCAGGAACGCCGGGGCCAGCAGCATCTGCCACTTCAGCGGCTGCCGCATCGCCAGGTGGATGAAGAAGTAGACGACCAGAGTGGGCAGGAAGCGGAAGAACGCCGTCCGCACCGCCGACAGCGGCAGCAGCATCCGCGGGAACGACTGGTTCATCAGCAGCTTGCCGCCGCCGACCACACTGGCCGCGCCGGCGGTCATCGCACCGGAGAAGTAGTAGAAGGCGAACAGGCCGCCGCACATGTGCGCGAACCGCTCCGCGGCACCGATCCTCGAGCCACCGCCGGCGATGATGTCCGTCAGCAGGTAGTAGACGGCCGCCAGCAGCAGCGGGTTCAGGACCAGCCAGATCTGCCCGAAGAAGGTGTTCGTGTTGGCGGCCCGGATGTTCGTCCGGGACATCTCCGCCGCGAACTCCCGACGCTGCCACAGTGCCTTGAAGTAAGGACGCAGCGCCGGCAGGCCGACCTTGTGCGGTTCGTACACATGCACCGACGGGTTGAACTCCTCGTCGACGCTAGTCGCGTTCATTCAGGCGACGCCTCTCTCTGCCAGATGTCGTGTCTCCGCCCGGTACGACGGCGGGCCACGCAGACCGGAAAGCAGAGTAGCGGATCGTCGTCATGGCCGACGACACAGTGGTCCTCCATAGTGAGCAACGACGTACAGACGGCTACCAAGCGTCGCGCCCGACTGTGCAACCGACTGAACGGTCGCCTCTCGCCGATCGTTATCTGGAATATACATTTGACAGCCTTCGACGGCCAAATGCCCGCCAGGGCACGAAAACAGCGTGTTGACCATGATCACTACGAGCCCGCAGGAACGATAGCGAACAAGGTCAAATCGCGGTCAATTCAGAGGTATGACGCCAGCGATTCGCCGGAAGTTCGCGCACCGGGCGTGATCTGTCGCACGCCTACCCCGTGAGCGGTACGGCGACCTGTGATGGGCGTCACCGGGAGCGTGGACGGAGCCTCTTCAGGCGGGGGTGCCGTCCGGCCGCCGGGTCAGGACGTGCATGCCCTTGTCGGCGCGCAACTGCTGGCGGACGAACTCTGGGCACTCCTGCATCCAGCGACCGCTGACTTCGACCTCGTCGGGCCGGATGGTGTCGTCGAGGACGAACGTCACCTCGTCGGCGCAGTGCGGCAGCAGCACCGGCAGCGCGGGATAGCGGGACAGCGGACCCGTCCCGGCGGGCGGCCCGTCGACGAAGACCAGGCCGATGCCTTCGAGGTCCCGCACAGCGGTCAGGTCGTACCAGTTCCACTCGCGCTCGTCCGGACCCGCCCAGGGCGTCAGCGGAGCGTGCCGCACCTCGACGACGTCCTGCAGCCCGTGATCGGCCACCCGCCGGGCGGTGACCTCGGCGTAGTGGTCGTTGTGCTCGAGCGCGACCACACGGCCGTAGCCGGCCATCTGCACGGCGTAGCCCAGGACCAGGCTGGACGCCCCGCTGCCGCACTCGACGACCAGCTCAGGATGGCGGGAGACGACGTACTCGGCCAGCCAGCGCAGCACGTCGGGCGAGGCGGCCCAATCGCGCAGCGGCGGCATCAGCGCACGGGGTTGGAGCATGGTGCGCAGGTCGAGCAGTGCCTCGATCTGCCGGTACGTCTGTGCGGTGTCGGACCGGCCGGCGACGACCTCCGCATGGACCTCGTCGAGCCGCTTCCCGGTGCCGGCGATCGACGACTCGATCCGCTCGGTGGCCTTCTCGGCGGTGGCCTGGAGCGCGGCGTCCAGCGCCTCGCCCTGGGCTCGGACGGCCTCGGAGTTCACCGCCATCGCCCCGCGCAGCGTCTGGTTCAGCTCGGACAGCTCCCGGGTGTGCCGCGCGGCCACCGCCGACACGCTGCGCTTCAGCTGCAGCACCATGGCACCGAGGACAGCGACGGCGGCAGCCAGCCCGCACGCGATGACGAGCAGCAGGCCCTGCGCGACCGCGATCTCGCCGGCCAGCACGACACCCAGGGTGACCAGTGTCGAGGCCGCCGCCGCGGCACCGGCCAGCAGGGCCACCTTGCGGACAGGCACCTTTGCCATACTCACCATCCACGCAGTCGGCGGAAAGACCACAGCGTAGCGCCGAAAGCCCCGAGCCCACCGGAGTCGCGGGGCGCCCGCGGAACGGCGGCGGTTACCGTAGGGCGGCTCCCTACCGCCGACCCAAGAGAGAGGTACCCCCGTGATGAAGATCATGACGGTCTACGGCACCCGTCCCGAGGCGATCAAGCTCGCACCCGTCCTGACGGCGCTCGCGGCCGAGCCCGACCTCGAGTCGGTACCCGTGGTCACCGGCCAGCACCGCGAGATGCTCGACCAGGTCAACGACCTGTTCGGCATCGTCCCACGGCACGACCTCGACATCCTGCAGCCGGGGCAGACCCTGGCGGGCATCACCGCGCGCATCATGGACCGTTTCGACCCGGTCCTCGCCGAGGAGGCGCCTGATGTGGTGATCGTCCAGGGCGATACGACGACCTCGACGGCGGCCGCGCTGGCGGCCTTCTACCGCGGCATCCCAGTCGTCCACGTCGAGGCCGGGCTGCGCAGCGGCGACCTCACCGCGCCGTTCCCCGAGGAGGCGAATCGCCGTCTGACCTCGCAGATCACCACCCTGCACCTGGCCCCGACGGCACGCAGCCGGGCCAACCTGCTGCGCGAAGGCGTCGACCCCAGCACCGTCGTCGTCACCGGCAACACCGTCATCGACGCGCTGCTCACGACCGCGGCCCAGCCCGTACCGCTGACCGACCCGCAGCTGGCCGCGCTGGTCGCGTCGGACGCACCGATCCTGCTGGTCACCAGCCACCGCCGGGAGAGCTGGGGCGCGGCGATGGAAGGAGTCGGCCGGGCGCTGGCCCGCATCGCAGCGGCGCACCCGGAGCTCACCGTCGTCCTGCCGGTGCACCGCAACCCCGTGGTCCGCGAGGCTCTGCTGCCGATGCTCGCCGGGCTCCCGAACGTCGTGGTGACCGAGCCGCTGTCCTACGCCGAGTTCGCCACCGTCCTCGCAGCCGCCAAGATCGTCCTCACCGACTCCGGCGGCATCCAGGAGGAGGCGCCCAGCCTGGGCAAGCCGGTCCTGGTCATGCGCGACAACACAGAGCGCCCCGAGGCGGTCGAGGCCGGCACCGTCCGCCTGATCGGTACCGACGAGGACCGCGTCGTCAAGGAGGTCGAGCGCCTGCACCTCGACCCGGCGGCCTATTCGGCCATGGCGCAGGCGATCAACCCCTACGGCGACGGGCACGCCACCGCTCGCTCGGTCGCCGCTGTCCGGGCGCTGTTCGGTCTCGGCGCCCGGCTCCCCGACTTCACCGGCTGACGCGGGTGCGGGCCCGAGCCTGTCAGCCGACCAGCGCGGCCGCCCACGTCGGGCGGACGACGGCGAGGTCGTGGCGGCCGCCCTGGAGCCGTGCCGCGCCGCTGAGCTTGGCGAACTCCGCCGGATCGGCGGCCGCGGCAACGATCGTCCGGACCAGCGCGTCGATCGAGCCGTACGGCGCGTCCGGCCCGTACAGCTCGGCGGCGCCGTCCTCGGCCGGGGTCAGCACCACCACTCCGGCGGCCTGGGCCTCGACGACACGCTGATCGAGGCTCCCGCGGCGGCGCGGGACCAGCAGCCAGCCGATCTTGCGGTACCAGGTGGGGAGGTCGGCATCGGGGCGCTCGAACGCGACCCGCGCGGCGACCTCGGGCGTGGCCACGAGATCGGCGACCAGCGTCTGGTAGTAGACGCGTTCGATCTGGTCGGCCAGGTGGTCGTCAGCCTCCCACGGCAGTCGGTCGCGGATGTGCAGGCTGAACTGCTCGTCTGCGGCGAGCAGGTCGCGCAGCGCCATGACCGCGGCGTCGGGCCGGGCGACGGACGGGCTCAGGTCAAGGACGCCCACCCGGTACTGGCGGCCGGGCAGCCCCGGCCGATCGACGTAGGCGGTGTCGACCGGCAGCGGCGCGTGGTGGAGTCGCTCGACCGGGACATCGAACGCGGCCGCGAACGCCGCGAGGTCGGGCTCGGCCTGGAACACGAATGCGTCGATCTCCTCGAGCAACGCATCGCGCAGGGCGGGCTCGTCGGTACGCAGGTCGCGGATGTGCGCGATCAGCCGCTGGCCATCGACCTTGCGGCGGGTGGCCCAGGGCAGGAACGGGGCCGCGTCCTCGATGACGACAGTGCCGGCCTCGGACAGCTCGCCGAGCCGGGGTTCCTCCTGGCCCGTCAGCGTCGGATCCCACTGGGCGACGCGGACTTCGCCGGCGCACTGCCGCAGCACTGTGTGCGTGCCGCGCGACGCCGCCAGATCGCTGCCGACGAGCAGCAGCGGCCGCCCGCCCGCGAGCCTGACGCTCGGCCGCACCTCGGTCGCCCGGAGCGCCGCGCGGATGCGCTCGACGGTGTTGGCCATGCGGTACCGGTCGATGGCCTCCATCGCCTTCTTGCGTGCATCCTCGAGCAGGTCCGGGTCGCGAGCAACCCGTTCGACGGCGTCGAGCACCGACTCGATGGAGGCGTCGACGAACAGCGGGTAGTCCTCGCCCAGCAGCTCGACGTGCGCGGCGATGCGGTTGACCACCGGGGCCACGCCCATGGCGCAGTACTCGAGCACCTTGGTGGACAGCTCATGGGTGGAGTCGAGCTCCTGCGCCCGCCAGCTGAACCCGATGTCGGCCGTCTTGGAGTACGCCATGGCGTCGTCGCGGGAGAGCCCGCCGGCCCACTCCACACCCGGGCTGGACTTGACGGCGGTCGTCATGCGCCTGCGCCAGCTGGGCACGCGCTTGGACTGCATGATCTTGTCACCGATCATCGACAGCGACAGGCGGACGCCGCGCTCGGCCAGCAGCCGGGGCACGTCGCACAGCTCGAGCGTCATCCAGCCCTCGGCGAACTTGCCGGCGTAGACGCCCTGCAGCCGGCCGGCCGGCCGGGCCGACCGGCCGGGCAGCGGGCCGAGGCCGTCAGGGATCATCGGGTTGATGACGACGCACTTCCCGACCGACGCGGGCACCCGGTACTCCATGTAGGAGCGGGAGTCCTCGGTCTGCACCAGCATCCGCTCGGACGCCAGCGAGATCTCCTCGAGGTCGCGCAGCTGCTCCCGTGTGGGCTCCGCACCCGGCTCGGGCAGGTCGATGACGTAGGGCCAGAACCGGCCGTCGAACTCGCGGGTGCGGGCCAGCTCGTTGGAGATGGCGAAGCCGCGCGAGATGATCTTGTCGAACCGGTGGGCGCGGTCGAGCTCGACGACGCGGTGCGCGACCTCCTTGACCGACAGCAGCTTCGACGGCGGGACGGCATCGCCGAGGCCCTCGAACGGGTCGACGATGGTGACGTTGTCCAGGCCGACGAGCGGCTCGAGCATCTTCCGCGAGATGATCCGGGCCTTCAGCAGCAGCGTGACGTGGGAGTTCGTCCGCGCGAGCACCTGGGCCATGGACACCAGCCAGATGGTCGACCCGTCGATGATGTTGATGTTTCCGTCGCCGTAGAGCAGGACGCGGCGCTCCACGGGAGTGGAGTGGGTGGTCATCGATCTCCCTCGACGGCGGCGCGGGCGACTCGGTCGAGCAGACTCACAACCGGGGACATGGGCACGGGACCGAGGATGGGGTCGGCCTGCTGGGCGAGCGGGAGCACCACGTCGGCGGCGCCGCGCAGCAGGTTGGTGCCGACGTTCGGCGCGTCAGCGGAGGCGAGCACGATGACGGGCACACCGCAGTCGCGTGCCTCGGTGGTCCACTCCAGGATCTCGAGCAGCAGCGCCGTGCCGGACGACGTCTCGGCGGTGCTCCAGGGACCGGACTGCAGGGCGGCCCGCTCGACCACCAGCATGTCGCCGGGCTCGACCTTGGTGCCGAGCGCCCGCGCCCCCGGCGCCACGGCGGCGACCGGCAGGACATCGCCCAGCCGCCGCGCAGTCGCGCCGGTCAGCACGCCGACGACCCGGGTGGCCGCCGCCAGCTCGCGCCGTGCATCGAGCCCGCCGTCGTCGGCGTTCGGTGTTTCATCGGCCTCGGGCTCGAGCTCGTCGTCCGGCTCGGCGAGCAGGTGCTCGGGGTAGCGCGCGGACAGGACCCGCTCGGCCGCGCGCGACGGCGAGTCGGGGACCTCGTGCACCCGACGGCGGCCGCGGACGACGCGCCGGGCCTTACGCACGGCGCGCACGGGCAGCGAAGCGGGCATCAGCGCCACAGGCCCTTCGTGTCGATGACACGCTTGCCATCGAGCGCCGACCGGTCGATGCCGCGGAACTCGTCGTGGTCGACCAGCAACAGGATGACGTCGGCGGCGGCGATGGCGGTGCCCGCGTCGGCCAGCTCGACGTTGGACAGCCCGGCGAGGTCGGCCGGCAGCTTCTCGATGTGCGGCTCGACCGCGAGCACCTTGCAGTCCGGCAGCTCGCCGGCGAGGTCGCGGACGATCTGGCGGGCCGGCGACTCGCGGAGGTCGTCGATGTTGGCCTTGAACGCCAGCCCCAGCGCGGCCACCGTCGAGGCGCCCGTGCCGGCGACCGCCTCGACCGCCCGGCCGACGACGTAGCCGGACTTGCCGTCGTTGACCTGCCGCGCCGTGCGGATGAGCGTGGCCTCCTCGGGCGCCGCGGACACGATGAACCAGGGGTCGACGGCGATGCAGTGCCCGCCGACACCCGGCCCGGGCTGCAGGACGTTCACCCGCGGGTGGTGGTTGGCCAGCTCGATGAGCCGCCACACGTCGACGCCCAGGCGGTCGCAGATGAGCGACAGCTCATTGGCGAAGGCGATGTTGACGTCGCGGAAGGAGTTCTCGGTGAGCTTGGCCATCTCGGCGGTCACGGCGTCGGTGAGCAGCAGCTCGCCGCGGCAGAACCGCTCGTAGAGCCCCTTGGCCCGGTGTGCGGCCTCCTCGGTGAGGCCGCCGATGATGCGGTCGTTCTCGACCAGCTCGGTCATGATGCGGCCGGGCAGCACCCGCTCCGGGCAGTACGCTACGTGGATGACCGACCGGCCGTCAGTGCCGTCGAGGCTCAGTGCCGGGTTGGTGGCCAGGATCTCCTCTGCCATCCGCTGCGCGGTGCCGGGCGGCGAGGTGGACTCGAGGATCACGAGCTCGCCGCCGGTCAGCTTCGGCGCGATGGCCCGCGCGGCCGACAGCACGTGGCTGAGGTCGGCCGTCTTGTCCTCCAGGAACGGAGTGGGCACGGCGACGATGTACGCGTCAGCCGCCGGGGGCTCGGTGGTGGCGTCGAGCAAGCCCGCGGCCACGACCTCGCGCAGCACATGGTCGAGATCGGGTTCGACGAACGGCAGCGCGCCGTGGTTGACCGCCTCGACCTTCCTCCGGTCGACGTCAACGCCCGTGACACGGCAGCCCGCGCGCGCCAGTACTACGGCGGTCGGAAGGCCGATGTAACCGAGTCCGAGCACCACGATGCGCGAATGCGCATTCATATCGTTCTCTCCTCACCAGGTGGCTGAAGACGCGCCCACTGGAGCGCATTGTCGCGAGTAGTCTATGCACCGAGCGGGGTAGTCTAAGCACCGAGCGGGCAGACCGACGACACTTACCCGCGTTGCCCGCCCCTCCGACGAAAGCCAATAGATGTCGCAGCTCAAGACCATGGTTCGCGCGCCACGCCGCCTCGTGCTCCGCGCGCTCCGCGGCCCCGTCCGAGCGCTCCTCCGCCCCTTCCGTCCGCAGGTCAAGGCGATACGGCGGCGGCTGCCGCGCCGGGCCGACCACTATGTGGCCCGCCTCGGCGGCGCCCCGATGCGGGTGGTCCTGCCCGCCGCTCCGGTCCCGCCGGAGCTCGTCGAGCAGGCCCGCGCGAGCCGCCCGCCCGTGCCGGACACGCCCATCCGGCTGTACGTGGCGCCGGCCAATTTCGCCGGACAGGGCTGGCTCTGGGCGCGCGCGGCCGAGCAACTGCCCGGCGTCGGCGCCGTCAGCATGGTCGGCATCCCCAGCGGCTTCCGGTTCTCCTCCGACTACCACGTGCCCGACGAGGTCTATCTGCGCTCGCTCGAGTGGCAGCGCGAGCAGTTCGAGTACGTCCGGCAGGGTTTCACGCACGCGCTCATCGAGGCGCAGCGGCCGATGTTCGGCTCGATGTTGAGTAACAACGTATTCACCGAAGCGCGGGTGCTGAGTGGGTACGGCCTGCGGGTCGCCACCATCGCGCACGGCCGCGATGTGCGGCTGCCGAGCCTGCACCGCGAGAACTACCCCTGGTCGCCGTACGTGCAGGACGAGTGGGCCGAGGTCGACGTGCTGGAGTGGCAGGTCCGCCGCAACCTCCGCGGGCTGGCCTCACTCGACCTGCCGGCCTTCGTGTCCACGCCCGACCTCCTCGACGACCTCCCCGACGCCACCTGGTGCCCGGTGGTCATCGACGCCGCCCTCTGGGAGACCCCGGACCCGGCGATGGAGCGGCCGCGGCCCGTGGCGGTGCACATGCCCACCAGCTCGAAGTTCAAGGGCTCGGAGCAGGTCGACGAAGCGATGACGGACCTGCACGAGCGCGGGCTGGTCGAGTACCGCCGCATCGAGGGCGTCTCCCCCGAGGAGGTGCGCCGCATCATCGGCTCGGCCGACCTCGTGCTCGACCAGTTCCGGCTGGGCAGCTACGGCGTCACGGCCTGCGAGGCCATGGCGGCCGGGCGGCTCGTGCTGGGCCATGTCACCGAGCACAACCGGCGGCGGGTCCACGACGCGATCGGCGACGAGCTCCCCATCGTCGAGACGACGGTCGAGAACATCGCTGAGGTCGTGCTCGGGCTGCTCGACGACCGCAGCCGGGCCCAGAAGATCGCGGCGCAGGGCCCGGGCTTCGTCCGCCGACTGCACGACGGCAGCTACTCGGCCACCGTGCTCTCGTCGTTCCTGACTGCAGACTGATCCCAGGCGCCGGCAGAGCCCGCGGCTGGACTCGAACGACTATCCGGTGTCCGGTGCGCGGCGTGCGTACCGGTGTTACCGGTGAGGCCCCAGGTGATGCTTCCTGGCCGGGGCGAGCCGGGCGGCGGACATCGTGTCCTCGCTCCCCATGGACAGCCTCACCATCCACGGAGCTCCGCTCAGCACCTCCCGGGGCCTCACTCGTGATCCGGACGGCCGGCCCTCTTGGGCGGAGAAGGGCCGGGCACACGCCGGATCGGCCGGTACGATGACCAGGGCGGCGGTCATCGCACCTTGGGCTCGTTCCCAGACGTGCTGCGATCGCGGACAGGCGCGCGCAGCACATGTGGAGACGGGCCCGAGGCCGGTGGAAGGCAGCGCGGCCCGGGATCGGAGCAAGGATGCCCGGACTGGCCGGATTCCCTGCGAGGATGCCGGTATCGGTGCGCTGGGGACGGCAGTACCGACGCGAACCGCGGAACGTGGCGGAACCGGTCGCATCGGACTCTCCTCCTCATCGGCCTCACGATGGAGATGCACAGTTTGTACACCCTCCAGCACAGCCGGTGATGGCACGGGAGTGCGAGGGCACCGATGCGCCGGGATCGAGACTCAACCGAAACGGGCTCCGCTGACGTGGCAGCGAACTCGGGCCAGAATTGGAACAGCAGCCCGGCGGCGCTCAGGTGGTCCGTCGCCGGGCTGCTGGACCTCAATTCTCGCTCACAACTGCGCGGAAATGGTGGCCAGATGGTGACACGGCACAAGAATGCTGACAGGACAACAAATATCGCTAGGCGCATTCACGACGACACGGACAGTGCGAACCGCTCTGGATCGGCCGTCTTATTCTGGAGGGACGGTAGCGGACGGTGACAGCACTCGGAAGGGAGGGGAGAGTTGTGAGCACAACGGACACGGAGCGTGCCGACCATCTCAAGGTGCTCGGACTCAGCGACGACGAGGTCAAGGTCTACCAGCACCTGCTGCGGACCGGCCCGTCGTCGATCACCGAACTGGACGAGGCGGTCCCCGACCGGTCCGCCAGCATCGACTCGACGCTCGGTGGCCTGGTCCAGGCAGGCCTGGCGCGACGGTCCGGATCGGACCATTCCCAGTTCCTCCCGGTCCCCCCGGACGCCGGCCTGGAGGCGATGACGCTGCGCCGCGAGTCGGAGCTGAAGCAGGCCCGCATCGAGGTGCTGAACGCGTACGACGAGTTCCGCCGGACCGTGCACAACGAGTCGACCACGCACCTGATCGAGGTCGTCACCGGTAGCGCGATCGTCGAGCGGATCCACCAGATCAAAGGTGGAGCACAGCGGGAGATCCTGGCCATCGACTCCCCGCCGTACTACATCGGCGGCCCGAACCAGGAGGAGATCGAGCACCTCAAGCGCGGCGTCTCGTACCGGGTCGTCTACTCGCCCGAGTCGGTCGAGGTGCCCGGGTACCTGACCGAGAACATCCTCCCGTGCGTGGAGGCCGGTGAGCAGGCCCGGGTGCTGCCCTACGTACCGGCGAAGCTGACCATCATCGACGGCTCGATCGCGTTCGTGTCGATGTCGGTGCGCGACACCGATGTGAACCGGTCGCTGCTCATCATCCGGCCGAGCAGTCTGCTCACCGCCCTGATCGGCATGTTCGAGCTCTGCTGGCGCAACGCGCTGCCGCTGCACGCCTCGGTCGGCACCGAGGACGACCGGCTCGAACCGATCGAGCGCCGGCTGCTCGCCCTGCTCGCGACCGGTGCCGCCGACGACACCATCGCGCGCACGCTGGGCATCAGCCGCCGGACGTTCTTCCGCTACCTCGAGCGCCTGATGAACCGCACCGGCGCCAGCACCCGCTTCCAGCTCGCGCTGCACGCCGCCCGGGAGAACTGGCTCTAACCGTTGCCGGAGACAACAAAGGGCTCCCACTCGGGAGCCCTTTGTTTGCTGGGGTTCAGGCTTTGATGAACTCCTTGGCGACGACCTCGGCGATCTGGGCGGTGTTCAGTGCCGCACCCTTGCGCAGGTTGTCGCCGCAGACGAACAGCTCGAGCGCGTTCGGGTCGTCCAGCGACTTGCGGATCCGCCCGACCCAGGTCGGGTCGGTGCCGACCACGTCGGCCGGAGTCGGGAACTCCCCCTCGGCCGGGTTGTCGAACAGCAGCACGCCCGGAGCGTCCCGCAGTACCTCCCGAGCACCGTCGGCGTCGACCTCCTGGACGAACCGCGCGTGCACGGACAACGAGTGCGTGGTGACCACCGGAACGCGGACACAGGTCGCGGACACCTTGAGATCGGGCAGCCCGAGGATCTTGCGCGACTCGTTGCGGACCTTCAGCTCCTCCGACGACCAGCCGTCGTCCTGCAGCGAGCCGGCCCACGGTACGACGTTCAGCGCCAACGGAGCCGGGAACGGGCCGAGCCCGTTGCCGATCACCCGCCGTACGTCGCCCGGCGTGGTGCCCAGCTCACGATTGCCGGCCACCTTGGTGAGCTGGTCGTAGAGCGCGTCGATGCCCTCCTGCCCGGCACCCGAAGCCGCCTGGTAAGACGACACGACGAGCTGCTCGAGCTCGTAGCGGTGGTGCAGCGCACCCATCGCGACGATCATCGACAGCGTCGTGCAGTTGGGGTTGGAGATGATGCCCTTCGGCCGGTTCCGGGCCGCCTCGGCGTTCACCTCGGGCACCACCAGCGGCACGTCCGGGTCCATCCGGAACGCGCCGGAGTTGTCGACCACGACGGCACCCTTGGCGGCCGCGATCGGCGCCCAGTGCGCGGACACCTGGTCCGGTACGTCGAACATCGCCACGTCGATGCCGTCGAAGACGTCCTCGCTGATCGCGACGACCTCGACCTCCTCGCCGCGGACCTTCAGCCGTTTCCCCGCGGAGCGCTCGGACGCGATCAGCCGGATCTCTCCCCAGACGTTCTCCCGGGTCGAGAGCAGGGCCAGCATCACCGTCCCGACGGCGCCGGTCGCACCGACCACCGCCAGCGAGGGCAGGCCCGTCCGGTTCTCGGTCTCGTTGTCCAATGCGCTCACAGGGGTCACCGTCCAGTTCCTCCGTACACGACAGCCTGGGTGTGCTTGTCGTCCAGATCGAATGCGGTATGCGCCGCGGTCACGGCGGCATCCACCAGGTTCTCGTCCACGACCACCGAGATCCGGATCTCCGAGGTGGAGATCATCTCGATGTTCACGCCGGCGTCGGCGAGCGCGGAGAAGAATTTCGCGGACACGCCCGGGTGTGAGCGCATTCCGACACCGACCACCGACACTTTGCCGATCTGGTCGTCGTAGAGCAACTGCTCGTAGCCCACTTCGTCCTTCATCCGGGCCAGCGCGGACATCGCCCGGGCGCCGTCGACGCGGGGCAGCGTGAAGGAGATGTCGGTGCGGTGGGTCGCGACCGCCGACACGTTCTGCACGATCATGTCGATGTTGGTCTCGGCGCCGGCCACCGTCTCGAAGATGCGGGCCGCCTCGCCGGGCTTGTCCGGTACGCCGACGACGGTGATCTTGGCCTCGTTGCGGTCCTGGACCACGCCGGAGATGATCGCCTGTTCCATTTGATCCAGTTCCTTCGCATCGACGACCCAGGTGCCTTCCTTCTGCGAGAAGGAGGAACGCACGTGGACGGGGACGTTGTAGCGCCGCGCGTACTCGACGCAGCGCAGGTGCAGCACCTTGGCGCCGCAGGCGGCCATCTCGAGCATCTCCTCGTAGGAGATCTTCGGGATGTGCTTCGCGGCCGGCACGATCCGCGGGTCCGCGGTGAAGATGCCGTCCACGTCGGTGTAGATCTCGCAGTAGTCCGCCTCCAGCGCGGCGGCCAGCGCGACCGCGGTGGTGTCGGAGGCGCCGCGGCCCATCGTGGTGATGTCCTTGGTGTCCTGGGCGACGCCCTGGAAACCGGCCACGATCGCGATGTGGCCCTCGCCGAGGGCCCCCTCGATCCGGCCCGGCGTGATGTCGATGATGCGCGCGTTGCCGTGCGCGGAGGTGGTGATCACGCCGGCCTGCGAGCCGGTGAAGCTGCGTGCCTCGTAGCCCAGGTTGGCGATCGCCATCGCCAGCAGCGCGGCGGAGATCCGCTCACCCGAGGTGAGCAGCATGTCCAGCTCGCGCGGCGGGGGTAGCGGGGAGACCTGCTGGGCCAGGTCCATCAGTTCATCGGTGGTGTCGCCCATGGCGGAGATGACCACCACCACGTCGTTCCCGGCCTTCTTCGTCGCGACGATCCGTTGGGCCACGCGCTTGATGCAATCGGCGTCGGCGACCGAAGAACCGCCGTACTTGTGTACGACGCGTCCCACAGTTGTGTCTCCTCAAACCACTCAAACCACTGGTTGCGGTACGCCGTGCGGCGTTGCACCAGGCGTAGTCGTATCCGGGTCATTCTAGCCGTGACCCGCTCGTTGCCTACCGCCTGACCAGCACCTGGTCGAGTCGTCCGGCCGATCCGTCCCCCGCCGGAAGGTTCCCCGGCCGGGGTGGTGAGGTGCCGGAAAGCGTCCCGCCCGACAGGGCTCTTGTTCATATAAGTCATCACTGAAATACTGGCGACGTGCACGCGTTCGACATCCTCGGCGATCCGGTCCGGCGCCGCATCCTGGAGCTGCTGGCCGACGGCGAGCTGCCGGCCGGCAGTATCGCCGCGACGATCGGCAGCGAGTTCGGGATCAGCCAGCCGGCCGTCTCCCAGCATCTGCGGGTCCTGCGCGACAACGGGTTCGCGACCGTCACGGTGGACGGCACCCGGCGGCTGTACGCCGTGGAGCCCGGGCCACTGCGCGAGATCGACACCTGGCTGGACCGGTATCGCAAGTTCTGGATCAATCGCTTGGACGCTCTCGAGACCGAGATCCACCGCGGCCGCCGGCAGCCCTGAACAACCTTCTGCCGGCGCGAAGCATCTGGGTAAGTAGTAGATCCAGAGGAGTTCGTGATGCGCACCATCGTCGCCAGACTCTGCATGTCGGAGGACGGCATCGTCGACAAGCCGGAGCAGTGGCTTCGCTCTCCCGGCCTCGCTTTGGACCAACTGCTGACCGGGACCGAGACGGTCGTGCTCGGCCGGAAGACATTCGAGCAGTACGCCGGTTCCGTCGCCGGACTGGACCAGGCCCGCAAGCTCGTGATCGCGTCCCGTCCGGTGGGCGCCCGCCCGTACGCCGAAGTACTGCAAGGTGATCCACGCCGGGTGCTGACGGCACTGAAGGAGGTGCCGGGTGCCGACCTGCACGTCGTCGGGAGCCTGACCTTGATCCGCTCGATGCTGCGGTGGCGGTTGATCGACGAGGTGTCCCTCCTCATCCATCCGGTGGCCGCGGGACGCGGGACGTTGCTGGATCGCCGTACCTTGCGGCTGATTTCCATGTGCGCGCGGGACGGCGGCGTACTGGAGGCCAGCTACCGCATGCACTACGCGGCGACCGCGGCTTCGAACTCGGTGGACTCGGCCGGCCGGTGGGGCGGCACGCGCAGCAGGGACACGGTCGCGAGGACGCCGAGGCCGGCCGCCAGGACCCACGCGTAGCGGACCCCGAACGCCTCGACCGCCGCGCCGGCCACAGCGGACCCGACCGCGGAGCCGATCATCCCGCCGCTCTGCATCCAGCCGAAGATCTCGGTGTGTGCCGCCGTTGGCGTCAGTACACCCACACGCTCGTAGACGGCCGCGATCGTCGGAGCGATCAGACAACCCGCCGCGAACATCATCACCGCCAGCCCGACCACGGACGACGTCACGAAGACACAGCCCATGATCAGGACGGTCAGCGCGAGCATCCGCCGCCAGGTGTAGGAGTTGTGCCGGCCCGGCAGCGCACCACCGACCAGTCCGCCGGTCACGCTGCCGGTCGCGGCCACCATCTCCAGCACGCCGGCGATCAACCGGTTGCCGTGCTCGTCGGCGACCGCGACCATGCCGAGCGACATCGCCGCGAAGCCCATCACCAGGCAGAACCAGGCGAGCAACATCGGCGTCCGGTGCTGGTGCAACAGCAACTGCCGTACGGTCGGCCTCGGCCCGGTGCTCTCGTCGTGCGGGACCGGCGGCTGCTGCTTCAGCCCGAACCACCAGATGGCCGCAGCAGCGGTCACAGCGCACGCCAGCAGTCCGACCCGTGGACTGGCGAAGCTGACCATCAGCGCGCCGGTCATGGGGCCGATGACGAAGAGCAACTCCTGCGCGGTCGCGTCGAGTGAGTAGATCGCCCGCAACCGCGAGCCATGCACGATCCGCGGCCAGTTGGCCCGCAAGGCCGAGGTGACCGGCGCAACGAAGACGCCGGCCACGGCCGCCGCGACCGGCAGCACCCGAAACCAGCTGTACGGCAGCAAGGCGACCACGGCCATCGACGCGCCCCACGCCATCCCGGTGCCGATCACGACCTTGCGCGCACCACGGCGATCCGCCAGCCGCGACCACACCACGCTGGCGACCGCCGTACCGACGGAGTAGGCGCCCGCGACCACGCCTGCCCAGCCGAAGTTGCCCGCGGCATCCTTGGCCAGGAACGCCAGAGGGACCATCGTCGCCATCACCGGCATCCGCGCGACGAGGGCCGAGGCCAGCAGCGCCACCACCCCGTGGGTCTTCCAGAGATCGCGGTACGCCGTCAGGTCCATGGGCTGCATTCTGTCCTGACAAACCTGCCGGCCGCGTCGGGATTTCTCCCTATCTCATTTGTCGGCGGCGTATGCGAACATGTGTTCGTGGCGGAACTCCGCGCGGCGACCATCCTGCATGCCGATCTGGACGCGTTCTACGCGTCGGTCGAGCAGCGGGACGACCCACGCCTGCGCGGCCGCCCGGTGATCGTCGGCGCCGGCGTCGTCCTGGCCTGCAGCTACGAGGCCAAGGCGTACGGCGTGCGTACCGCGATGAACGGTGGACAGGCGTTGCGCCGCTGCCCCGGCGCGATCGTGGTCGACCCGCGGATGTCGGCGTACTCGGAGGCCAGCAAGGCGGTGTTCAAGGTGTTCGAGGACACCACGCCGCTGGTGGAAGGGCTGTCGATCGACGAGGCGTTCCTCGATGTGGGTGGATTGCGGAAGATCCGCGGGACTCCGCTGGAGATCGCTCAGCGGCTGCGGGCCGAGGTGCTGTCGAAGGTCGGGCTGCCGATCACGGTCGGGGTGGCGCGGACGAAGTTCCTGGCCAAGGTGGCCAGTGGAGTGGCGAAACCGGACGGTCTGCTGGAGGTTGCGCCGGACCGGGAGCTGGAGTTTCTTCACCCGCTGGATGTCGAGCGGCTCTGGGGCGTGGGCGAGGTGACCGCGGAGAAGCTGCGGAATCGCGGGCTCACCAAGGTCGGCGATGTCGCGATGCTGCCCGAGGCCGCGCTGGTCGCGATGCTCGGGCGCGCGTCCGGGCGGCATCTGCACGCCTTGGCGCACAACCGCGATCCCCGGCCGATCGAGGTCGGGCGACGACGGCGGTCGATCGGCTCGCAGCGGGCGCTCGGCCGCTCGCCCAAGTCACCGGCCACCCTCGACGCCGTGCTGGCCGGGCTGGTCGACCGGGTGACACGCCGGATGCGGACGGCGGGGCGATCCGGGCGGACCGTCACGTTGCGCCTGCGCTTCGACGACTTCAGCCGGGCGACCCGATCCCATACGTTGCCCCAGGCAACGGACCAGACGCGGGCGATCCTGATCACCGCGCGGGCGTTGCTGACCGCTGCGCGGCCGCTGATCGCGACCCAGGGCATCACGATGATCGGCATCTCGGTCGGCAACCTGGAGAACGAGGCGGCGCTGCAGCTCGCGCTGCCCTTCGACAGGGCCGCGAACAACGAGCTCGACTCCGCACTGGATCAGGTGAAGGACAAGTTCGGCACCAACGCGATCACCCGCGGCATCCTGCTCGGCCGGGACCAGGGGCTGACCGTGCCGATGTTGCCGGACTGAGTCGCGCCTGATGATCCCGCCCTAGTCGAGTCGCAGCTCCAGCGTCAGCTCGTCGCGCAGCGGGATGCCATACGCGCCCGTGAGCGGGATCGACGGCTTCAGCTTGCGGGACTCGTCCACCGCACCCGGGGACACACCCACGATCCGCAGCCCGCGGCGCTGATAGAACCGGACCGCGTCAAGGTTGTCGTTCGTGGTGATCAGCCAGAGCCGCGTGGCGCCGGCCTGCCGGGCGAGGTCGACGGCCGCAGACATCAGGGCACTGCCGACGCCGAGGTGTCGCACGGGCGCGTCGATCGTGACGACCTCGAACTCGTCGTTCGCGATCGTGTAGGTGAGGAGGCCGACGAGCCGGCCGTCTTCCTCGGCGACCAGGCCGGGAAGGGTCGCGGGTTCGTAGACGGTTCCGTGGGCGACGGCGGTCGTGCCGGTCGCCGCGGTCAGGAGTTCGACGACGGCGTCTCGATCCGTGTCGGTGACAGCACGTACCTTCATGACGGCCACGCTAGTACGAGTTGTCGTGGAGGTGACCGGCGTACCAGTTGAGGGCTGCGCGGAGTTCGTCGACCTGGCGGATGCGGCGGTTGACGGTGGCGCCGTGAGCGATCGGGTAGATGCGGAGGCCGCCGTGGTGGCGGCGCCTCGGGGCCGGCAGCGTGGAATGGTACGGCGTGTCCAGCCACGCGATCAGCCACGGGCGTCGGACATCGCCGCCGACGCGGAGGCGGGTGACTGCGCTCCACGGGATGGAGGCTTGCTTGTAGCCGCGTTCGACCGTCAATCCCTGTGGAGACAGGCGAAGGACGACTCGGTGGCGCAGGACCAGGCGCCAGCTGCGGACGGCGAAGTACAGAAGGATCAGGTCGAGGATGCCGAAGACCATGCTGAGGGCCGGGTCCTGGTCCAGCGTCTGTTGGTCGCGCGGGAACCAGGCAAGGAAGAAGGACGTGGTGATCGTGGCGATGACCGCCGGGCGCGTCCTGCTGGTCTTGAAGGCGGCGCCGGTTGGTTGCGGTCTTTGTGGTGGCGCTGGTTGTGGCTGGGGTGTTTGCGGTGGTGCAGGCAGCAGCTTTGTGGGTGGTGGCGGGAAGGCGACCGTCTGTGCGCTCGGCGGTAGGACCGCGGTGTTCGCCGGCGATCCGGGGACGTGCAGGAGTTCCGCTGGGGTCGGCCGATGGGCGGGATCCCTTGCGAGACAACGGCGTACGACATCCTGGAGCGGACTGGGGAGCGGCGGGATCTGTGGTTGCTCGTGGACGATCCGATGCAGCAGGGACGCGGGACTCCCGTGGGCGAACGGACCGCGGCCGGACGCGGCGAAGACCAGGACCGCCCCCAGCGCGAAGACGTCGCTCGCGGCGCCGATCGCCGCACCGGTGATCTGCTCCGGCGACAGATAGCCCGGCGTACCCACGACCACGCCGGTCGCGGTCAGGCTCGCTTCCTCGAGCGCGCGGGCGATGCCGAAGTCGATCACCCGTGGACCGTTGTCGGTCAGGACGATGTTCGACGGTTTGAGGTCGCGGTGGACCAGGCCGCCGGCGTGGATCGCCATCAGCGCCTCGGCCAGGCCGCCCGCGAGCGACTGCACGCCGCCCGGCGTGAGCGGTCCGGAGGTGTCGATCGCCTTCTGCAGCGTCGGTCCGGGCAGGTACTCCGTGGCGAGCCAGGGATGTTCCGCGTCGGGATCGGCGTCGACGACCGCGGCCGTGAATGCGCCGCTGACCTTGCGCGCGGCTTCGATCTCGCGGGCGAAACGGGCCCGGAAGGCCGCGTCACCGGCCAGTTCGTCGCGGACCACCTTCACCGCGACCAGGCGACCGCCCGGCGAGCGAGCCAGGTAGACGGCACCCATCGCGCCACGGCCGAGCCGGCCCTGGATCGTGAACGACCCGATCAGCACCGGATCCTGAGGATGCGTTGTCATCGGGCGTCACGCTAACGCGCTTCAGGACCGCGGGTAACCGATCTCGGCGATCCCTTCGGCAAGATCGGTCAGCCGACGCTGCCGGTTGAGCGACGTCACGACGTACTCGGTCAGTGGCATCAACGCGTACACATGCCGGATCGCCTCGAGGTCCAGCGCGACTTCGTAGTAGTCCTCGGCGAAGGTCAGGTAAGCCTCCGGGCGCCCGTCCGCGATCACCTCGAACAACCAGTCGGCTCCGTCGTTCTTCACGTCCTCCACCGGACCACAGCGCCAGGCCGTGTCGTCCGTCGTACGCCAGAAACACACCGTCGCCCTCGGCACACCATCGCTGAACGCCGGCTCGTCGCGCGCATTGTGAAAGACCTCCGGCACACCATCGAGCAGCCCGGGCCACGTCTTCTGGTCATTGGCGTACGGCGACATCGGCGACTCGTGGTCGAACCCGTACGCGAACGCGCCGTCGGGCGAGAACACGATCGAGTACTCGTTCCCCGACCCGTCCCGCATCAACGCAGCCTCCTCGGTCTCCGACCACCGCGCGTCGAACGCGAAGAAAGGCAGCTGATCCGGGTCGTCATCAAGAATCAGATCCAGCACCGCCAGCGCACGACTGACCCGCCGTACGCTCGACACGTCCGGCAGCCGCCGAATCACCTCGTAGACAGACATCGCCCCATCCAACCTTCAGAAACCGCCGTCGAGATACCGGCGCCCATACCCCGTAATCGCCCCACGCAGCTCCTTCAGTTGCGCCATGCGCCTCTTCATCGGCTGCCCATGCGCGACCGGGAAGAGTTTGTAGGCGCCGTCGGAGCGACGCGGCACGGGCACGTCGTCCGGGCTCAGCGCCGGATCGAGCCAGGCCACCACCCAGGGCCGCCGCTCGTCCCCGTCGATCCGAATCTGACCGACCGCAGTCCACGCGGCTGTCAGTTCACGTCCGTCCCGGCGCACCGTGATCCCGGTCGAGGTCAACCGCAGCTCGGCCGGGCGCCTGAGGACAACACGCCAGTTCCGCACGGCGACGACCAGGAACAGCAACCACAGGATGGTCGTGATGACGATGCCGATCAGGTACTCACGGATGTAGTCGGGATCGGCGAACGACCTGACGTCTTTCGGCACGATGACGAGGAACAGCACGGTCGTGATCACCGCGACGATGATCGGGCGCTTTCGCGAGGTCGTGAAAACCGCACCCACGCCAACAACCAACTGCTCCTGCACGGACGCCTCCTGATCCGGACCGAGCCCTCACCGTAGTGGCTGAGGAACCCCTTGCGTGGCCGGTCGGAGTGCGCCTGTGGATAACTTCAGCGGCGTTGGACTACTTCCTCGGCGACCTCGACGAGTTCGCGGTCGGTGGCTTCGGTTTCGGCGTCGTGGGCCGGCTCCAGCCGGTCGTGCGCGATCAGCGACTGGATCGCCCGCAGTACGGCGCTCGCCGCGGCACCCCACGTGGACACGTAGGAGAACTGCCACCACCACAGCGCCTCGACGATCCGGCCTTCCTCGTAGTGCGCGAGACCGTGCACGAGGTCGGTCGCGATCGCGGTGAGGTCGTCGGACAGCCGGTTCACGGTGATCTCAGGCGGTGCGGCGTACGGGTCGAAGACCTCGGCGTACTCGTCCAGGCCCTCGAACAGCACCGCGAGCCGGTCACGCATCGCGTCCAGATCCGGATCCGGTCCGGCGTCGCTCTCGAACCGCTCCTCCGGGACGAAGTCCTCGAACGCCCCGAGCCGGCCACCCGCGAGCAGCAGCTGGCTCACCTCGAGCAGCAGGTACGGCAGTGAGGCGAGGCCCTCGTCGACGCCGTCCTCGTCCGGCTGCGCGGCGATGTCGCGCACCGAGATGAGGAAGCTCCGCACCTGGTCCGCGATCTGCTCGGCGAACTCCGTCAGATCCTCGGAGTCCGTGGTCAGCGCCCGCTCTGCAATATCGGTTGGTTCAGTCATCGATCGATCGTCGCCCTTCAAACGCCCGTCCGAGTGTGACCTCGTCGGCATACTCGAGGTCACCGCCTACAGGAAGTCCACTAGCCAATCGGGTGACGCGCAAGCCCATGGGCCGCAGCAAGCGGCTCAGGTACGTCGCCGTCGCCTCACCTTCGAGGTTCGGGTCGGTGGCCAGGATGATCTCTTGCACTTCGTCGCCGGCCAGCCGCTGGAGGAGTTCTTTGATCCGCAGCTCGTCCGGACCGATCCCCTCGATCGGCGAAATCGCCCCGCCGAGCACGTGGTACCGGCCGCGGAACTCGCGGGTCCGCTCGATCGCGACCACGTCCTTGGCCTCTTCGACCACGCAGATCAGGCTCAGGTCACGCCGCGGGTCACGGCAGATCCGGCACTGCTCCTCCTCGGCGACATTGCCGCAGATCTCGCAGAACTTGACCTTCTCCTTGACCTGCACGAGCACATGCGCGAGCCGGCGTACGTCGGTCTCGTCGGCGGCGAGCAGGTGGAACGCGATCCGCTGAGCGGACTTCGGACCGACGCCGGGCAACCGGCCGAGCTCGTCGATGAGATCCTGAACGGCCCCTTCGTACACGTCAGCCCGGGTTCTGACCGGGAGACCCGGTCCCACTGCCGGGGTTGGTGAACCCGATGCCAGGGTTGTTCACCGACCCGGAACTGCCGGGACCACTGGTGCCGCTCTCGTCGTCATCGTCCGCGGGGCTCTCCGCCGGGACCGTCGGGGCGCCGGGCAGGCTGAAGCCGGCCGGGGCCGCGGGACCGCCGCCGAATCCGGGGCCTTCCGAACCGAATCCGGGGATGCCGCCGGCCAGCGGGCCCATCGCGCGGGCCGCGGCTTCCTTCGCGTTCTCGGCGGCGTCGCGCACCGCGGCGACGATCAGATCGGCCAGCGTCTCGGTGTCGTCCGGGTCGACGGCCTCCGGCTTGATGTTCAGGCTGAGCAGCTCACCCGTGCCGGACACCAGCGCGGTCACCAGCCCACCGCCGGCCGAGCCCTCGATCTCCTGGCTCTCCAGGTCGGCCTGGGCCTCCATCAACTGGTTCTGCATCGCCTGCGCTTGCGCGAGCAGGTTGGACATGTCGAAGCCCCCAGCACCGCCACCGTCGAACACCGCGATCTCCTCGTCCCAACCGCTCCGTGACTAGCCCGAGCCTCAACACTAGCCGGTCGCCCGGACAACCCCACGTTCGCCCAGAAACAGACCAGTCTCCCCAGCTTGTCCACAGCCCTGTGGACACCACAATCCACACCCTGTGGATGATGTGGACACCCACCGCAACCATCCCCACCCCTTGTGGAAGACCTGTGGACGCACAGAGGCTGCTCGCGTGCCCATCGGAGTGCTCAGCGTCGACCGGGCCGGCCCGGATCGCGACCAGTGAGCGAGGGTCAGTTGGGTTCTTCGGTGATGATCTGTGCGCCGAGGGTTTCGCGCAGCAGATCCGTATGCGACCGCGAGTCCTCCTCCAGGACCATGTCGTCCTCGCCGATCGCGTCCGCTTCCTCCTCCGGAGTCAGCGGCACCTCCGGAGCCACGGGAGCCGCAGCCGCCCGCCGCGCCTGCTCCGCGGCAACAGCCGCCTCGGCCGCACGCCGCTTACTCGCAGCCTGCTCCCGCCGATCGGACGCCTTGGTCGGCCTGGACGCCCCCGACGACCCGGACACCCCGGTCGCCTGAGGACCTCCCGGCGTCTGCGCCCCGCCGGCCCGACCAGCCCGCGGCGCCGACCGCCCCACCGGCCCGTCCTCCCACGGATCCTCCGGCGGTACGTCGTACTCCGGATCCGGCGGCGGCTCCTGCAAGGCAATCGCCGTACCCCCACCGTCACCCCACTCGCCCGCACTCGCAGCCCCACGTGAGCCACCCGCGGTCCCACCGGCGTTCTCCGCCGATTGACCGCCACCCGGCTGATCCCCGCCCGAGCCCCGAGCCGCGCCACCCGCGGTCTCACCGGCTCCCCAGCTTCCAGACCGCGCGTCCGCACCAGCTCCCGGCCCCGTGCCCGGACCGTCAGCACTCGACCCTGCGCTCGATCCGCCGGCACCCGCTCCCGTGCCTGGACCGCCCGCGCTCGGGCCGCTCGCCGGACCACCGGCCGCGGACCCGCCTGCACCCGCTCCACCGGTTCCCGCCCCCGCGCCTCCGGCTCCCGGCCCCGCGCCTACTCCGCCGGCCTCGGAACCACCCGCGGCAGACCCGCCCGCGCCCAAACCAGCCGACCCCGAACCACCAGGCCCCGAACCGGCCGACCCCGGACCACCTGAACCCGGACCACCGGACCCCGGAGCGGCCGATCCCGGACCACCTGCGCCCGGACCACCTGCGCCTGAGCCACCTGAACCCGGACCAGCTGAGCCTGGACCACCTGAGCCTGGGCTGCCGGCTTGCGGGCCGCCGGCACGGGGACCGCCTGCCTGCTGTCCGCCACCTCCACCGGGGTCCGTCGACGGATCGACAACGGCTTCGATCCGCCGGTTCAACCCGATGGTGTCGATCATCGCCTGCCGGAGAATCTCATCGCTGCCAGAACGAGCGAAGCTCTCCCGAGCCCCCGCGTTCACCAACCCCAGCGTCAACGTCTGCTCATCGATCCCGATGACCTGCGCGTTCTGGCTCAGCATGATCCACGCGAACCGCCGCTTGCTCTTCACCGCCTCGAGCACCTCAGGCCACAACCGCCGAACATCCGCCAGCCCCACGGACCCGGTACCAGCACCAGACAGAGCCCCCGCACTCCCAGCTCCCGGCGCCGCACCCGTCCCCGATCCCGACGCCGACGCCGACGCACCAGCCGTCACCGCACCCGAGCCACCACCCGTCGCCTGCCCAGCGCCTGCCGAAGCAGACTCATCCCCCCAAGCTCCTGTACGCCCAGCACCAGCAGCCGAGCCAGCGCCAGAAGCGCCACTAGCACCACTCGCGACGTCTCCCCGGCCGCGACCGCTCCCCGCCGTACCGGCACCAGCAGCACCTCTCGCCGCCGCACCACCAGCAGCGCCCGCGCCACGGTCTGCCGCGTCACCGCCACCGGAAGCTCCGCCAGCGGCACTCGCAGCACCACCGGTCGGCGCCGCGTCAGCACCACCGGTCGACGCCGCGTCAGCGCCGGCCGCCGCACCGCTTGCCCCGGCGTCGGCTCCCGAGGCATTGCTCTCAGCAGCTCCGGCTCCCGCAGCAGCTCCGGCGGGGGCCACCCCGCCCGTGCCACCCGCGGTTGCTCGGGCCGCAGCCCGGCTCGTGGCCGCGTCCTGACCGGGTCCGCCCGCGAGATCGCCCGAAGACACCGGCGCACCAATCGGCTGCGCGGGCGCGGCGTCCGGCGTACCGGCGGGGACTCCGATCGTCAGCCGGCGTTCCATCCGATCGAGACGCGCCTGGATGCCGTTGGTCGAGTCGTCGGCGCCCGGCAGCAGGACCTTGGCGCAGATGAGTTCGAGCTGAAGCCGCGGGGCCGTCGCACCACGCATCTCCAGCAGGCCGGCCGCCACGATGTCGGCCGCCCGGGTGAGCTCCGCGGCGCCAATCCCGGCCGCCTGGGTCTGCAGCCGCTGACCTTGATCCTCGGCCGCCTCGATCAGGCCGGACGCAACAGCATTCGGTACGGCGGACAGGATCACGAGATCCCGCAGTCGCCGCAGCAGATCCTCCGCGAACCGCTTCGGGTCCTGCCCCGTCTCGATGACCTTCTCGATCGTCTCGAACACGGCCGCGCTGTCATGCGCGGCAAACCCGTCCACACACGCGTCGAGCAACGAGTCCGGTGTGAACCCGAGCAGCGCGACAGCCAACTCGTACGTCACACCTTCCGGCCCGGCGCCGCCGATCAGCTGGTCGAGGACGCTCAGCGAATCACGCACCGACCCCGCACCCGCGCGGACGACGAGCGGAAGCACGGCAGACTCGATGGTCACGCCCTCGGACTCGCAGAGAAAAGCCATGTAGTCGCCGAGCACCTTCGGCGGCACCAGGCGGAACGGGTAGTGGTGGGTCCGGGAGCGGATCGTCCCGATCACCTTGTCGGGCTCGGTGGTGGCGAAGATGAACTTGAGGTGCGGCGGCGGTTCCTCGACCAGCTTCAGCAGGGCGTTGAAGCCCTGCGTGGTCACCATGTGCGCCTCGTCGATGATGTAGATCTTGTAGCGACTCTCGACCGGCGCGAAGAACGCCCGCTCACGCAGATCCCGCGCGTCGTCGACACCACCGTGCGACGCCGCGTCGATCTCGATCACGTCGATGCTGCCGGGACCACCACGAGCCAGGTCGGTGCACGACTTGCACACCCCGCACGGCTCCGCGATCGGACCCTTCTCGCAGTTGATAGCCCGCGCCAGGATCCGCGCGCTGGTGGTCTTTCCACACCCGCGCGGCCCGGAGAACAAATAGGCGTGGTTCACCCGGTTGTTGCTCAACGCGTTCCGCAGCGGCGCCGTGACATGGTCCTGCCCGATTACCTCGGAAAACGTGTCGGGGCGATACCGGCGGTACAACGCAAGGGGTGCTTCCACGTCCGCAACCCTAGCGCCGCCCCCCGACAATTCCACCCGAGTCGCCACCACCCTGTGGACCCAGACCAAACAGAGCGTCACCCTGAGGCGGGGCACGGGGGGGGTGGGGATCAGGTGATGGGACGGCTTAGCTTGGGTTGGTGGCTACTGGGGATGAGCGGCAGCAACTGGTTATCGAGCGAGCTCGTGAGGTGTTGCCTGGGGATGGGCGGGTGCTCGCGGTTTACCTGAGCGGGAGTTACGGGACGGGCGAGGCCGACAGGTTCAGTGATGTTGATGTGCATCTCGTCGTGACGGACGAGAGCGTGGGGTGGTTCGAGGAGCACTGGGACGACGTACTGCGGGAGCTCGCGGGGCCGACGGTGTTCGCGGACAAACTGCCGGGGCTCATCGGTGGCCTAGGGATTACGGCCGACTGGCTGCACGTCGATCTGATCGTGCATCCACTGAAGTCCTTCGACCGATTGCAGTACGACGGGGTGCGCGTGCTGTTCGACCGGGACGGGACCCTGTTCCCGGACGGCGACATCGCGCAGCAGGGTGGTCGGCCGAGCGAACCGTACTGGCCGGCCGGACCGGTGAACCTCTTCTTCTACTTCCTGGGGAACCTCGTCACAGTCCTCGGCCGCGACGAACGCGTCGTCGCGAACCAGGGCGTCGGCGCGGTCCGCGACCAACTCATCGCGCTCATGCTCGCCGAGCGCGGCGTACGACGTACTGGTGGTGCCAAGCGACTCAACGCCTTGCTCTCCGCCGAACAACGCGCCGCTCTGGAAGCGATCCCGGCGGCAGGCAGCGAGCCGGCCGACATCATCAAGGCCAACCAATACATCTGCCGCGAGTTCATCCGCCGCGGCACCGCCCTCGCCGAGGTCACCGGCGAGACCTGGCCAACCGGCTTCGTCGACGCCACCCTCACCCATCTCAGAACCCACTTCACCGTCGACTTCGCCTAACCGCAGTCCAC
Organism: Kribbella sp. NPDC026596; assembly: GCF_040638415.1. Taxonomy (NCBI): domain Bacteria; kingdom Bacillati; phylum Actinomycetota; class Actinomycetes; order Propionibacteriales; family Kribbellaceae; genus Kribbella; species Kribbella sp. NPDC026596. Next base: position 17,030 of record NZ_JBEZYF010000011.1, on the reverse strand, counting down.
TCAGTCGGACAACGACGCCGGGTGTTCGAGCTTGTTGGTCGCGGCCCAGCTGGCCAGCAGATTCAGGGCGTCTTGTGAGGGGGATTGCGGCTCGGCGGTGTAGGTGAGAAGGCTCTGGCTCGGGTCGCTCGCTAGCGGGAAGGATTCGAACGGCAGGTCAAGGTCTCCCACGACCGGGTGGTGAAGGAGCTTGATGCCGGTGGTGTGGACCCGGACGTTGCGCGCGGCCCAGCGGATCCGGAACTCATCGCTGCGGGTGGACAGTTCCCCGATCAGGTCAGACAGTTGCCGATCGTACGGATCTCTACCGACCTCGGCGCGCAGAAGTGCGACGGTGTCGTTGGCAACTGAGTCCCAGGCGCGGAAGAAGTCGGAGGCGTGCGGGTCGAGGAAGACGAACCGCGCGTTGTTCGGTGGCCTGGCGGGGTCGGCGTAGACCGGCGAGAAGAGCGCATACCCGAGTGCGTTGGCGGTCAGTACGTCGAGTCGTCCGTTGAGGACGAATGCCGGTGTGCCACTCATCGAATCCAGGACCCGCTGCACTGTGGGCCGGACACGCTGTGGCGTCGGCCGGCGACGCGGTGGCCGGCGGCTGGTGCCGGCCGAGCGCAGCAGATCGAGGAGGTGGGTTCGCTCGGCCCCGTCGAGCTGCAGCGCGTGCGCGATGCCGTCGATGACGCCTTCGGACATACCTGTGGCATTGCCACGCTCGAGCCGGGTGTAGTACTCGGTCGAGATGCCTGCCAGCAGGGCAACCTCCTCGCGACGCAGGCCGGAGACACGACGGCGGGCCCCGCCGTAGATGGGCAGTCCCGCCTGCTCGGGACTGATCCGGGCTCGCCGGGTGGTGAGGAACTCCCGGATGTCCGTACGGACGTGGCCGCGCACGTCGGCGCTGGTGTCGCGTTCGTCATTCCCGGCTGCCATGTCTTCACTCTACGAGCGCGTCCTCAGGTCTGGGGGTCCCTCTCAGTGCCCCTTTGACAGGGACTCCTCCCGCCCCGATGTGACGGGTTCTGTAGACCGTGCTGCCGCGAATCGCGCGGAGCAGATCAGCAGAAGGACGTGGATTGGTATGACTGAGAAGAAGGTTTGGTTCATTACCGGCGCCGGACGCGGCCTGGGCGTCGACATCGCCAAGGCAGCTCTCGCCGCCGGACACGCCGTCGTCGCCACCGGACGCAATGTCGAGCGCGTCGGCGCCGTGCTCGGTGACCACGACGACCTTCAGGTCGTGAGCCTCGATGTCACCGACCCTGCCGCCGCAGAGGCCGCCGTCCAGGTCGCCGTCGGCCGCTTCGGGCGGATCGACGTACTGGTGAACAACGCGGGCAACTTCTACGCCGGTTTCTTCGAGGAGATCACCCCTGAGGACTTCCGTGCGCAGATTGAGACCACCCTGTTCGGCCCGATCAACGTCACCCGTGCTGCCTTGCCTGTTCTGCGCGCGCAGCGCTCCGGGCTGGTCATCACGATCTCATCGACCGCCGGCCTGACGGGCGGGGAGTTCCTGACCGCATACGCGGCTTCCAAGTTCGGTCTGGAGGGCTGGATGGAGTCACTGGCGCCCGAGATCGCGCCGTTCGGGATCCACACCATGCTCGTCGAACCTGGCTTCTTCCGCACCGAACTGCTGACCCCGGAGTCGACCAGCTACGCCGCGGCGTCGATCGACGACTACGCCGTACGCACCAAGCAGACCGTGGACGCGTGGAACAGCATGAACGGCAAGCAGGGCGGTGATCCCGCGAAACTCGCCGACGCGCTGGTCAGTCTTGCGAGCCACCAAGAGCCGCCGCTGCGGTTCGCCGCCGGCGCAGACGCGGTCGCCACCTTCGAGAAGAAGGCCCACGAACTCCTCGACCAAGCCGCTGTCTACCGCGATCTGTCCAGCAACCTCGCCCACGACGACGCCTGAGCTATCGACTGACCGGATACCGCAGCAAGGAAACGAGACACAACCCATGACATCGAATCTGACCGGCACCGCCGCCCTTGTGACCGGCGCGAGCAGCGGTATCGGCGCGGCCACTGCCCGCCGACTCGCCGAACACGGCGCCTCCGTCGCGTTGGTGGCCCGGCGCAAGGAACGACTGGTAGATCTCGCAGACGAGATCGAGAAGGCCGGCGGTAGCGCGCTGGTCGTGGAAGCCGACATCACAGAACAGGCCCAAGCGGAGGCAGCCGTACAGCAGGCCGTTGAGCGATTCGGACGGCTGGACACACTGGTCAACAACGCGGGCCTGATGCTGCTGGGCCCAGTCGTCGGCGCGGACACCGATGACTGGGAACGCATGCTCGCCGTCAACGTCAACGGACTGCTCTACACAACTCGCATCGCTCTGCCGCATCTGCTGCAGGCCGCCGAGGAGGGTCCGCGGCGAGTCGCAGACATCGTCAACATCAGCTCGATCGCCGGCCGCGTCGCCTGGAACGGCTACGGTGTGTACAGCCTGACCAAGTTCGGGGTCAACGGATTCACATAGGCGCTGCGCCAGGAAGTCACCCGGCGCCACGTGCGCGTCGGTGTCCTGGAGCCCGGTGGGGTGAACACCGAACTGGGGTCGCACAACAGGCCCGACGTACGCGATCAGCTGATCGACCCGTTCTACGACCAGACCGAGGTTCTCGCTCCCGAGGACATCGCCGACGGCGTCGTCTACATGGTCACCCGACCACGCCACACCGCCGTCGGCGAGCTGTGGATCATGCCCACCGACCAGGTCTGAGCGGTCGAGCAACTACCCGCATCCCGGATGGATGCGGGTGGTTGAGGTGGGACGGTTTCTAGCTCCCGCAGTACGCCTTGGCGAGGACGTTGCGCATGGCTGTCGGCACCGGGTGGTCGTGGGGGAAGCCGTCCATGTTGACGACTACGACGACCTGACGGGTGCCGTCCTTGCTGTTCCACGCCGCGGTCGTGTAGCCGGGGATCTCGGAGTCGTGACCCCAGGCCTCACCGCAGGGGAACGTCTCTCGGAGCAGCCCCAAGCCCCAGCCGCCGCCGGGGATACCCGCGTCGATGGCCCCTGGAGGCTCGTCGGCGACCGGGTCAATGGTCTGCATGGCCTTCAGAACGCCGGGTTTCAGCAGGCGGCCGCGGAGCAGCGCCCGATAGAAGCGGGCGACGTCGTCGGCGCTGGCCAGGATTGCTCCGGCAGCGCCGAGCAGGGTGGGGCTGAGCGGCGTGAAGTCGGTCGGCTCGGGTCCGAAGATTGTCCAGTAGCCGTGGATGTACGAGCCACGGATCTCTGACGTGGTCGGGTAGCTCGTGTGATCGAGCCCGAGTGGTTTGAAGATACGGCTGCGAAGCTCGGACCCGATCGAGTGACCGGTGGCCTTCTCGACGATCATCGCGAGCAGGAGATAGTTGGTGTTCGAGTACGACCAACCTGTCCCCGGTGCGAAGAGCGGGTCGTGTTCGGCCGCGATTCTGACCCCCTCGCGGGGATCGAAGGGCAGGGTCAGGTCTCCTCCGAGGTACGGCGCGAAGACTCTGTCGTCCTGGACGTAGTCGAAGATGCCGCTGGTGTGATTGAGCAGTTGGCGGATCGTGATCCCTTCGCCGTTGGGGAAGACCCCGGGGAGCCACTTCTCGACCGTGTCGTTGAGCTTCAGTACTCGCTTGCCGACCAACTGGAGGACCACGGTGGCCGTGTACGACTTCGTGACGCCACCGATCCGGGACAGCTCGCCGACGCGGATCGGCGTCAGCGGAGCGAGGTTGCCGTACCCACTGGAGAACCGGTACGTACGATCGCCCATCCGAACCAACGCGATCGCACCGGGCGCGCCGGCCGCGACGACCTGATCGAGCGCGGCCTGAACTCCTGGCGGCGGATGACCGCTCGAGGATCTTGCTGGTGCCGCTGATGGCGTCGTGGCTGACGCCGAGACGGCCGGTGCCGCGGCCAGACTCGCCGCGGCCGCAAGCGCGACGACCACCGTCCACCGGCTGCGTCGCTTCTCCGATGAGAACATCATTGAGGACTCCTTACCTTCGTGGGCCGTGCGCGACCGCGCTCACGCGTGGTCGCAGAGTGGCGCCGATCGAGTCAGTGAGAACTCGCTGTCGATGGTCGGTGCGTCGGATGGCCGCCAGTGGGCCGAAGTCATTGCGCCGTGACCGGGCCTGGTGGTGGTGGGGCTTGCACCGGCTGGCCGACGGTGGGGCGAGTTGCGATCGTCACCACGATGATCACGATGCCGATGAGCAGCAGCAGGCCGCCCACCACGACCGCGGTGATGGAGGCCGGCAGGAGGACCGGCAGCGTGGCTCCGAGGCTGATGTCGGCGTCGACTCCCGCCGATCGGTCGGCGTTCATGACAACGATCGACCAGTTGCCGTCAGCAACGTTCCAGGTGAGGGTGCGGGTTCCGGTTCCGCTGTCGGACGCGGCCCAGAAGTCTTGCGTGGTGGGATCCGCGGTGGGTTGGCCGCCCGGATGTTGCACGTAGCTGACCGTGAACGGGTCGGCGTCGAAGTCCGCGACCTCGCTGCGGCGGACGCCGTCGAGATACCTGGCGACGTCGTCGGCGGGGCCGATGCCGACGAACACCGGTGTGTCCTTCGTCGAGGTGACCGTGATACGTACGTCGCCGAGTAGGTCCCCGGCGGCGACCGCGTCGGGACCGGTGATGCCGACATCCATGGACGGCGCGGTCAAGACGAAGGCGTCACTGGTGAGGCGTTCGGGGCCGGCGGTGTGGTAGCCGTCAGCGTCGCGCTGAGCGTGGGTCCAGAGCCCGACCACGCCGCCAATGAGCGAAGCGCCGCCGGCCAGGATGAGCAAGCTGCCGATAATCACGAAGAACGTGCGCCAGCCGCTCCAGGAACGGCGTACCGGTGCGGTAGGGCTCGTGACGGGTCCGGTCGTGGTCATGAGACTGCCTCCGTGACGCTCGCCGGTACGGGCGTTCTGATCATCCAGACGCCCAACCAGATCATCGCCAGCCCGAGCGGGATGCCGAATGGCGGCAGCAGCGCCTGGAATCCGATCAGGCCGCCGATCACGATGGCGACGCAGATGGCACGTGGGAACACCCCGGCTCGCAGGCTCGCGATGCCGAACAGTGCCCAACCGATTGCGAACAGCAGATAGCTCGACACGGCACCGATCACGAGCAGACCCGCCGGATCAGCGTCGAGAACCTCCGGTGCGGTGTCGGCGAGGTAGGTGACGTAGAACGTCTCGAACCACAGATCACCGCCGAGGAACATAATGCCCACGATCGCGGCGATCACGCCCACGACGCCGAACCGGCCCGCCTCCTGCGCCTCCCATGCGTACGCCGCGACCACGGCGAGCAACAGCAGGCAGAAAGCCACGAAGTACACGACACCGCTGACCCGGTATACAGAGTTCGTCGACGTACCCACGCGATCGTCGCGATCGACGATCGGGAAGATCACCACCTCGACCACGACCATCAACAGGCCCGCTGCGAAGGCCAAGGGACCTGCCAGCCGGGCTAATGATGAGCGGGATGCAGTGAAACCGCTGTTGGATGATTGTTTCTGCGATGCGTCCAGTTCTTTCATGCTGGACTGCCCCCTCAAGCACGGGACCGGCGTTTTCCCCCACCAGGTCCCCAGGACGAATGGACCTCCGGTGGTCCTGCCCCGTCCCCGACTGCCAAAGGTGAGACCCGTAACCGGGTCTTTTCGTACTACGCCCATGGTAAGAACGCCGCCCAGAACCAAGTCAAGGGCGCGGACCCCACCGATGACGACATCACTTGGCGTCGACCGGCTACGGGATGTGCGGCTGTGCGCTGGGTCGTCCAATCAGATGAGTAGCGCGACGACCTGGGTCAGGTCGCCTAGGACTTCGACGACGCAATCGCGCGTTTGAACCCAGTCCGGTGATCCGAAGGAGGGAGCCACGGTGTGCGGTGGGACTCCCGGGAGCTCAGCCTCGATCGTCGCCCAGAACGGACCAGAACGGTGGAGCTCCAACATCAGCGGAGTGTGATACGGCAGGCGCCTTGCATCCCGACGGCGATCTTCTCGGTCTCCGGATGTCCGAGCAGCCTGAGCTGTTCCTGCAGGCTGTCGTCGGACAACTGCACGCGGTCCTGTCACGGAGGTTGTGGGCCTGAGGCAACAGACATGAGGTTATGTGGCTGCCTCAGGCTACAAGTGGAGGCACTGCGCGGAGGCTTTACTCCAGGTGGTAGTTGGCGAAGCGGGTTCGGAGGTCTTTCTTGGAGAACTTGCCTACTGAGGTCTTGGGGACTTCTTCGATGAATTCGACGGCGTCGGGGAGCCACCACTTGGCGACCTGGGGGCGGAGGTAGTCGAGGATCTCCTCGCCTGTCACGGATTCGCCTTCTTGGATGACGATGCAGGCGAGGGGGCGTTCGTCCCACTTGGGGTGAGGTACGCCGATGACGGCGGCCTCCTTGACGGCGGGGTGGGCCATCAGGAGGTTCTCGAGCTCTACCGAGCTGATCCATTCGCCGCCGGACTTGACCAGGTCCTTGGTGCGGTCGACCAGCCGGACCGAGCCGAACTGGTCGATCGCGGCAACGTCGCCGGTCTTCATCCAGCCGTCCTCGGTGCTGAGCTGGACACCCTCGTCGGGGCGGTAGTACTCGGCGGCGATCCATGGGCCGCGGACCTGCAGCTCACCGGTGGCCTCGTCGTTCCAGGGCAGCGGTGAGATCGACCCGGGCTCGACGATCCGCACCTCGACACCAGGAAGCGGGAGCCCCTGCCGCGCACGCAGCCGGGCCTGCTCGTCCTCGGGGAGCTCCTCGTACCGAGCTGGGACGTGCGACGCGGTCGCCACCGGGCTGGTCTCCGTCATGCCCCACGCCTGCAGGATCGGCCGGCCGAGCTTCGCCCGGAACGCCTCCGACAGCGCCAGCGGTACGGCGGAGCCACCGCATGGGATCCGTCGGAGCTTGGGCAGCTCGACGCCGTCCAGCAACGGCAACAGCCCCTGCCAGATCGTCGGCACACCGGCCGACAGCGTGACCTCCTGCTCCTGCAGCAGCTTGAGAATCCCCTGCGGACTCATGTCCGGCCCGGGGAACACCAGCGAGGCGCCGGCCATCGGGGCGGCATGTGCCAGACCCCAAGCGTTCGCGTGGAACATCGGCACGACCGGCATGACGGTGTCCGTCTCGGCCAGCCCGATCCCCGCGTTCGTCAGTACGCCGATCGAGTGCAGCCAGGTGGATCGATGCGAATACACGACGCCCTTGGGATTGCCCGTCGTACCGCTCGTGTAGCACATCGCGGCGGCCTGGTTCTCGTCGTCAACGTGGAACTCGACCGGCTCGGCCGCGGCGAGCAGCTCCTCGTAGTCGTGGAACCGTGGATCGTCCGGCACCTCCGCGCTGGGCGCACCCGGTGGCAGGTCGTCCATCACGACGACATGACGGACCAACGGCAGCCGCTCGAGGAGCGGTAGGAACAGCCCGAGGAGCGACTTGTCGACGAACACGACCTCGTCTTCGGCATGGTTCGCGATGTAGACGACCTGGTCGGGGAAGAGCCGGATGTTGAGCGTGTGCAGGACCCGGCCGGTGCACGGGGCGGCGAAGTACAGCTCGAGGTGACGGCCCGAGTTCCACGCGAAGGTGGCGACTCGGCCGTCCGGACTGATCCCGAGCGCGTCCAGGACACCTCCCAGGCGTCTGGTCCGCGCGGCCCACTCGCCGTACGTCACGGTCGTCGGCGCCGGGCCGCCGGTGTGGACGGTCTTGTCCGGGTAGAACTGCTCGGCCCGGAGAAAGATGGTGTCGAGGGACAGCTGGTAGCTCTGCATCAGACCCTTCATGCACACACTGTGCCAGTCGCGATGTCACCTTGACCATGACCCTCGCCGGACTTTCTCCGGCACTATTCAGGCACTCTTCCGGCACGAATGCACAACGAGAAGACATCGAAACCGATAGATGACATGACATACGTGTCGTGTAATATTTCGGGTATGAAGGTGGTCGAGGAGCTGCGGTATCTCGTGCTGGCGATCCAGCGCGAGGGCAACCGCCTGCTCGCCGCCGAGCTGCGTCCGCTCGGAATCACGCCGTCCCAGGCCGAAGTCCTCCGGGTGCTGCGTGATCACGGACCGCTGACGCTCAACGCGCTCGGCGGTCTGCTGGTCTGCGAGACCGGCAACAGTCCGAGCCGTCTCGTCGATCGCCTGGTCGCGCAGGGGCTGGTGAAGCGCGGCATCGACGCGGTCGACCGGCGCTACCTCGCGCTGAGCCTGACCACGAAGGGCCGGGCGCTGCACCGGCGCATCGTCACCGCGGAGAACCGGCTGCACCGGACCATGCATGACCTGGTCGCCGGCCATGCGCTCGACGAGACCATCACCACGCTGCGCGCCGTCGCCGACGCGTTCCCCGCCGGGGCTGCCCTGGCTCGCCGGCGGGACCCCGAGCACGACCACCACTTCGCCCAGGAGAGATAGTCATGGAGCAAGCCACCGACACCATTCCCGCCCACCCGACCGCGATCCGCCACATCCTGCTGGACGCGCTCGCGCTGCCGGAGTGGAACGAGGCGTTCCTGGCCATCGACGGGCCGGTCGAGGCGGATCTCGGCACGCGGTACGCGCTGCGGGTGCGGCCGGGGTTCGCGGGCGAGCTGCAGTACACGGTGGTCGAGCCGGACCGGATCGAGATCACGTGGCAGGTGCCAGGGTTCCGTGAGGTCGGCACCTGGACCATCTCGCCGGACAGCCAGGTCACGCACACGTTCGAGCAGTCCGGGCCCTTGGCAACCGTCCTGCGCCCCGCCTACCGCAACGTCGCCACCATCCGCCTGGCCCGCCTCGCCAACCGCGTCCGGCAGCTCACTCACTCGTCCTGAGCTGCCGGTAGGAAGTCAGACCGCCAGCGGAACGGCTCGTTTGTGAGCAGTCCGGCGGTGGGTGGCGATGATCGTGGCCGCGGCCTTCTCATCGACCTCGCGGCCCTCGAGGAAGTCGTCGATCTCGTCGTACGTGACTCCCAGGACGGCCTCATCCGGCACGCCCGGGTTGTTCGTCTCCAGGTCGGCGGTGGGGATCTTGCCCGTCATCTCGGGCGACGCACCGAGGCGGGCGCCGACCTCGCGGACGCGGCGCTTGGTCAGGCCCGACAGGGGCGTGAGGTCGCAGGCACCATCGCCGTACTTGGTGAAGAAGCCCATCACGGCCTCGGCGGCGTGGTCCGTGCCGACGACCAGGCCGCTGCGCGCCCCAGCGACGACGTACTGCGCGATCATCCGCTGCCGCGCCTTGATGTTGCCGGTGTGAAAGTCCTCACGCTCGCCCAGGCCAGCGTGGCGCACAGACTCGACCATGGCGTCCGTGGCCGGCTTCACGTCGACCACGAGCGTCTCGTCGGGCTTGATGAACTCCAGCGACCGCTGCGCGTCCGCCTCGTCCGCCTGCACGCCGTACGGGAGCCGCATCGCGATGAACGTCGCCTCACCGCCCTCGGACCGGACCCGCTCGACCGCGAGCTGGCAGAGGCGTCCCGCAGTACCGGAGTCGACCCCGCCACTGATACCGAGCACGTACGACGTCGCGCCCGTACGCCGGAGCTGATCGGCCAGGAACTCGACCCGGCGCTCGATCTCTGTGTCCGGGTCGAACGACGCGGTCACACCGAGCTCGGCAATGATCAGTTCCTGCAGATAGCGGCGCTCGGCGCTCATCGGGCTCCTCAGGGTGATGGGGACAGACCCCACCAAGCCTAGACAGCCCGGACATGAGGATTCCCCGCGCACCCGGAAGAGCTCACTTACCCTTGCTGCCTTCCGGCCCTGGGGGAGTTGGGCGAGATACCGCCACGCGGGGAACCAGCCATGAGTGTACGGGATCGTCGTGGTCAACCCGAATCGGCCTACTCTGGATGGGTGACGGATCACCAATTTGGCACGTTCGGGATTGCTACCGGTCTTGACAGCAGCCCGCACTCCTTGGAGGCCGCTCAGGCGGCCGAAGAGCTCGGATACCCCACGATCTGGCTGTCCGGCGGTCCGCTGCCGGGACTCCAGACCATCGTCGACCTCATCGGCGCGACCAACTCGATCAAGTTCGTCAGCGGCATCCTCGCTGTCGTCAAATACAGTGCGGCCGACGTCAGTACGACGTACGCCGCGATGGAAGCGTCCGCACCGGGGCGGTTCACCGTCGGACTCGGTGGAGCGCACGGGGCCAAGCCGCTCGCCACGCTCAACGCGTACCTGGACGAGGTCGACGTACCAGTGGACCGTCGGGTGCTCGCAGCGCTCGGTCCGCGGATGCTGGAGCTGGCCCGCGACCGGTCCGCCGGCGCATATCCGTTCCTGGTCAGTGCGGCGTACTCCGCTGAGGCACGCAAGGTCCTCGGGCCGGACAAGCTCCTCGCGGTCAGCCACCTCGTCGTACTGGAGTCGGACGCGGACCGGGCCCGGGCGATCGCACGGGACACCATCAGCTTCTTCCCGCGGATCCCTGGGTACGCCGCCTCGCTCAAGCGGCAAGGGTTCACTGAGGAGGACCTGGCTGAGCTCCCGGATCACATGGTCGACGCACTGGCCGCATGGGGCACGCCGGCCGACATCAAGGCCAAGCTGACCGAGCATCTGGACGCGGGAGCCGACCATGTCGCCGTCAACGTGATCACTGGCGTCACTGGCCCGCAGCCGATCGAACAGTGGAGAGCTCTAGCCCCCACGCTGCTTGCGTAACAGCGTTGGGATCCAGTGGTCGCCGTACCGGCTCTGGAGCTCCGGGCGCTTCCAGTCCTCACCCGTGACGACCCCTCGGCACAGTGGTGAGCCACAGGTGCAGCTCATCTCGAACTCCACGCCGGTCGACGTCCCATAGTCGCTCGTCACCTCGTCGCCCGCCTGGATGTCCCGGCGGGCCTCGAGGGTGACGGCGTCGATCCACCACATGGCTGGGTCGCAGCTGTGGTTGCCGTAAGCAATTACGGGGCCGGGGGTCGTTGCTCAACACAAGGTGTTCGTCGTCGTCGATCGTGATCGTGTCGACGGGTGGGTGCTTCAGGAGCTCCCGGAGTTCGGCCGTGCTGACTCGGCGGCCGGACAGCTGGCCGACCACCTCGCCCCTCGCGATGGACCGCGTCGCGAAGAGGCCCTGGCCTGCCACGGGCGACTGGCGTACCTCCAGGGCGGGATGTGCCCAGGTGAGCAGCTTGTTGTAGAGGCGGGCGGTGGACTCCAGCTTGGCGTAGCGGTACGGGCGCTCCTCGCCGGTCGGCGTGAACCCCTGCCGGAGCCAGAACTTGGCCGCGATCTGCGCGTTCGTGTCCACGATGGCCAGTCGCAGCGTCCGTACCTCGGGCCACGAGGTCTCGACGTACCGCTGGACCTCTTCGTACGTCGCTCTGCCGTGGCCGCTGCCCTGGTGGTTCCAGTGGACCTGGAGGAGGCCGATGAAGCCGGTGTGGTCGTTCGGATAGCCGCGGAGCAGGTCGACGACCGCAACCAACCGGTTGTCCACAAACGCACCCAGGACGACCTTCGCCTCCTCCGGCAGGCTCTCCGGGCGCATCATCAGCAGGCTCTGCGCGTCCGCGGGGCCAGGTGGGTAGCCGGTGATCCGCTCTGTGTACCCGGGATCGGACTCGATCAGCTCCTGCAGCGCATCCACGTCATCGGGCTCGATGGGGCGCAATACGAGACTCATTTCTCCAGATCCTCGATTCGGCCGGCCATGAGCGCTCGTACGTTGGCGGTGATCCGCTCCACCGGCCAGTCCCACCACGCTGCCTTCAGCAGGCGGTCAACGTCCGCATCGGCGAACCGGCGGCGGATCAGCTTGGCCGGGTTCCCACCGACGATCCCGTACGGCGGTATGTCGTCGACCACGACCGCACCGGACGCGATGATCGCGCCGTCCCCGATGGTCACTCCGGGCATCACCAGGGTGCGGTAGCCGAACCACACATCGTTCCCGACGACGGTGTCGCCGCGGCCCGGCAGTCCGGTGATCAGATCGAAGTGCTCGGCCCATGCGCCGCCCATGATCGGGAACGGGAACGTCGACGGACCGTCCATCCGGTGGTTGGCGCCGTTCATGATGAACGTGGTGCCTTCGCCAAGTGCGCAGTACTTCCCGATGCGCAGGCGCTCCGGACCGTAGTGGTAGAGCACGTTGCTCGTCTCGAACGCAGTCGGGTCCCGAGGGTCGTCGTAGTACGATTAGTCGCCCACTTCGATCAGCGGCGACGTCACCACCGCTTTCAGCAACACCACGCGCTCGGCAGCGGGCATCGGGTGTACGACATTCGGATCCGGTGCACCTTGCATGCGGCCGACCCTAGATGAGCAGGTGTGCGACCAGCAGCCCGATTTCACCTTCCTCCGCCCCCTCGCGTATCCTCTCCGCTTGGAGGATTCGCCTAGAGGCCTAGGGCGCACGCTTGGAAAGCGTGTTGGGGGCAACCCCTCACGAGTTCGAATCTCGTATCCTCCGCCAGCTTCCCCAGAGTGAAGAAACCGCAGGTCAGAGCACGATTTCAGATTCTCGGAGGACAGACAACAGCCGGGGCGGCTCCCACATCTGGGAGCCGCCCCGGAGTCGTCTGGTCTCAGTTTTGGTCTCAGTTCCTCCACACCGGGAGCTGGCGCAGACTGCGCCCGCTGTCGCGCCTGGGTCGGCCGCGTAGGGCAAGATTGTGCGGACGTGATGCCCTCGGGTGCGCTCGGGCAGGCGAAGACTCTCCGGAGAGGACGGCATGCCGAAGATCGCGAAGGGCCGGCGCGTAGGACAGGCTGCCGTAAACGCACTGCGCACCCTCCTTGAAGAGCACGACCACATCGTCCAAGAGATATCCGGACAGAACGACTTCGGCGAGGACCTCTACGTCACCTTCACCGACAAGGGCGACGTGACGAGCGATGTAATCAAGATTCAGGTCAAGGGCGGGAACCGATGGCGCCGAGCCAACGGATACGCCGTGCCCGTCGGCGAGCACGGCGACACATGGGCGAACGGAAACATCCCTGTCTATTGCGTGGTGTACGACGCGGACAACAGACGACTGTGCTGGGCGAATGCCACCCAACAGCTCCGCCGAGCCGGTTCCCTAAATCCGCCGCGAGTCATCGGAGTCAGCCCCAACGCGGTGCTGGATGACACGACCATGGAGTCTTTTGTCGCGCAGGCCCGCCGCTACGTTGGCCGCTATCGGGGCCGACAGGCCGTCCTCACCCACCTGGGTGAGATGTCCGGAGTCGACTTCGATGTTGCGGACCACGTTCTGCACTTCACCAATGGCTACGACGAGGACCTCATCTTCTGGAAACGTCCGGGAGAGTCGATCGCAACCCTGCTGCTGAGCGCCCACGAGTGGGAGCCCTACCTCGTCAGCCTGGAGTCCCTAATGCGCTCGGAGATTCCGCAACTGGAGGACGAAACAGGCGGCAGCTCCAAAGATCGGCAAGGCGACTTCGACCTATCGACTGCCGAGGATCTGGAGCTGAGTCAGTCCGAGACCATGTGGGTGATCTCCTGCTTCATCTCCACTCGACAAGCGGATGAGGGGGCGGAGGACCTAATCGACCCCGGCGAGTGTGAGGGTTGTTCGAGCTGCTCTGACAATGTGGAGCACGCGAACATCGCAGTGGACGATGCCGACAGCTACGTCATTGCGAGCATTCTCGAGCGCATCGAGGCCGAACCCGACCTGCTGGACCGTTCGATCCTGGCGATGCGCGAGGACGACGAGCTCGACCCAGAGATCGTGGCTGAGCTCGGGCCTCTTGAAGCCGACCCACGCATCGTCCGTCAAGTGACCAAGCTGAGCCGAGCGAGGCTCGAAGACACGGCGCCAGAGGCATTCCGGCTGGCGCTTCTCTACCTAATCCGCCGCATCTATGTCTTCGGCCCCTCGCTCCCCCTTGAAGAGCAGGTGCGAATTGAGTGGCGCATCCCCAAACCGGGGGACGCAGCGTCTCAGTGAGGACCGCTGAACTGGTCTCACCCCGGCAGGATCAAGGTTTGCGGCATGGGAGGGATCGAACACGAAGCGGGCGGCTCCCAGGTCTGGGAGCCGCCCGCAGCCGGTTGATCTCAGTTGTTCCTACGCCGGCGCCCGAACCGCTGACGCGACGTCGCCTGACGAATCATCTCCCGACGCCCAGAGCAGCCCTCCGAGCCGCTCTGCGATGTCTCGCCGGATCGGGTCAGTCATGTGCTGGTACCGGGCGGCCATGGCGGTCGAAGACCAGCCCATCACCCCCATCGCGGCCCGCTCCGGTACAGCCAGAGCCAGCAGCATCGTCGCGGCGGTGTGCCGGGCGTCATGTAGTCGCGACTCGCGGACCCCAGCTCGCCGTAGCAGTGCCTTCCACTCGTGATGGTCGGTGTTCGGGTTCAGCGGCTCACCGGTTGTCCCGGCGAACACCCAATCACCTTCGGTCCAGAGTTGGCGCCGCCGTCGTTCTGCGGCCTGTAATGCCTTGTGCTTCCGGAGCAGCGCGACGAGCTGGTCAGGCAGACCGATGACGCGTTTGCCAGCGCGGCTCTTGGTCTCGCCGATGAACGAATTGACCCGGACTTTCTGCGGACAGAAGCCGGGCGTGCGTCCGCACTTTCCACCGCATCCGTGGTCGTAGATCGGCCGTAGAGCCGTCCACTTCACTCGCAGTTGTTTGGCGTCGAGGTCAACGTCAGACCATCGGAGCGCCAGGGCCTCGCCCTGGCGCAAGCCAAGCGACAGCGCAACAGCCCACCGGGCACTGTTCCGGTCCTTTTCGGCTTCGGTCATGATCCGCTGTGCATCCTCGATCGAGTACGGCTCAATTTCCTCGTCGCTCAGGCGCGGACCCTTCGCGATCTTGGCGACATTGCGCTTCACATGTCCGCGCCGCAATGCCTCCCCCAGTGCAACTCTCGCGGTTCGGTGAACCTGGTGAGCCGTCGCGGGTTTACTGCCGTCCTTCATCATCCGCTGGTAAAACGTCTCCAGGTGTTCGGGTTCTAGTGGTGCGTTTCTGAAGTCTGCGGACGGTTGGCCTTCTTGAGGCTCTGGTCGGCGGTCTTGGTCCAGACGAAGGGGTGGCAGCGGTCGTTCCAGCCGTCGATGAAGGCGCGGATCTTGGCGTTGAGGTCCTTGCGCGAGCCGAACGTGCCGCGGCGGATGGCCTGTTTCTCGATGATCCCGAACCAGACCTCGACGAGGTTGAGCCACGATCCGGAGGTAGGAGTGAAGTGCACCTGGATCCGGGGGTTCGCGGCCAGCCAGGCGCGGATCTCGGGTCGCTTGTGTGCGGCGTAGTTGTCCATCACCAGGTGCAGTTCCTCGTCCGGGTAGGCCATCTGCGGCACGTCCGAGCGACATGGTCCCTTCGTCGGGCCGGTCTGGCGAGGGTCATGAATGGTTGCCCAGTCGTCGCCGCACCACACGCCGCCGCAGGGTGGGCGAAGCCACTACCTCGTAACCAGCCTCGAGGAAGACCTGCACCAGCCCGACCGACGCCTCGTCCCAGATCACGGTCTTGCCCGGCGGCGGCTCGATCGGGTACCCCTCCAGGACGCGGGCGCCGACCTGCTCGCCGTACTCAACGGTGGCGGCGGCGAGCTCGTAGGTCAGCCCCGACTGACGCCGGCCCTTGCGCACGACGAAGCACGTGACTGACCAGACGCCCTCAAGCTCGGGGTCCATCCGCATCCACGCCTGCTTCCGGCTCCACAGCCTCGGGTAGTTCTCCCGCGGCTCGACCGCGACCCAGCCGGCCGCCTCGCCGTCGACGTACCCGATCAGCCCCGACGTCGGTCCGGTGGTGGTACCGCAGGCGGTCTGCTCCAGCAGCGCGGCATCCCTCTGCTCCTGGGTCGTGTCCCGCCAGATCCAGCCGGGCACCTTCAGCGCTTGGCAACGGCACTTGTGGGCTCCGCCCGTGGCGAAGACCGCCTCGACGTCCTCTGTCGATGCTTGATTGGCCGGGAGCCACATGAAATCGGGCATGCAGCCATCATGCTCTTCGCTGGGCATGCCATCGTCGAAGACCGCGGTCCACCACCGGCACGCGAACGAACGGGCGGAGGGTCTGGGAGAGACGGTCGTCGTACCAGCAGGTCCACGCCTTCACTATTTGCGGCAAATCAGTGCGTTCTAGATTGCTACCGGCGGCCATGGATCTCAGGCGGCCAAACGGCGGCGATGTCACGTGCTTCGCGTGGCGGTGCGCTCGCGATATGCCACCCGTGTAGCGCGATGAGCGGCCAGTTCATGGACCGGTTCGCCGTCCTCGCCGGGACTCTGGAAAGGTCTGCACATCCTGGCCCACTGGGACGGGCGCATGGGCTGGCTCTGGCGCCGAACGCGTCAACGCCCGCCGAGGGGTATGGGGTCGATGAGGCCGCGGAAGACGATGGGGATGCTGGTTCCTGCCCGGGCCTTGAGTTGGGCAAAGGCGTCCGGCGGCGCGGTGGAGAACAACGCGACGCTGATGGCTGAACGGTCTGGCTCGCTTCCGATCGCGGACACGATGCCGGGGTTGTTGGCGATCACAGCATCGATCGCTGCATTCAGCTCGTCGAGCGAATAGGGTGCCGGCTTGAAGGCCACTGGAACTGGCTGGCGAGCCGCCAGGCTCCGCAACCCCACCGGGACAGTGCCCCTCCAGTGGACCACCACCGTCGTGCGGTCCTTCAGAACCCACACGCTGCCCGACGACCTGTCGTAATGCTCAGCGATCCAGTCGGCCAACGCACGGCCAGCCTCCTCCGCCACCGTTGGCGGCCATCCCGGGTTTGGGTAGCCACCTTCCGTGGCGTCGGGGATCTCGCCTTTCGCCATGGTTCGCCCACCTCTCCCGGCGTCAGGTTCTCGGGCACGCCACGTGTCTCATTCTGCGCGCTATCCTCCGCCAGTCTCCCGGACTGAAGAAACCGCAGGTTAAAGCCCGGTTTCGAACCCCGGAGGCACGAACAACAGAGGGGGCGGGGGCCGCGCCGCCCGGCCCCCCGGCAGTGGAGGGGGGGGGACACCGGGGGTGAACCGGCCCCCCCCGCCCCCCCCCCGGCGGGGGGGGGGGGCCCCCGCGGAAATCTTGAACGGTTGTATTA
>NZ_JBEZYF010000010.1:0-179583 GCF_040638415.1 Kribbella sp. NPDC026596 | reverse complement strand
GGACTGAGGAGCGGAGGGAGCGAAGCGACTGCAGCGACGAGGGAAGGCCGGGAGCTCAAGCCCCATGACCCGCCGCGCCGGAGGCGCGGCATCAATACCGCCATAGGGGCAACCCAACCATGACGGACCCCGGAATGTCGCTGGATCCGAAAATTGCCTAAAAGGCATCTTTGCCTAAACGGCAAAGTTTGGTACGGTCGTGGACATGGCCGAAGGACTGCGGGAGCGGAAGAAGCAGGAGACGCGGATCGCCCTGAGCTGGGCGGCGGTCCGGCTCACGGTCGAGCGGGGCCTGGCGAACGTGCGGATCGAGGACATCGCGGCCGAGGCCGGCGTCTCGCTGCGCACGTTCCGGAACTACTTCAACAGCAAGGCCGAGGCGATCGCCGCCCGGGAGGTCGACCGCAGCCTGCTGATCGCCGCCGAGTTGCGCGCACGGCCGGCCGACGAGCCGTTGTGGACCGCGATCCGGGCGTCGATCGAGTCGCAGTTCGCCCTCGGCGCGAACGGCCACGGTGCGGAGCTGCCGCCGGACGAGCAGTGGCTCGCCGGGATCCGGCTGATGGTGACCGAGCCGTCGTTGCAGGGGGAGATGGCGCGGGCCTACGCGGCGGCGGGTGAGGAGTTCGCCGCCGCGATCGCGGACCGGACCGGTACGCACGGGCTCTATCCCCGCCTGGTCGCCGATGTCGTCGGCGCTGCCAGGTCAGCGGCGTCGGCCGAGTGGCTGCGTGCCGATCCGCCGCGACCGATGACGGAGCTGCTCGGGGAGGCCCTCGACCTGGTCGCCGCAGGTCTGCCGGTACCCGACTAGAACCCACACCTCAACCACATCCCCGGCGCCGCCGGGGTGATCAGTCACGCCCAATTTCGCTGGAAGGACACATGCCATGGATGCCGATGTCGTCATCGCCGGAGCCGGACCGAACGGCCTCATGCTCGCTTGTGAACTGAGGCTGGCCGGAGTCCAGCCGATCGTGCTGGAGCAGCTACCCGAACGCAGCGAGGTGCCGCGGGCCAACGGCCTGGTCGGCCAGGTCGTCCGGATGCTCGACCGTCGCGGCCTGTACGAGCGCCTCAGTGGCCGGCCCGGACCGCCCGAGCCACAGCCTGGATACATGTTCGGCGCGTTCCCGCTCGACCTCACGTCGATCGAGCAGAACCCCGTCTACATGCTGCCGGTGCCGCAGCGCCGGATCGAGGAGGTGCTCCAGGAACGGGCGCTCGAGCTCGGCGCCGAGGTCCGCCGCGGCCACGAGCTCATCGGGTTCTCCCAGGACGCCGACTCCGTCACCGTCGAAATCGCCGGCTCGGACGGCCCGTACCAGCTGCGAGCCCGCTACCTCGTCGGCGCGGACGGAGGCCGCAGCCTCACCCGCAAACTCGCCGGAATCGACTTCCCCGGCGTCACCAATGACGCCATGGTGTCCCGGACGGCGAACGCGTTCGCACCCGTGGAGTACATCGACCCTGCCACCGGTGCCCTGTCCGTCCCCGGGTACGGCGTGATCCCCGGCCTGATGCATCACCGGACGGAGCGCGGCCTGTTCGTGTATGGGCAACTGCCCGGACGGCCGCCGGTCGTCAGCACCGGTGAGTGGGATGTTCCGCCCGACGGCCCGATGACGTTCGACGAGCTGCAGGAGAGCGTGGATCGCGTCCTCGGTGTGCATCTGCCGCTGACTCCGCCCGAAGGTGACGGGCCGTTCCTGCTGCGCCGGCTGACCGGTGGGAACAGCCGGCTGGCCGACCGTTTCCGGGCGGGACGGGTGTTGCTCGTCGGAGATGCCGCCCACGTCCACTCGGCGATGGGCGGGCCTGGTCTCAACCTCGGCCTGCAGGACGCGGTCAACCTGGGCTGGAAGCTCGCCGCCGAGCTGCAGGGCTGGGCGCCTGACGGACTGCTCGACAGTTACGAGTCGGAGCGTCGCCCGGTCGGTCAGCGGGTGGTGATGCAGACGCAGGCGCAGTCCGCACTGATTGCCCCGGGCAACGATGTGACCAGGTTGCGCGAGCTGTTCGGCGAGCTGCTGACCGATCCGCAGAACGTGCAGCGGATCGCGGACCTGATCTCCGGCGCGGACATCCGCTACCACGACGGTCCGCATCCACTGATCGGCCGCTGGGCGCCGGATCTCATGATCGGCTCGGTCCGGCTGGCCGAGCTGATGCGCACCGGCCGTCCACTGCTCGTCGACCTCACCGCGGACGGCTCGTTCGCCGCGGCGGTCGGCACGGATCGGGTCGAGGTCGTCACCGGGAGCGGGGAGTCGCCGATCGCCATGCTGATCAGGCCCGACGGGTACGTCGCCTGGGCCGCGGACCACGATGGTGTCGTCGAACAGGAGGGCTTGCGTACGGCGCTGGCCCGCTGGTTCGGCGTACCTCAGGAACGGCCCTTGACCAACGCCACCAAATAGCGGCACGAACTCGTCCCCGGGTTGTGGAACGTGGTCGCCGATGGTGGCCCGAGTTGGAGGCAGTCGCCGGTGTGCAGGTCGTGGACGACCGGACCCTCGTGGAAGCGGAGCTGTCCATCGAGGATCCAGAGCTGCTGGTACTTGAAGATGTACGCGTCGGCGGGGTACGAGACCGAGGCGCCCGGTGGCAGCTCGACCTCGACCAGCTCGAGCGGGCCGTCGGTGACCGGTGAGACGGCCCGCCGCTGGTACCCGGTGACCGGGTCGGTCCAGATCGGCTGGTCGCCGGCCCGCCGGAGGAGCTCGCCAGTGTTCTCGGCCCGGGTGACCAGTTCGGACAGCGTCATGCCGAGGGCGCCGGAGAGCCGGCCGAGCAGCACCGCGGTCGGCTGCGCCTCGCCGCGTTCGATCTTGCCGATCATCGCGCGGGACACTCCGGAGCGCTCGGCGAGCGCGTTCACGGACAGGTCCTGCGCGACCCGGGCAGCCTGCACCGTCGCGGCCAGTGAGGCGGAGAGCTCATCAATCACGCTTGCCACTATAGCGCCACTTATGGCTACTATCGTGACATGCCAAAGATCAGAGACGCCTCGGAGTCGGATGCCGAGGCTTGCGCGGCGATCTACACGCCGTATGTCACCGACACCGCGATCACCTTCGAGATCGACCCGCCGACCGTCGCGGAGATGGCCGAGCGGATCGCGAGCGCGCAGGCGACCCACGCCTGGATGGTGCTCGAGGACGACGGTCGCGTCGTCGGATACGCGTACGCCGGTCCCATGAAACCGCGCGCGGCGTACCGCTGGTCCTGCGAAGTGAGCGTCTACCTCGAGCTCGGACGCCGCCGTACCGGTGGTGGGCGCGCCCTTTACGAGACCCTGTTCGAGCGCCTGACCGAGCGCGGTTTCCGTACGGCGATCGCCGGCATGACCCTGCCGAACGACGCCAGCGTGGGTCTGCACCAGGCGCTCGGGTTCGAGTCCATCGGCACGTATCGGAAGATCGGGTGGAAGCTGGACGCCTGGCACGACGTCCACTGGCGCCAGCGTCCCCTCGCCGTACTCGCGGATCCGCCGGAGGAGACCCGCTAGCTCATCTTCGGGCAGGGCGCGCCCGGCGTCGTGACGAGCTCGAAGTGCCACATCTCGTTGGACAGTGTCTGGCAGAGCCCGAAGCGGTTGCCCTTGCGGATCAGCCAATCGTCGGCGGCGGTGGGGCCGATGTCGACCGCGTGGCCGGTAACGTGATGCGACTCGTCGGGATCCGAGACCCACTTGAGGGCCTTCTCGCGGCTGCCGTACTTGCGGATCGCCTTGTCCAGCAGCTCTTGCTGGTACTTCTTGCTCCGCCAGCCCGTCGTGACCTGCATCCTGATGCCGTCCTCCTTCATGGCCTGTTCGGCCTGCTGGACCGCTGTCCGCAGTGCGGGGTCGAGCTTCGCGATGCCGGGCAGGGTGGTGTCGAAGGCAGAGGTGTGGTCAGGCAGTACGCCGTCCTCGGAGCCGGGCTTCTTGGACTTCGAGGGGCTGCCGGCGGCCGAGGTCTGGGTGGTCGACGGTGCCGGGTCGTCCTGCGCGGACACCGCCGTACAGGAGGCCAGCGTCAGGCCGGTGACCGCGGCGAGGATCGCGAACCCGGCCAGAATGGTCATCCGGCGTTCGCGCTTGCGGGTGGCAACGAGTTCATCGGTGAGCATGGCCACCAGTCCACCCGGGCCGATGTTGCCGGAGCGTCTGCGTTTCGGCATACGTTTTCGATATGCGCGGCCTGGTTGAATGGTCGGTATGCGGGTGCTGGTCGTCGAGGACGAGGTCTATCTCGCCGAGGCGATCCAGGCTGGGCTGCGGCTGGAGGCGATCGCGGCCGACCTGGCCTTCGACGGTGACACCGCGCTGGAGGCGTTGACGGTGAACGCGTACGACGTCGTCGTCCTGGACCGGGATCTGCCGGGGATCAGCGGTGACGTGGTGTGCGGGCAGATCGTTGCGCAGGGCATCGGCTGCCGGGTGCTGATGCTGACCGCGGCCGGCGATCTCGACGACAAGGTGACCGGGTTCGAACTCGGTGCCGACGACTACCTGACCAAACCCTTCGAGCTGCGGGAGCTCGTCGTACGCCTCCGAGCTCTGGTACGGCGGCCGTCCACGGCCACACCCACCGTGCTCGAGTACGCCGGGGTGCGGCTGGATCCGTACCGGCGCGAGGTGTACCGGTTCGGGCATTACGTGAAGCTCACGCGGAAACAGTTCGCCGTACTGGAGGTGCTGATGGCAGCGCGCGGTGGGGTGATCAGCGCGGAGATGCTGCTGGAGAAGGCGTGGGACGAGAACGCGGATCCGTTCAGCAACGCGGTCCGGATCACGATCTCGGCGCTGCGCAAACGGCTCGGGGATCCGTGGGTGATCCACACCGTGCCCGGCGTCGGCTACCGGATCGGTGAGCCGTGAGCGATCCGATGATCGCCTGGCGGCCGCGGCTGACGGTCCGGCTGCGCCTGACCTTGAGCTATGCCGGGCTGCTGGTCGTCGCCGGTGGTGTGGTGGCGTGTGTCATCTGGCTGGTCTTCCGGATCGTGCCGAACTACCCGCTCACCCCCGCCAACCCGCGCGACGGGCGCCTTCTTCCGCCGTCGCGGGGCGACCTCCTCGACCTGGTGGTGAAACTGTCGGCGTACGCGCTGATCTTCCTGGCGATCGTCGGGCTGGTCGGCGGTTGGTACCTGGCCGGCCGGATGCTGAAGCCCCTGCAGGACATCACGGCCGCGGCCCAACGGGCGGCGGGTGGTTCGCTCGATCACCGGATCGGGCTGACCGGGATCCGGGACGAGTTCACCGACCTCTCGGACACGTTCGACGCGATGCTGGACCGGCTGCAGCGGTCGTTCGAGCAGTACCGGCGGTTCGCGGCGAACGCGTCGCACGAGTTGCGGACCCCGCACGCGGTGATGAAGACGATGCTCGAGGTGGCGGCGACCGATCCCGATCATCAGGATCTACCCGAGCTGGTCAAACGTTTGGCCGAGACCAATCAGCGCGGGATCGACATCGTCGAGGCGCTGCTGAGCCTGACGGCGTTGAACAACCGGACGGTCGAGGTGGATCCGGTGGATCTCGCCGCCGTGGTGCGGTCCGCGCTGCCGGCGCTGACTTCGGAGGCTCGCGACGTGGGTGTCGAGGTGACGTGTGACCTTGCGGAATCGGTTGTCGAAGGCAACGAAGTGTTGTTGCACCAGGTGGTGATGAACCTGGTGCAGAACGGGATCCGGCACGGCGGTCGATCGGTCGGGATCACGGTCGGTGGTGGGCGTCTCGTCGTACGCAACGATGGGGTCGTGCTGGATCCCGCGCGGGTCCGGACGTTCGTCGAGCCGTTCGCCAAGGATCGGTACGGCGCTGGGCACGGGCTCGGGCTCGCACTGGTCGACCGGATCGTGGAGACCCACCACGGTCGGCTCGATCTGGTCGCCAACCCCACCGGGGGCCTCACCGCAACCGTGACGCTACCCATGGCCGACCTGATCGGCTGAGGACGCGGCTGAGGGCTGACCTGGTGGCGGGGTGAGGATGGTGGGGTGACCGACCCTCACCTGACCGTCCGGCGCGCGGTCGAATCCGACGACGCCGCCCTGCTCGAGATCGACCAGACCGCCTGGGACGCTTCCTCGGGCTTCCCGTCGTACCAGGACACGCTGCGCGACAGCTTCTTCGCCCGCAGCGGCCCGGAGGCGCACCTGGTCGCCGAGTACGACGGCAAGGTCGTCGGTTACCTCCGCCTGCAGGACAAGTACCAGTTCCCCGAAGGCGCCGGCGTCCTGACCATCAACGGCCTCGCCGTAGCCGAGTCCGCCCGCGGCCGAGGCGTGGCGAGCGCGCTGCTGGCCGCCGCCACCGCCGAGGGCAGACTCCGCGACGCCCGCAAGATCAGCCTCCACGTCCACAGCACCAACACCGCCGCCCGCCGCCTCTACGAACGCCACGGCTACACCATCGAAGGCACCCACCCCAACGAATTCCTCATCGAAGGCACCTGCATAGCCAGCGTCGACATGGCCAAAACTCTGTAGCGACCACGCCGGGGCGCTGTCAGCATCTAGGGATGCCTAGGTCTCGTGCGTTTGACGGGGTTGAACTGGCCTACCGGGTGCTGGAAGGCGCCGCGCATCATCCGGGGATGGATGAGCGCGACGCCTTCGTGACAGCGGTGAGCGGGTTCCTCAGGGGGTGACGCCGTGCTCGCGGAGCCAGGGCTCCGGGTCGATCGGCGAGCCGCCGCCGGGGAGGACCTCGAAGTGGACGTGCGGGCCGGTGGTGTTGCCGGTCATGCCGATCGCGCCGACCTGGGTGCCGGCCTGGACGCTGTCGCCGACCGAGACGTCGAACTCGGACATGTGGCTGTACGACGTGACCGTGCCGTCGGCATGCCGGACCTTGACCTGGCGGCCGTAGGCGCCTTCGAAGTCGGCCTGGATGACCTCACCCGCCATCACCGAGCGCACCGGCGTACCCATCGGGGCGGCGAAGTCGAGGCCGGTGTGGTTGTGGGCCCAGCGGCCGCCGGCCTGGTCGAAGCGGGCGGTCAGGTGGTAGCCGGTGGTCGGCAGGACGACCTTCGGCGCGGCCTTGGCCTTGGCGATCGCGGCAGCCTTCGCCGCTGCGAGCGCCCGGGCCTTGATGGCGGCCTTCTTGGCGGCAGCCGCCTTGGCCGCGGCCAAGGCCTGGGCCCGGCGCTGGGTCAGCGTCGCGTTCGCGACCAGTCGGGCGGCGCGCTGCTTGGCGATCTGGTCGGCCTTGGCCTTCTGGGTCGCCGCGAGACCGAGGTCGATCCGGGACGCGTCCCGGGAGCCGAGGTCGCGTCGATCGACCCGGGCGGCGGTCAGTGCGCTGGCCTGTGAGGGGCTCAGTCCAGTGCTGCTGGCGACGGACGGTCCGGTCGCGGACGAGGTGAGTCCGACGGCGGTGGTGCCGGCCGCGGCGGCCAGCGCGGCGGTCAGGCCGATCAGCTGTTTGCGGCGTCCGAAACCACGGCGGGAGGAGCGATGCTTGGCGGCCCGACGCGGCGCAGCCGGAGGGTGTGCCGGCCGTTCTGCGGCCGGCACGTCATGGTGAGGGGGCACGGGGAGGGAAACCTTCCAGGGAGGGGCGGCCGCCGTTGGAGGGGGTACGGCGACTCATCGACCATAACGAGGAGGTCACAGCCGCTCAAACGTCCCTTGCGGTCAGATCAACAAAATCGCACACATACTGTGAGGGCACCCTGTCCCCGTGTGCGCGCTCAGGCGTAAAACGAACCCGTGGGTAGTTGAATGCGGACGTGACGCGGATCACTCGGCCGATGGCGCCGAACAGGCCCTCGTGGCCGGTATAAGCCGTCCACATAATGAGAGCTTTGTCGACCAAGTTACTAATCTTTCAACCCCGGCTCATACTGAGATGACCGAGCCGATTCAGGGCCTAAAGGAGGAGACGGAGATGACGCGCAAGCCGCCGTACTACCGCCTCCACATCGACCTTCTCCGGGTCTCCAGCGCGCTCTGTCTGCGCTGAGCACACCCCCTCGCACCGTCTGACGGCGTCCGCTCCGGACGTCTGCCGCGCCGTGCCCGCGAAGCCTGCCCACCGCCAGGGAGAGTCACTGTGTCGACCACCTCAGTCACGTCCGCGACGGATACCGCCGGACCACCGCAGTACGCCGTACCGCACGATGCCGACCTGCCCGTCGTCGCCCGACGGCATCCGTGGCGCTGGGTCGGTGTCGGGATCGTCCTTGTCCTGCTGGCGATGTTCGTGCACGGGCTCGTCACGAACCCGGGCTGGGACTGGCCGACGTTCTTCCAGTTCTTCACCACCCGGACGATCTTCTCCGCGTTGTGGGTGACGGTGCAGCTGACCGTCTACGGCACGGTGCTCGGGTTCGTGCTCGGTGCGGTGCTGGCGTCGATGCGCCTGTCCAGCAGCCCGTTCCTGCAGATAGTTGCCTGGGGCTACATCTGGGCGTTCCGCTCGATCCCGTTGATCGTGCAGCTGTTGTTCTGGTTCAACATCGCCTACCTGTACCAGGAGCTGAGCCTCGGGATCCCGTTCGGGCCGGAGTTCGTGCACTTCAGCACCAACAACCTGTTCGGCCCGCTCGGTGCCGCCGTGCTCGGGCTCGCGCTCCACCAGGCCGCGTACGCCGCCGAGATCATTCGCGGCGGGATCATCTCGGTCGACGCCGGTCAGGTGGAAGCCGCGGCGGCGCTGGGGATCCCGCGGGTCCGGCAGTTCTTCCGGATCGTCCTGCCACAGGCGATGCGCTCGATCCTGCCGAACGGCGCGAACGAGGTGATCAGCCTGTTCAAGGGCACCTCGATCGTCTCGGTGATGGCGATCCCGGAGCTCTTCTACCAGGTCCAGGTGATCTACGGCCGGAACAGTCGCGTCGTTCCACTGCTGATGGTCGCGACTGTTTGGTACATCGTCCTGACCACTCTGCTGTCGATCGCACAGTTCTACGTCGAACGTCACTTCGCCCGCGGTACGGCGCGTGAGCTGCCGCCGACTCCGTGGCAGCGAGTACGCCGTACCTGGAAGGCCGCCCGATGATCGACGTCAAGGGTGTGCACAAGAGCTTCGGCGAGCTCGAGGTACTGAAGGGTGTCGACCTGGAAGTGCGAGCCGGGACGGTCACCGTGATCCTCGGTCCGTCCGGGTCGGGCAAGTCCACGTTGCTGCGGTCGATCAACCATCTGGAGAAGGTGGATCGCGGGCTGATCCGGATCGACGGCGAGCTGATGGGCTACCGCCGGCGCGGGAACAAGCTGCACGAACTGCGCGAGCGGGAGATCCTGCGGCAACGGTCGCAGGTCGGGTTCGTGTTCCAGAACTTCAACCTGTTCGGTCATCTGACCGCGTTGCAGAACGTGGTCGAGGCGCCGGTGTCCGCGCAGCGCCGCAAGCGCAGTGAGGTCGAGCCGCTGGCGCGGGAGCTGCTGGAGCGGGTCGGCGTCAGTGACAAGGCCGACGCGTACCCACGTCAGCTGTCCGGTGGGCAGCAGCAGCGCGTCGCGATCGCGCGGGCACTCGCGTTGCAGCCGAAGGTACTGCTGTTCGACGAGCCCACCAGCGCGCTCGATCCAGAGCTGGTCGGCGAGGTCCTCGATGTGATCAAGGAGCTCGCCGGCGACGGCGCCACGATGGTCGTCGTCACCCACGAGATCGGTTTCGCCCGGGAGATCGCCGACACGGTGGTCTTCATCGACGGCGGCCGGATCGTCGAGTCGGGTCCACCTCACGAGGTGCTCGACAACCCTGTCCACGAGCGCACTCGCGCCTTCATCTCCAAGGTTCTCTGACCTCATGAAAAAGACTCCACTGATTGCGGTTGCCGGGCTGCCGCTGCTCGCGCTGGCCGGATGCGGCGCCGAGCCCCAGGCCACTGCCGCCACCGACACCGGTGTGAACACCTCCGCCGACCAGAAGCGGGTCACGACCACGAAGAACGATGCCGCGGCCGCGTTGCTGCCGGCCAAGATCCGCGATCGCGGGACGTTGATCGTCGGGGGTGGATTCGGCAGCGGGAGTGTGCCGCTCGGATTCCTTGCCGATGACAACAAGACCCCGATCGGCCTGGAGGTGGACATCGCCTACCTGGTCGCCGAGGCACTCGGCCTGAGGCCCGACATCCAGGTGACCAGCTGGGAGAACCTGTTCATCGGCATCGACTCGGCCAAGTACGACGTCGGGTTCTCGAACATCACGGTGACCGAGAAGCGTCAGCAGAAGTACGACTTCGCCACCTATCGCAAGGACGACATCGCGTTCGAGGCGAAGAAGGGTGGTAGCTGGAAGATCGCCGGCGGTAAGGACGTGGCCGGGAAGACGATCGCGGTCGGGTCCGGGACCAACCAGGAGAAGATCCTGGTCGACTGGAACGAGGCGAACATCAAGGCCGGGTTACCGGCCGCGACGATCAAGTACTTCCAGAACCAGTCCGACACCTACCTGGCGCTGAGCTCCGGCCGGATCGACGCGTACCTCGGGCCGAACCCATCGATCGCGTACCACGTGAAGACGTCCGGCCAGACCGAGACGATCGGCAAGTTTTCCGGCGCCGGTCCGACACTCCAGGGCCTGATCGCCGCCACCACCAAGAAGGACAACGGCCTGGTCAAGGCGTATCAAGCGGCGCTGAACGCCGTGATCGCCGACGGCAGCTACGCCAAGGTCCTGGCCCGCTGGAACGTGTCGAACGAGGCGGTCACCACCTCCGAGATCAACCCGCCCGGCCTCCCACTCACGAGCTGAGGACATCTGATGACGAAACGCTGGACTGTGCTGGTTGCCGTCGGTCTGCTGGCGGCAGCCGGATGTGCGGACCCACAGACGAATGCCTCATCTACTAGCGGTGATGCCTCTGTGGTCGCGTTCGATACTTCGGCGAAGCAGGAGCATGTCACGTCGCCGAAGGTGGACAGCATCGCGGCTGAGCTGCCGGCCGACGTACGGGATTCCGGGAAGCTGATCGTCGGCAACGGATCGGCGGGAGGCGGTTTGCCGCCGTTGGGGTTCACCGCCGATGACAACAAGACGCCGATCGGGGTGGAGGTCGACATCGCCTACCTGGTCGCGAGTGTGCTCGGGCTGAAGGCGGAGATCGACACCACCAGCTGGGAGAACCTGTTCCTCGGGCTGGACTCCGGGAAGTACCAGGTCGGGATCTCCAACATCGGGGTGTCCGAGCTGCGCAAGGAGAAGTACGACTTCGCGACGTACCGGCTCGGGTTGCATGCGTTCGAGGCGAAGAAGGGGTCGGGCCTGAAGATCACCGGCCCGGCAGACATCTCCGGCAAGACGATCGCGGTCAGCTCCGGCACGCTCCAGGAGGCGATCCTGGTCGACTGGAACAAGCAGAACGTCGCGGCCGGCCGCAAGCCTGCGAGCCTCAAGTACTACCAGCAGGCCTCGGACACCTACCTCGCGCTGGAGTCCGGCCGGATCGACCTCTACCTCGGCCCGAACCCGAACGCCTCGTACCACGTCGCGACGCAGGACAAGACCGAGATCGTCGGCACGGTGTCGTCCAGCTACCCGGTCCAGGGCCTGGTCGGCATCACCACGAAGAAGGACAACGGCCTGGTCAAGCCGCTCGCCGACGCGCTCAACGCCGCGATCGCGGACGGCAGTTACGCGAAGGTCCTGAAGAAGTGGGGTCTGGAGGCCGAGGCCGTGCCGAAGTCGCTCGTCAACCCGCCCGGTCTCCCCAAGGACAAACAGAAGTAGGAGGCGACATGGCAACGATCGCAACCATTTCGAGCAGTCCGTCCAGCCCGTCCCGTACGGACGCGGTGCTGGACTATGTCACCAAGCGCCTGATCAGCCACGGCCACGAGGTCACCCCGATCGTGTTGCGGGACCTTCCGGCCGAACCGTTGGTGCGCGGTCGCGCCGACGACCCCGAGATCGCCGCCGCGGCCGACGTGCTCGCGGCCGCTGACGCTGTCGTGGTCACGACGCCGGTCTACAAAGCGGCGTACTCCGGGCTGCTCAAGGTGTTCCTCGACCTGCTGCCGCAGTACGCGCTGAAGGGCAAGACGGTGTTGCCGTTGGCAACAGGCGGTACGCCGGCGCACGTGCTGGTGATCGACTACGCGCTGCGGCCGGTCTTGACCAGCCTCGGTGCGGGCGCGATCGGCCAGGGCTGGTTCGTACTGTCGTCGCACATCCGGCTGTACGACGGGGGCGGGCTGCTACTGGACCCCGTGGCGTCGGTGCCGCTCTATCAGGTGACAGAGGCCTTCCTTGCCACGGTCGAGGGCAGCCGGCCGGTGGAGGGTCCGCCGGTGCAGGCCGCCGCGGTCGAGGCGGTGCGCGCCCGCCCGGAGGACCCGGAGTCGGCGCCGCTGCTGGCGGATCTCGTGGTCGAGTACAGCACCCGCTACGGCCGGACGAACGAGAACACCCAGCTCACCGAGGTCCCGCCGTCCGACTTCCACGCTGAGCGTGGTGGCGCGTTCGTACTGCTGAGGTACGGCGGTCAGACCGTTGCCGGGGGCGCCATTCGTCGGTACGACGACGAGACCGCGGAGGTGAAGCGGATGTGGACGTCACATCTGCATCGGCGACAGGGGTTGGGGCGCCGGGTCCTGGCGGAGCTGGAGGCGGCTGCTCTTGATCTTGGCTACCGGCGGCTCTATCTGACCACCGGCCCGCGTCAACCGGAGGCGGCTGGGTTGTATCTGGCCGTTGGGTTCCAGCCGCAGTTCGACACCGAGGTGGATCCGGAGTCGATCGGGCCGCTGCCGTTCACGAAGGATCTCCAGGTCGCGCTGAAGGTCGCGTCATGAGCCGGCGATTGATCACGGCGATCGAGATCGATGGAGCCGGTGGGCATCCGGGTGCTTGGCGTGGAGCCGAGGTGGATCCGGCGGCGATCCTGACCGGTGAGCTGGCGCTGCAGGCGGTTCAGCGGGCCGAGGCGGCTGGGGTCGACCTGGCCACTTTCACGGATACGCTCGAGGCGCCGGCCGACATACCCGATCGGGTCAGTGTGTGGCTTGACGCGCTCGGCCTGGCTGCGCGGATCGCGCCTGCGACGGATCGCATCGGTCTGCTGCCGACCATCACGGTCACGCATACTGAG
Organism: Kribbella sp. NPDC026596; assembly: GCF_040638415.1. Lineage (NCBI taxonomy): Bacteria > Bacillati > Actinomycetota > Actinomycetes > Propionibacteriales > Kribbellaceae > Kribbella > Kribbella sp. NPDC026596. The sequence continues at coordinate 166,546 of NZ_JBEZYF010000010.1, read as the reverse complement.
CCGTTCCACGTGCAGGCGGCTGTTGCCACGCTCGACTTCGTCTCGTCCGGCCGTGGCGGGTGGGTCGCCGACGTCTCGACCTCAGCGGAAGCCGCCGCGGTGATCGGCCGCCGCGACCCCGCCCCGGTCGCCGACACCTGGCGAGAGGCCCGGTACGTCGTCGACGTCAGCCGTCACCTGTGGGACTCGTGGGAAGACGACGCCATCATCCGGGACGCCTCCACGGGCCGCTTCATCGACCGAGACCGCATCCACTACGTCGACTACGAAAGCCCGACCTTCAGCATCAAGGGCCCATCAATCGTCCCCCGCCCACCCCAAGGCCACCCGATCACGGCGGTCAGGGTGAACACCCCAGAGGCACTGGAAGCAGCCGCCGAAGCCGACGTCGTCTTACTGCGAGGAACCACTGAGTTGGCTGAGCGGGTGGCCGCCGTACGTTCAGTTGGTTCCGCACGGGTGCTGGTTTCGGTGAGCGTGTTGCTGGACGAGGATCCGGCGGCTGCAGCCGTCAGGGCTGATGGGGCTAGCCACCTTGACCACATTGGTGGGGTTGAGCGGTTGGCTGACCTGATTGGGGACTGGAAGGTGGCCGGGGTGGATGGGGTGCATCTGCGGCCCGCCTCGCTCGAGGTCGACGTACCGGCGATTGCCGAGCGGCTACTGCCGTTGCTTCGGGCAAAGAAATTGGCTGGGCCGGCAGCCGACCGGGCGACGACTGTGCGGAATCGGCTCGGGTTGCGCCGGCCGGAGAACAGATACACGGGGAGTACGCGATGACCAAGCAGATTCATCTGGCGGCGCACTTTCCAGGGGTGAACAACACCACGGTGTGGTCGGACCCGGAGTCAGGCTCACAGATCGACTTCGCGTCGTTCAAGCATCTGGCGGCGACGGCCGAGCGCGGGACGTTCGACTTCTTCTTCCTGGCCGAAGGGCTACGGCTGCGCGAGGTCAAGGGAAAGATCCACGACCTGGACGTCGTCGGCCGGCCGGAGTCGTTGACGGTCTTGAGCGCGCTGGCCGCGGTCACCACGCACCTCGGCCTGGCGGCGACGGTGAACTCGACGTTCAACGAGCCGTACGAACTGGCTAAGCGACTCGCCACCCTCGACCACCTGTCGGGCGGCCGCGCAGCCTGGAACGTCGTCACCTCCTGGGACGCCTTCACCGGCGAGAACTTCCGGCGCGGCGGGTACCTGGACAAGGCCGACCGCTACGTCCGCGCGCAGGAGTCGCTGCGCATCGTGCGGAAACTCTGGGACTCCTGGAGCGAGGACGACCTGGTCCTCGCCCAGGCCGCGGGTGTTTTCGCCCGCGCAGGCGCTGGGGCCTTCGCGGACGAAGGCGCCCACTTCGACATCGGCGGCCGGTTCGGCCTGCCGCCGTCGCCGCAGGGCCGGCCGGTGGTCATCCAGGCCGGTGACAGCGACCAGGGCCGGGAGTTCGCGGCCGCGAGTGCGGACGTGATCTTCAGCCGGCACGGGACGTTCGAGGCCGGGCAGACCTTCTACAAGGATGTGAAGGCGCGGCTGGCCCGGTACGACCGGACCGAGGAGTCGCTGAAGATCATGCCCGCGGTGACGGTCGTGGTCGCCGACACCGATGCAGAGGCGATCGAGAAGGCCGCGCACATCCGCGAGCAACAGGTCTCCGGTCCGACGGCGCTCGTACTCGCGGAACTCCTCTGGGGTCGCGACCTCTCGTCGTACGAGCCGGACGGCCCGCTGCCCGCCGAAGATCCGGTGGTCGGATCAACCGTCACCCAAGGCCGCGTGGGCTACAACGATCCCGCTCCGATCGTCGCCGAGTGGCGAGCTCAAGCGGAGGCGAACGGGTGGTCGCTGCGCGAGACCGTCATCAACCAGCAGAACCGTCAAACCTTCATCGGCTCCCCGGCCACCGTCGCCGAAGCGCTCAACCACCACGTCCAGGAGGACGCCGCCGACGGCTTCGTCCTCGTCCCGCACCTCACGCCCGGCGGCCTGGACGACTTCGTCGACCGCGTAGTCCCGCTCCTCCGCGAGCGGGGCGTCTTCCGCCCCGAATACACCGGTACGACGCTCCGCGGCCACCTAGGACTGGACAGATGACTGTGCTTTTGGCCGGGCCTTCGGCGCCGGCAGGGTCATGGGGCCTTGACTCCCGGCCTTCCCTCGTCGCTCCAGTCGCTGCGCTCCCTCCGCTCCTCAGTCCAGGCCGGGAGGCCCCATGACCGTGTCCGAGATGCATCCCAGGAAGGAACCGCCCGCGTCGGTCGTGTTTGTCGGCGGCGGTCCTCGGACTGTCGGACTGTTGGAGCGGTTTGCGGCCAGTGCGGAGGAGTTGCTGGGTACGCGCGCGGTGGACATTCATGTGGTGGATCCGTACCCGGCGGGTGGTGGGCGGATCTGGCGGCGGGAGCAGTCGCGGTTGTTGTGGATGAACTCGATGACGTCGGACATCACCATCTTCACCGACGAGTCGGTGGAGTGTGAGGGCCCGATCGTGGCCGGGCCGGATCTGGCGACCTGGGTCGCGGGTGAAGGCGCGGTGATCCTGGAGAGGGCAGGCCTCGAGATTCCAGGCCCGATGGACTTTCCACCGCGGCTGGTCCAGGCGGAGTACCTGGCCTGGGTGTGGGAGCGGGTCGTACGAGACCTGCCCGCGACCGTCACCACGCACCTTGAGCGAGCCGTCGAGCTGACCGCGGACCACCGGGTGATCCTTGCCTCGGGCCAAGAGATCCGGGCCGACGTCGCGGTGTTTGCCCTCGGCTACCTGGATCGGTTGCCGACGGCATCGGAGGCGGCCTGGGCCGCCCAGGCGACAGACGCCGGCCTGACCTACCTCCCGCCCGGGTACACCGCCGACGTGGACCTCGACGAACTGTGGCCGGCCGAGAACGTCATCGTCCGCGGCTTCGGCCAGGCCTTCATCGACCTGATGGTGCTCCTCACTGAGGGCCGCGGCGGCTGGTACGACGAGTGCGACGGCGTACTCGCCTACCGCCCGTCCGGCGACGAGCCCACCTTGTACGTCGGCTCCCGCCGAGGCGTCCCGTATCACGCCAAACTCGGCTACACCGTCGCCGGAACGAAGCCGGTGCCGACCCGCTATCTGACGAAGGCAGCCCTCGACGAACTCGGCGACGGCGTACTCGATTTCGAGAGCCAGCTCGCCCCGCTGATCGACAAGGAACTGGCCTTCGCGCACTACCAGCAACTGTTCACCGCCCACCCGGAACGGACCCGGTGGTCGTGGGAGCACTTCGCCGACGCGCTCGACGAGTGGCCGGCGGGAGGAGCAGGCGCCGGCGCTGCCTTCGACGAAGCGGTGGCGGACGCTGTTCCCGATCCGGCCGACCGGTTCGTGCGGTCCGAGGTCGATCGCCCGCTCGCCGGCCGGCTGTTCCCGGACCGGGAGCGGTTCGAGCGGTTTCTGACCGAGTTGATCGAGACGGATCTGCTGCGCCGGGCGGATCCGTCGTACTCGGCCGATCTCGCGGTTTTCAACGCGTTGCTGAGCATCTACAGCGTGCTGTCGGTGGCGATCACCGAGGGACGGTTGTCCGACGAGGACCGCGTCCGCCGGGTCGAGACGGAGTGGCACGGCTTCTTCTCCTTCGTGGCCAGCGGCCCGCCGCCGCGCCGGCTGGAGGAACTGCTCGCGTTGCACCGCGCCGGGATCGTCCGGTTCGCCGGTCCCGACCTCGAAGTTGCTATCGACAACGACCGCTTCGTTGCCCGCAGCCCTGGTGTCGCGGGGGAGATCCACGCCCGGGCGTTCGTCGAGGCCCGCTTGCCGCGTCCCGACGTACTCGCCAGCACGGATCCGCTGCTGCAAGGACTGTTGGTGTCCGGCGTACTCGCGGCCGACGAACTGTTCGCCGCGGACGGGACCAGCCTCGGCGGCGGTCAGCTCAAGGCGGACTCGCACTGCCGGGCGATCCAGGCCGACGGCACCGTCCACCCGGCGCTGTTCCTGCTCGGGCCGTCGGTCTCCGGCTCGGCCGGGTCGTCCGGGTTCTCCCGCCCGCACTTCAACGGTCCCGGCTTCCGGCAGAACGACGCGGTCGCCCGGCACCTGCTCAGCCTGCTCGCACCCACCGTACGGAAGGAAGAACGTCATGCCAGTTGAGTTCCTGGGCATCGCCGGAACCAATCCGGCCAGCGAGGTGACGCCGCGAACCGGTGGCCCGCTGGACCTGGAGTACACGACGAAGCTCGCCCGCGCCCACGAGGACAACGGGTGGGACCGGATCCTGTTCGCCTACCACTCGGGTTCGCCCGACCCGGCCCAGGTCGCGGCGTACGTCGCCGGCCGGACCGAGCGGATCAACCTGGTGGTCGCGCACCGGCCGAACGTCGCCTACCCGACGCTGACCGCGAAGACCTTCGCGACCCTCGACCACATCAGCGGCGGCCGGTTCGAGGTGCACGTGATCACCGGCGGATCGACCGCCGACCAGGCCGCCGAGGGTGATTTCCTGGCCAAGGACGACCGGTACGGGCGCACCCGCGAGTTCATCCAGATCCTCAAACGGGCCTGGACGTCCGACGAGCGGTTCGACTTCGACGGCGAGCACTACAAGTTCGAGCAGTTCGTGGCCGACATCAAGCCGCTGCAGCAGCCACGGCCGCGGATCTCGTTCGGTGGCTCGTCGGCCGCGGCGTACGCGGTCGGAGCGGCGGAGGCGGACATCTTCGCGCTGTGGGGCGAGCCGCTGGCCGGAACCCGCGAGCAATTGTCAACAATCGACAGCGCAGCTGCCGCAGCTGGTCGGGCGGACCGGCCGACGATCCAGATCGCGTTCCGGCCGATCCTCGCGCCGACCGAAGAGCTGGCCTGGGAGAAGGCGGAGCGCATTCTCGGCCGGATCAAGGACGTGAAGGCGGGCGGCGTACCGCTGAACACGAGGCTCCGCTCGAAGACGCCCGAGAACGCGGGCTCCCAGCGGCTGCTCAAGGCGGTCGCGGAAGGCGAGCGGCACGACCGCGCGCTCTGGACCGCGCCGACCGGCCTGACCGGAGGCGGCGGGAACTCGACCGCCCTCGTCGGTACGCCGGACACCGTCGCGGCAGCGCTGCTCGACTACTACGACCTCGGCATCCGGATCTTCTCCGCCCGCGGCTACGACATCTACGACGACGCGATCGACTTCGGCCGGTACGTGATCCCGCTGGTCCGATCCGAAGTCGCCCACCGCGAGGAGCGAAAGGACTTGGCCTCATGAACGAGCGAAGCGAGTTCATCAGCAAACACAGCCCGCCTCGTGTCTCATCGGCGCCCGGAGCGAAGCGAGGACGTCGATGAGCATCGTCACCGATCTCGATCAGGACTGGGCAACCTGGCACGCCGCCCGCGAACGCGACCTGGACACCGACTACGGCTGGCTCTCCATCGTCGCCTTCGACTGGTTGCCTGCGGCCCCTACTGTCCTGCACGGACTGCCCGGCAAGTGGGAGGCCGACGAGGAACGCGCGTACGTCACGGCCGCCGGCGAGCTGACCCTCGGCGGCGAGCCGGTGTACGGCACCGTGTCGGCCAGCGTGCCGGAGGCCGGTTCCCTGAGCTGGCTGCTGTACGGCGATCGGTTGGCGGAGCTCGTGCTGCGCGGCGGACGGTACGCCGTACGCCAGCGCGATCCGCGGGCGACGACCCGGCGCGAGTTCAGCGGTGTCCCGGCGTACCCGTTGGACGACGAGTGGGTGGTCAAGGCGTACTACACGCCGTACGTGAAGCCGGAGCAGGTGGAGGTCTCGACCGCACGGGACGACTTACGTCAGCACGTGACTGCGGTCGGCACAGTCCACGTGGCGCTCGGCGGAGCGGCGTACGAGCTGGTGGCCACGGCTGCTGGTGGCGGGAGGCTGAATCTGTCGTTCCATGACAAGACGAACGGTGAAGAGACGGCTCCCTGGCGCACGGTGACGACCGGGGTGGTCGGGCGGGACGGGTCGGTGGCGATCGACTTCAACCGGACGGTCAACCTGCCGTTCGCGTTCACGGCGTACGGGACCTGCCCTGCGCCGGTCGCGGGGAATCGGCTCGGCCTGCCGGTGACGGCGGGCGAGAAGAAGGTCAGATGAAGTTCTGTACGTACACGCTGATCGACAACTCACCCGATCCGATCAGCGGGGTGCAGGTCACGCCGTACGAGCGCTTCCAGCACGTCGTACGCCAGGCGCAGTGGGCGGAGGAGCTGGGGTTCGACGCGTACGGCGTGGGGGAGCGGCACGCGCAGCGCTTGATCTCCTCATCCCCACCGGTGGTGGACGGGCAGTGGGACCGGAACCGGGAGAAGTACGAGCTGCTCCGGCGGTTGCTGCGGGAGACAGGAGTCTCACCCGGCGCCCGGCACAACCAGCTGCCGTTCCGGACGCTGGAGGAGTTCCTCGAGGGCGGTTCGGTGCTGGTGGGGTCGCCAGAGCAGGGTGATCGACAAGTTCGGCCGGTACCAGGAGGCGTTCGGGCACGAGCTGTCCGGCATCTCCCTGGAGGTCGCCGGGCTCTCGGAGGATGAGAACCGTGCCTCGGTGGAGACCTTCGTCACAGAGGGGATGCCGGCACTGCGCTCGACGTACCCGAGTCGAGTGTGGGCCTAGCCGTACGTCGGGTGTTGCGGCCAGCCCGCGGGGGAGTCCTCCCAGGCTTCCTGGCGTCCGTACGGCGCCAGGTCGAGGAGGTTGTTGACGAACAGGATGCGGTCGACGCCGCGCTGGCCGGTGGAGTAGGTGCGGTAGACCTCGTCGCCGTCCCGGATGAACAGGTTGAGGAGGAAGCCACCGCCCGCGCCGCAGTCCGCGGAGAACGTCGTACCTGCCGAGGACGCGAACGGCACCGTCCACTCCTTCTGCTTCCAGTAGCCGGCCATCTGGTCGAGCGGCATGTCCGACACGGTCGCCCAGGCGACGCCGCCCTGGGCCAGGCCGTCGAGGTCGGCCACCTGCTCGGTGAAGTACGTGCAGCCGGGGCAGAAGTGGTCCGGGCCGCTGTGCATGAACTGGTAGAGCGCGAGCTGCTGCTGCTCGCCGAACAGCTCCCGCAGCGTCACCGGCCCGTCGGTCGACGCGAACGTGTACTCCGCGAACCGCACCATCGGCAGCCGCCGCCGCTGCGCCGCGATCCGGTCCTGGGCCCGCGTGGCCTCCTTCTCGGCGGTCAGCAACTCGGCTCGCGCCTTCTCCCACTCCTCGGCCGACACGACCGGAGGCAGTGCTGTGTTGTCCGTCATTGGGTGTCCTCTCGTCTGGTCCTGAACGTACGACGAAGCCGATCACCCGTTCTCTACATCGAGGCGGAAAATTGGTCAGAAGCACTCCCGGGAACCGGTATGCTTTCCGGGACGGACTGAGGGGCCTGCAAGGTCTGCCCGGCTCGATTTCACATCGGGGCGGCGGACCGTGTAATCTCTCTCCTCGGCCCGCCCCTTTAGCTCAGTCGGCAGAGCGTCTCCATGGTAAGGAGAAGGTCTACGGTTCGATTCCGTAAAGGGGCTCTGAGCACGACATCTCATCCGGTCCGCCGGATGGGATGACGGACTCTCCCGGCGGGGTAGCTCAGGTGGTTAGAGCACACGGCTCATAATCGTGGTGTCGCGGGTTCGACTCCCGCCCCCGCTACCTAGCAAGGCAGTATTTCAGAGTGCGATCACCCAAGTTGCGCACTCCTGACAAGAAGAGGCAGCAGTGGCCAAGTCAACCGACATCCGCCCGAAGATCACGCTGGCGTGCACGGTCTGCAAGGAGCGCAACTACATCACCAAGAAGAACCGGCGTAACGACCCGGATCGTCTTGAGCTGAAGAAGTACTGCTTCCGCTGCAACGACCACACGGACCACCGCGAGACCCGCTGACCTTCAGCTTTCTTTCGCGAGGGCCGCTTCGGACACCCGGAGCGGCCCTTTCGCTATGCCGCTACACGGTCAGGATCGGCCGTCCGCCTTCGTAGGCGGTGAGACGCTCGTTACGCGGAGTGAGGCAGCACGAGCCGCAGAGCGTGGCGGTGCCGGCCTCGCTCGTGTAGTAGAGGCAGCACGTGTTGCGGAGGTAGACGAGCTTGCCGGCGGCGGTCTCGACGTCGCCGAGCCGGGCCAGGCCGCCGGGCGCCTCGGCGACGAACGTCTGCCAGCGCCCCAGCAGGTACGCCGGATCCACGGTGGTCTCCTCGCGGGTCGCCGCGCAGAACCCCATCGCACACCCGGCCGCTACCCCGCCGTACACCTGCCGGAGCCCGGCTCGCGTCCGCCGGTGCAGCTCCTCTGCCAGCGGGAGCAGGTGCTGTCGCAGCACCACGTCGTGCAGCGTCTGCAGCCCGCCGGGGAGGAAGACGGCAGAGCGTACGGCGACCGCCGCGACGCCGTGCCCCTCGTGCGGCCGGACCCACAGGTTCTCCGGCCGGATGTCGAGGACCCGGCCCTCCAGCGCCCAGAGCAGCAGCGCGGCGGCCGGTGCGCGCCCGGCGTAGAACGACATCATGCTGAGCGCGTTCGCGTGGGCCGTCCGGTGACAGCTCGCCTCGTCATCGCGCTTGAGCAGCTCGGTCAGCTCGGGACTCCCCGGCTCCAGGATCCGATCCACCCGCAACCACTCGGAGCCTTCCGGCTCCCCGATCTCCAGCGCGTACCTCGGTGCATATTTGGCCAGCTCAGCCACTGCCGTCACGTTCAACCTTCCCCAGTCGGATCATGGGTGGCGGCGTCCCGGGGTCCAGTCTGCCAGTAGGGTTAGCGGATATGACGATCGACGCCACGATGGTCGGCCGGAGCTACACGGCCGCCGAGTCCTACCAGGTCGGCCGGGAGAAGATCCGTGAGTTCGCCGACGCGATCGGTGACGGCAACCCGGCGTACCGGGGTGATGACGCGATCGCGCCGCCCACCTTCGCCTTCATGCTCGGCAGCCGCGCGCTCGAGCAGCTCCTGAACGACGAGGAGCTCGGCCTCCGGCTGGACCGGATCGTGCACGGCGCGCAGAAGTTCACCTACACCCGCCCGATCAAGGCCGGCGACGACATCGCCGCGACCGCGACCATCACCACCGTGCGCAAGGCCGGTGACGTCGAGGTGATCATGTACGAGACCGCCCTGACCACCGTCGACGGCGACCCGATCGCCACCTCGACCTCCACCATCTCGCACAACCGGGCGGACGCATGAAAACGGCGGCTCCGGGTTTTGAGCTACCCCCGCTGACTGTCACCTTCCGGCGCGAGGACCTCGTCCGGTACGCCGGTGCGAGCGGTGACTTCAACCCGATCCACTGGAGCGACCGGATGGCCGCCGCGCTCGGGCTGCCCGGCGTGATCGCGCACGGAATGCTCACGATGGCCTCCGCGGTCCGCGTGGTCACGGACTGGCTGGACGACCCGGCCGAGCTGGTGGAGTACGGCGTACGGTTCACCAAGCCGGTCGTCGTACCGGATGACGACAAGGGTGTGAGCGTGACGTTCTCGGCCAAGGTCGACAAGGTCGCGGACGGGCTGGCCGAGATCGACATCACCGCGATCGCCGGCGAGGAGAAGGTGCTCGGCCGGTCCAGGGCGGTCGTGCGCGTCCAGTGAGAACCCACGTACCCCTGGCCGACTTCACCACCCTGCGGATCGGCGGACTGGCCGACAAGCTCGTCGAGGTCAGTACTGAAGACGACCTGATCACCGCGGTCCGCGACGCCGACGCCGCCGGGGAGCCGGTGCTGCTGCTGTCCGGCGGCAGCAACGTCGTCATTGGCGACGACGGCTTCCGCGGCACCGTGATCAAGGTCGCGACCACCGGGATCCGGGTCGACGCGGACCTGTGCTCCGGGGCAATGGTCCACATTCAGGCCGGCGAGGACTGGGATGCCGTGGTCCAGCGCGCGATCGCCGAGGAGTGGAGTGGTTTCGAGTCGATGTCCGGCATTCCCGGGCTGACCGGATCCACGCCGGTCCAGAACGTCGGCGCCTACGGACACGAGGTCGCCGAGACGATCGCGTCCGTCCGGGTCTGGGACCGCGTCGACAACCAGGTCCGCACGATCTTCGCCGCCGACTGCGGGTTCAGCTACCGGAACTCCCGCTTCAAGGCCGACCCGTCCCGCTACGTCGTACTGGAGGTCGTCTTCCAGTTGAGCCTCGGCGACCTGTCCGCCCCGGTCGGGTACGCCGAACTCGCCCGCGTCCTCGACGTCGAACCAGGCTCGCGCGCCCCGATGACCGACGTCCGCGAAGCCGTCCTAGGCCTGCGCCGCAGCAAAGGCATGGTCCTGGACCCCGCCGACCACGACACCTGGAGCGCCGGCTCCTTCTTCACCAACCCCATCCTCGACACCCCCGCCGAGGTCCCTGCCGGCGCCCCCCAATGGCCCCAGCCCGACGGCCGCGTCAAAACCAGCGCCGCCTGGCTGATCGAACACGCCGGCATCTCCAAGGGCTTCACCATCGGCTCGGCAGCCGTCTCCACCAAACACACCCTCGCCCTCACCAACCGAGGCACCGCCACCGCCAAAGAACTCCTCTCCCTGGCAGCCCACGTCCGAACGCAAGTCCACCAGGCCTTCGGAATCACCCTCATCAACGAACCAGTCCTGGTGAACTGCACCCTCTGAGGCGTACCGAAGGACGGGTAGTGGTCCCGTTCCGGCCGGATGACAAGCGTCGGCTGGGCGTGCGCTGGGCGGTCAATCGTCACCACTACCCGTCCGTCGGTACCTGTGGATAACTTCGGCGGGGACTCGGCGCGGGCGGCCAGAATAATCGGGTGGCGTCCGTCGTGGAGGTGCTGGCCCGGCTGGGAGGCTGGGCCACGTCCGCCGAGCTTGTCACGGTGACTTCCCGACGGTCGCTGGCGGCGGCAGTTCGGTGCGGCGATGTCGAGCGGCTCACCCGCGGGATCTACGGGCTCCCAGGTCTCGCGACCGACCTGGCCACGGCCATCGCGCACGACGGCGTGCTGTCGCACACGAGTGCAGCCGCGGTCTGGCGATTGCCGCTGCTCACGACACCCGCGAAGCCCCACATCACTCTGCCGACGAACAGAAATGCCAAGCCCGGTCCGCCTGCAGTGTTGCACTGGGCGACCCTGCCGACTGCGGACCTGCGTGCGCGCCGGACCTCGCTGGTGCGGACGGTCCTCGACTGTGCCCGGATTCTTCCGTTCGGCGAGGCGTTGGCCGTGGCCGACGCGGCCCTCGCGACCGGCTGGCTGACCCACGACGAGTTGGTTGCAACCACGGCAGCGATGTCTGGGCTGGGTCGGCCGAATGCGATGCGGGTCGCGGCAGCTGCCACCGGGCGATCCGAGAGCTTCCTCGAGTCGATGCTGAGGAGTCTGCTGGTGACCGCCGGCATCGAGGGGTTCGAACCACAGGTGGTGGTGGAGACCGGGGAGTCGCGTGTGCGAGTGGACCTCGGGCATCGGCCCGCCCGCGTCGCTCTGGAGGCCGAGGGGTACGAGTTCCACGGCACGGCCGGAAAGTTCGCCGCCGACTGTCGTCGCTACGACGAACTGGTCGCGGCTGGCTGGCTCGTGCTCCGGTTCACCTATCAGCAGGTCATCGGGGATCCCCGATGGGTGGTCGCGACTGTCGAGAGCGCAGTTGCGCAGCGGATCGGTGTACCGAAGAACGGGTAGTGGTGGTGGTCGATCGCCCGGGCATGCGTGGACCGGAGCAGCAATGTCGGCGTTCGGGGTACCACTACCCGTCCGTCGGTACGCTGAAAAAGATTTGCAGTGGGGGTAGGCAAGAGAGATTGGAGTCGCTAATCTTTTGCGCAATCTGGTGGGAGGTGGGTAGTGAGGCGCAAAAGATTTTCGCGGCGGGATGTGCTCGCCGGGATCGGCGCGGCGGCTGCGGCGGCGGTGGTGCCGGGGTGTTCCGGTGGTGGGGGTGCGCGGTCGAGCGTGCTGCAGGTGTGGGGTGGGGTGCCGGCGGCGTCGGGGCCGGCGGATGTGGTGAAGGCGTTCCAGCAGAAGTATCCGCAGTACAAGGTGAACTACACCCGGTTCGTGAACGACGCCCGCGGCAACCTCAAGCTGGACACGGCGCTGCAGGGCGGGCTCGACATCGACGTGTACTTCACGTACTCGCAGGCATCGATGGCGTTGCGGGCCGGGTCCGGACTGGCGGCGGACTTGACCGATCGCGTCAGCGGGGACCCCGAGCTCAAGCCGTTCCTCGACTCCGTCGAACCTCGCGCGTACGCCGAGAACGGCAAGATCAAGGCCCTGGCCACGGCCCGCGAGCCGAACTTCGTCCTGTTCAACGAGAAACTCCGGCAGCAGGCCGGCGTCGACCTGCCACGGCAGTGGACGATCGACGACTTCCGTGCAACCGCCCGCAAGCTGACGACCGCGGACACCATCGGTGCGTACGCCGTCCCGGACGTCGCCCGGATCGCGCTCGGTCCGAACTACTGGTACGACGGCGATCATTCGAACTTCGGTGATCCGCACTTCGAGCAGGGCCTCCGGCTCGGCCGGGACATGATCGCGGAAGGGTCCGCGTTCCCGCAGACCGAGATCCTCGCCCGGCACCTGGACGCGTATCAACAGAACTCGTTCCTCGGTGAGGAGTTCCATCTCTGGTCGACCGCGCCCTTCAACCTGCGGTACCTCTACGACCCGAAGAAGTACCCGCACGACTTCAAGGTCTCGTTCGCCCCGCCGCCGACCGTCGACGGCAAGGACTGGAACGGCGGCAGTTACAGCAACTTCGTGATGGTCAACCCGAAGTCGCCGAAGCTCGAGGCGGCCTGGGCGTTCGTGAAGTTCTGGCTGACCGAGGGTTCCACGCCGATGCTCAAGGCCGGCAAGCTGCCCACCCTCGGCAACGTCACCGACGAGCAGGTGGTCACCGGCATGCTCGGCAAGGAGCCGGACAAGTACTTCGACGTCGAGTCGTTCCACCGCGTCGTCCTGGACGCGGAGCCCAAGCTCGCCACCGACACCCGGCTGACCGGATTCCCCGAGATCAGCCTCGCCGTGAAACAGCAGCGCGACCTGTGCCTGCTCGGCGAGAAGGACGCGAAAGCGGCGATCCGTGAGGTACGCCGGGTCGCCGACGCCGCGATCGCCCGCAACCAGAGGAGGCCCTGATGGCAACCGCAACCGTCGCCGCGGCCACGGCGGTCCGGACCGAGAAGGCCCCGGGAATCAAGCCACGGGGCTGGATCGGCTTCCTGTTCATCGCCCCCAACCTGCTCGGCGTGATCGCGTTCACCCTGATCCCGCTGATCAGCGTCATCGTGCTCGCCTTCACCGACTGGAACCTGGTGTCCGGCCTCGGCGGCATCACGTTCAACGGCCTGGACAACTTCGTCGCGATCGCCCGTGACCCCGGGTTCTGGCGGGCGGTCGGCCTGACCCTGGTGTACGTCGGGGTGTCCGTGCCGCTGACCGTCGTACTCGGACTCGCTCTCGGCATCGCGCTCAACCGGCCGCTCCCGGGGCGCGCCGTACTCCGGGCGATCTTCTTCCTGCCGTACATCGTCAACGTGGTCGCGATCGGCATGACCTGGTTGATGCTGATGAACCCGAAGGCCGGTCTGGTCAACCAGGTCCTGGACGCCTTCGGGATCCAGCCGGCCTGGTTCGCGTCCTCGCACTGGGCGCTGCCGGCGCTGATCGTGATGGCGGTGTGGGGCGGCGTCGGCTACTGCTCGCTGATCTACCTGTCCGCGCTGCAGGATGCGCCACGACAGTTGTATGAGGCCGCCGACATCGACGGTGCCTCGGCGTGGGCGAAGTTCCGCGTGATCACCTGGCCTTCGTTGCTGCCGACAACGATCTTCCTGCTGGTCACGCTGATCATCGGTGCGTCGCAGGGCTTCGGGTTGATCGCGTTGATCACCGCCGGCGGTCCGGGGGACGCGACCACGACGATCTCCTACTACATGTACCAGACGGGCTTCCAGTTCTACCGGTTCGGCTACGCGTCGGCGATCGGCCTGGTGACCTTCATCGGCGTACTCGCGCTGACCCTGGTGACCTGGCGGGCGCAACGAGGAAGGGCCCTCCATGACTAAGCGCAGCAAGTGGTACTGGGGGATCCCGTTGTGGATCCTCGCGATCGCCTTCCTCGCGCCGTTCGCGTGGATGATCTCGACCGCGCTGAAGCCGGACGTGGACGCCTACAAGATCCCGATGCAGTGGATCCCCGATCCGTTCCAGTGGGACAACTTCACCACCGTGCTGAGCGGCGCCACCTCGGTGCTGCCGGCGTTCGGGCGGTCCGTCCTCGTCGCCGTACTGCGGGTGGCCGGGGAACTGATCACCGCGACGATGGCCGGCTACGCGTTCGCGCGGATGTCGTTCAAGGGCCGGGACAAGTTGTTCCTACTGTATCTGGCGACCGCGATCATCCCGGCGCAGCTCTTGCTGGTGCCGCGGTTCATCTACTTCCAGAAGCTCGGGCTCTACGACACGCTGTGGGCGCTGATCCTGCCCGGCATGTTCACCGTGCTCGGGACCTTCCTGATGCGGCAGTTCTTCGTCAGCCAGCCGGCCGAGTTCGCCGAGGCGGCGCGGATGGACGGCGCGAACGAGTGGCGGGTGTTCACCCGAATCTACTTGCCGTTGGCAACACCGGTGATGAGCGCGCTCGGCATCCTGGCGTTCGTCTGGTCCTGGAACGACTACGAGACGCCGCTGGTGCTGATCAGCAACCCGGACCGCTACACGCTGCCGCTCAGCCTGACCAACTTCGTCGACGAGCAAGGGCAGATCGCTCCCGGCCTGACGATGGCCGCCTCGGTGATCTCGATCGTGCCCGTGCTGATCGTCTTCGTCGTCCTGCAACGCCGGTTCATCGCAGCCATGACCCACACAGGAATCAAATGATGCAGAACGTCTCAGGTATCTTCCCGCATCTCGCCCAGGTCGGTGACTTCGGTCCGCCGCGCAGCGAGCTCGGCGTCGGTTCGCTGATGCCGTGGAACGGGAAGCTCTACGTCCAGAACTACAACTCCCACAAGGCTCCGTCCGGTGCCGGCGTCAGCCTTCGCCGGATCGACGCCGATCTGTCGATGGAGATCGTCGCCGAAACGCTGGGTGTGGACGGCACCTACACCAACCGGTTCGTACATTTCCCGACCTCGCAGCTGGTCCTCGGGCCGCACGTCATCTCCGCCGACCACAAGATCGTCACGATCCCGGAGCTCCAGCCGCTCCGCGTCTGCGGTACGTCGCGACACCTGACCAAGCCGGACACGCATGTGTACGTGCTCGCGATGGAAGGTGAGCTGCTCGAGCTCGACCTCACGACGTACGAATGCACGCAGCTCTTCGACCTCAACGACGAGCTCGGCACCGACGGCGAGATGAAGGTCCACTACAAGGACTGCTACACGTCCTTCGGCCGGCTCGTGGTGTGTTCCAACGAGTACGCCGAACCCGAGTGGGCCGGCGTCCGATCGCGGGGCCGGTTGGCGGAGTACGACGGCAAGTCGTGGAAGGTACTGCGGGAGGATCCGTTCACCGCGATCGGTGGACGGCACGAGTTCGGCGGGACCATCTTCGCGACCGGGTGGGACCGGGCGTCGGCGATCCTCGAGGTGTTCACCGAGGCGGACCAGCAGTGGACGCGGTACCGGCTGCCGAAGGCGTCGCACTGCTTCGACCACAAGTGGCAGACCGAGTGGCCGCGGATCCGCGAGGTCGAGCACGAGCGGTTGCTGCTCGACCATCACGGCATGTTCTACGAGCTGTCGCCGTGGGCGTACGGGGGCAGGATCTGGGGCGTGCGGCCGATCTCGACGCACCTGTGGGTGCTCGGAGACTTCTGCTCGTGGCGCGGGATGCTCGTCGCCGGCGCGGACAACGCGTCGCCGAGTCACGGGCTGAATCCGACCACCGCGGAACCGCAGTCCGGGTTGTGGTTTGGCAAGACCGACGACCTGTGGAGCTTCGGCAAGCCCGCCGGCTGGGGTGGTCCGTGGTGGGAGACGTCAGTGGAGGCCGGCGTGCCGTCGGATCCGTACCTGATGACGGGCTTCGACGGGAAGTGCTTGCATCTGGAGAACTTCAGCGAGGACACCATGGTTGTGACGGTCGAGATCGACTTCCACGGGCACGGGCGGTTCGGGGCGGTCGAGCGGTTGACGGTGGAGCCGGGGCAGATCCGGACCCACGTGTTCCCGCCCGGGTTCAGCGCGCACTGGGTGCGAGTGGTGAGCGACACCGACGGTGTGGCGAGTGCCCAGTTCGTCTATACGTGACGATGACGGGATGGCAGACATGGAGAGAGCGGACAGTCCGAGCCCGCTGCAGCTGGTCAAGCGCGCGCAGCCGGAGCTGAACGGCGCGATGCAGCGGGTCGCTGAGCACATCCTGGCGAACCCGGACGAGGTCGCGCGCGGGTCGATTACCAAGCTGGCCGAGGCCGCGCAGACCTCGGCCGCGACGGTGACCCGGCTGTCCACGCACCTCGGGTTCGCCGGGTACCCCGCCTTGCGCGCGGCGCTGGCGATGGAGATCGGCCGCGGCATGGAGGCGGGCTGGGCGAGTGACATCGGCCTGGCGATCGGCCCGGCGGATCCGCCCGAGCAAGTGCTGAACGTACTGGCGTCCACCCAGGCGAACGCTCTGCGCAATGCCCTGGCCGCGATCGACCTGGCCGCGGCCACCCGCGTCGCCGATGCCGTCGCGGGCGCACGGCGTACGCATATCTATGGCGAGTGGGGAGACGCGATCCCGGCGCGCGAGCTCTACATCCGGTTGCTGCGGATCGGGATCCCCGTGTGGTTCTTCGACGGACCGCAGTCGTCGCAGATCGGCGCCGGGCTGCTCGGGGCCGGCGATGTTGCGTTGACGGTCACGCGGTCCGGAAACGACCCGACCTCGCTCGAGTTCATCCAGCGTTCGGCCGGCGAGGGCGCGCTGACGGTCGCGATCACCGGGGTCGTGGACTCGCCGATCGGGCGGGCCGCGGAGGTGGTGTTCGACACCGGTACGCCGAATGGGACGACGTGGACCGAGTTCTTCGCGGGCCGGGCCAGCGACGTACTCACGGCCGGACTGCTGTTCGTACTGGTCGCCCAGCGCGTGCCGGACCACCTCACCGCCAACCATCCGAACGGCCCGGGGCAGCCCGTCGTCCATCCGGACGCCGACCTCCGGCCGCCGACCGTCGTTCATCCAGACACCTGAGGGGTTCGTCTTCTATGCAGCAGTTCGACGTCGAGACCGATCTGACCGTCGTCGGCGGAGGCCTCGCCGGCATCTGCGCGGCGATCGGCGCCGCGCGGCAGGGGAGCACGGTGGCGCTGGTGCAGAACCGGCCGATGCTCGGCGGCAACTCCTCCAGTGAGGTGCGGGTGTGGGTGTGCGGGGCGACCGCGCACGGCGTTCAGCACTTCGCCCGGGAGACCGGGATCATGGGCGAGCTGTTCGTCGAGAACCAGTACCGGAACCCGCTCGGGAACCCGTACTACTGGGATCTCGTGCTGCTGGAAGCGGTACGCGCGGAGCCCCGGATCTCCCTGTACCTGAACACCGACGTGCGGACCGTGGATGCGTCCGAGGGTGTGATCCGGTCGGTGACCGGGTGGCAGATGGGGGCGGAGAAGGAGATCCGATTCGTCAGCCCGGTCTACGCCGACTGCTCGGGCGACGGGTTGGTCGGTCTGCTCGCGGGCGCGGAGTACCGGACCGGACGCGAGCCGCGGTCGGAGTACGACGAATCGTGGGCGCCCGAGGTCCCGGACGGGAACACGCTCGGGAGCACGATCCTGTTCTACTCCAAGGACGCCGGGGAGCCGGTGCGGTTCGAGCCGCCGTCGTTCGCCCGCGACATCACCGAAACGGCCATCCCCGATCGGCGGATCATCCGGACCGAGCTGAACGGGTGCGCCTATTGGTGGATCGAGTGGGGCGGTGAGCTGGACGTCGTCGACGACAACGAACGGATCCGGGACGAACTGCAGGCCGTGGTCTACGGGATCTGGGATTACATCAAGAACTCTGGACAGTTCGACGCGGAGAACCTGACCTTGGAGTGGGTCGGTTCGGTGCCGGGGAAGCGCGAGTACCGGCGTTTCCTCGGTGATCACGTGCTGACGCAGCACGACGTACTCGGGCAGGTCGAGTTCGAGGATCGGGTGGCCTTCGGCGGATGGTCGATCGACCTGCACCCGCCCGGTGGTGTCTACGCCGCCGAGCGCGGATCGAAGCACTGGCATCCGGATGGGAACTACCACATTCCGCTGCGGTCCCTGTACTCGCGGAACGTCGAGAACCTGTGGATGGCCGGGCGCAACATCAGCGCGAGTCACGTAGCCTTCGGTACGACGCGGGTGATGGCGACCTGCGCCGTCCTGGGGGAGGCCGTCGGGATCGGCGCTTCCGTTGCCCTGCGCAACGGTCTGACGCCGCGGGAGCTGGCCCGGGATCGCTTCGGCCTGATGCGTCGCGCGCTGCTGCGTGCCGACGCTTCAGTCCTGGGGGTCGTCGATGACGACCCGGCGAACCTGGCTCTGGCCGCGTCCGTCACCGCCTCGTCGACGCTGTCCCGGCCTGCCGTCGAGGTCTCCTCCGGAACGTTGCCGCTGACAACCGACATCGCCATGGTCGCCCCTTCGCTGGACGGCTTCGAACTGCTCGTCGACTCCACTGGCGGTTCGCTGACCGTCGAGCTACACGATCCGGGGAAGCCACAGAACTACCTCCCGGCGGCGCTCGTCGACTCGTGCACTGTGGAGGTCCCGCCCGGCGAGAAGCGCTGGGTCCACGTTCCGCTGAGCTGGCAGTCCGCGAACGGGATCGTCGTACTGCGGAAGACTCCGGCGATCTCGGTTCACACCACTGATGCCGCGCTCCCCGGCATGATGTTCCTGGCGCACCGCGAGCCGGCGCCGGACGAGCAGTGGACCGAGCAGTTCCGTCCGTGGAAACACATCCTCCCCCGCTCCGGTCTCTGCCTCCGCCTCGGTGAGACTGCGGCGTACGCGCCAACCAACGTTGTCGGCGGCTACGCCCGCCCGTACGGCGGCCCGAACCTCTGGTCCTCGGAAGACCTCGCTTGGGATCCGGCTCCCTGGATCGAGCTCACCTGGCCGACCCCGGTGGAGATCTCCGAGGTCGTCGTCGTCCTCGACGATGACGTCAACGAGGACCTGATCAACCTCCACCACCACCGCACCCCCTTCGAGACCCTCCCGACCCTTCTCGCCGACTACACCCTCGACGCCCGCAACGGCGCCTCCGACTGGCATCCCGTAGCCACCATCACCGCCAACCACCACCGCACGAACCGCCACTCTCTACCCACCCCCGTCCAGGCAACCCACCTCCGCCTGACAGCCCACGCCACCAACGGCGCGCCCCGAGCCCACGTGGTCTCGCTCCGCGCCTACTCGTGAACGCGCGGTCGACTGACGTCGTTCGCTGTACTGCGGCCGTCGGGGCCGGGTCAGTAGCGCCATTGGAGTTCGTGGGATTGCATCCAGGTCAGGAGGGGGTCGGCGGTGGTGGGGGATGGTGCCGCGCCGGTGAGGAGGTCGGTGAGGACCTGGGTGGGGGCTGCGAGGCGGAGACCGGTCGGTGTCTTGCGCGGGCGGGTGTAGACCACGTCGGTTGAGGGAGTCGCAAGTACGACGTCACCGGTGCTGGTGGGGATGAGGTTCCACGCATCGGCTGCCGCGTGTGGGTCGGGCGTGTAGATCGTCAGCGTGGTGGCTGGGGTCACCGGTGCCCAGAGGCGTGCCGCGAAGGTGCCGGTGACGGCGTACGGCAAGGTTGTCGGCGGGATGCGGTCGACCAGCGCGTCGAGTCCGCCGACCGCCTGCCACTGCGTAATGGTGCTTTCGCGGGTGAAGCGGAAGTCCTGGGCCCAGCGGTGCAGCAGAGCGATCCAATCGTGTACGGCGACGACCGCGCCGGCGGTCCGCGTGACGAGTTCCTCCCGCTCGAGGCAGCCGACGACGCGATGGATCGTCGGTGCGGGAACCCGGCTGAGGGCGACGAGGTCGTGGGTGGTCCAGACGCTGCGGAAGTCGAGCAGCGCCCGGATCACGCCGGCGGCCGAGCTGTCGGCCAGGGCCGGTGAAGCCTTCTCTGTCACGGACGTGTCTCCTGGTCAGATGTGACGTGGGACGCCCAGGCGCACGGTGGCATAGGTCGTCCACTCGTAGCAGTGGTGGTCCCGGTTGAGGTTGATCAGGCTGGCGTGGGTGATCTCGGTCTTCGCGACTCCGCCTCCCAGTGCGGCCAGGCGTTTCTTCAGCGGTGCGGCGTCAGCGGCCTGGTTCCAGTAGCCGAGGGAGATGTGTGGATCGAGCTCCGGCAGCGCGGGGACGGAGTCACGGCCCCAGACGTCGGTGATCGCGGCGCGGAGTTGGGCGCGGAGACGGCGCAGACGATCGACGGGCTGGGCCGGCAGTTGGAGACTTTCGGGGTCGACGACGGCGGGACCGATCCGGATCTCGAAGGGATGAACGGGCTCGAGTCGGCGCTGGGCGGCTTCGACGATCGGGTCCAGGTCCTCCTGGGTGAGCTTGTCCGCGAAACCGACGCCCTGCATGGTCAGATGCAGCCACTGCGCCGGAACCGGAGTCAGACCTGCTAGCGACCGGACCACCGGCTGGTACGCCGCATGCAGGTCGCTGAGCACGGCGTCGTTCTGGAAGGTGATGTGCCAGGTGTAGAACGAGCGGCCGGCACTCCAGCCGGGCCGCCAGTACCAGTGGTCGCGGACTTGATCGACCATGCAACTGCTCCTCTCAGTAGCGCGGCACCACATCAGCCCGCAGACCGAACCGCTTCAGGCCCGCGGACGTCGGGGCCGTTGGACTCGGGTCGGTGGGCATCGGGTCGCTGGGTATCGGGTCCGGGGGACTCGGCGCCGTGCGGGTCCGCGCGGGCGGGGACTTTGCGTTGGGTGTCGGGGCGGTGAGTTGTCGGCTGTCCGGGGTCGAGGTGTTCGGTGCCGGGCGAGGGATCGAGGGCCGGCGGGGGCGGTTCATCGGGCTGCTGCCGTTTCGGCTTGCGGCGGCGGGTGGAAGTTGGGCGGGCGGGGAGATCGGGATGCTGAGTGAAGTCGCGGATCCGCTCGCGGATCTGGCGGCCTTGCGGGCTGCGCGCGTACGGCGCTGTGAGGGCAGCGACCTCGCCGATCCGGTGGATCAACGGGCGAACCCGGTACTCCAGTGGTGTGCTGAGCACTGGCTCGAGCGTCTCGGCAGCACCGTCGAGCTGGCCGAGCACCAGCCGCGCCTTGGCCTGCTGCAGGCGGACCATCCGCTCGGAGCCGAAATTCCTGAGCAGGTGCGGCGCACCCTCGAACATCGCGACGGCGCGATCCGCGTGCCCGAGCGTGTGCCGGGCTTCTCCCAGCGCGAGGTACGCGTCCGACCAGATGCCTTCGGCGCGTTCCGGCGTACAGAGGAAGGGTCCGCCTGGTTCGGACTCCGCCGGAGTGACGGCCAAGCGTCGGGCCCTGCCGAGCGCGTCGCGGGCGTCGTCCAGACGTCCGGACCGGGCGAGATCGACCGCGGCGGCGCTGGCGAGGAACAGGGCCGACGTGCCGGCGGCGTACCGCAGGCCGTCCTGCGCGTAGGCGGCTGCGGCGTCGAAGTCGTCCTGCCAGAAGGCGGCGGTGTGCTGGGTGGCGCGGATCCAACCCCGCAGTACGTCGTGATCGGCGGCCTCGGCGCACGCCCAAGCCGTCCGGGTGTGCCGCTCGGCGACGTCCGGCCGGCCGAGGTCGACCGACATCCAAGCCAGCAGGGTGATCGACCAACCGGCTGCCGCGTAGATGTCGCGAGACTGCTTGGGCGACTGCCGGCCGGCCAGGAGCCGGAACGCGCGGTCGCGGATGGAGCGGCTGCGGACGAACAGCGGTCTGGTCGGCGTGCGGAGGTAGCTCTGGGCGATGCGCAGGATGTCGGCGTGCAGTTGCTCGACGGTGAGGTCGCCGACGTTGGACTCCTCGGCGAACGTGAGCAGCGCGATCGACTCGTCGCCGGCGTCCATCACGTCGTCGTCGAGCCCGACGGTCGACGGCAGCGTCAGGTCCGGCTCGGTCGCCACCACGCCGGGTGGCGGGCTGAAACCGAGATCGTTGTCTGAAGCAACATTCAGGACGTAGCGCAGACCGGATCGGTACGCGGCGCCCGGCCAGCGGACGGCGCCTCGTTCCAGCTTCGCGATGTAGTGGCCGTCCAGCTCGTACCTGACCTCGGTGGTGTCCCACAACCACGCACAGACCGCCTCGGCGAGCTCCGCCCGGGACAGGTGTTCACCCGGTGCGCGGCGCGACGGCGTGCGCTCCCGCGCGGCGCGCAACAACTCGTTGGCCTCTGACATGGCGGTAACTGTAGGTGTCCAACCACCCTCCGCGACCACGAAAATCGCCCCTGTGGACGAGCTGCCCCACGATGCCCCTAACTGCCCCGGGTTGCCCCCGATTTCCAACGCTGAAAGGGTTTTCAGGGGTCGGTCGACGGCTGTCGACGGGGTGTTGCGGCTCGATGGGCCGCGAGGGCTTCCTAGCTGAGCGTGATCGGTCGGGGCAAGGTGGGGCAGATGGGGGCAGGTCGGGGCAGGGCCGGGCAGATGAGGACCTGACCGGGGCGGACTAGGGTGTCCGCGTGCCCGAGGAAGCCATCACGACGCTGCGAGCCGAGCTGGATCGCTTCGAGCGAGCCGAAGAGGGATTCGCGTTGCTGGAGGTGTTTCTCGAGGTGGCGCGACCTCAGCTGGGCGCCGTCCTACTGGATCCGGTGGGTCTGCGGTTGCCGGAAGGCATGACGGATGACCGGGCCCTCGTGCAGGAGTTGCTCGAAGAGATCGAGCGGGAGCCCCGAGGCAGCGGACGTGTGGTCGAGCGGGCGTTCGACATGGACGACGAGCAGGCACGGTGGGACTACGTGCGACTCGCCTACAGCTCCAACCAGGCGACGGTGTGGAGCGCCCGGCACCGTACGACGTACTTCGAAGCGGCTGGACCGCACAAGGCGACGTACTGGTTGCCGGACAGTCTCAAGGCGGAGTAGTTCGGGGCGCTGACCGCTAGGGGATGGGCCGTTCCGCAGGACTGGCTCGAGGCCGTGGCGAAACGGCCCAAGCCGTGGTGGAAGCGCGGCGGGCGTTAGGCCGTATCGCCCCCTAGCTGAGCACCGGTAGGCGAGAGAGGGCCTGGGCCACGGCCGATTGGATGTCGGCGTCGTCCCAGGAGCGGTCGGTCATGTTGCCGGTGAGGTAGGCGTCGTAGGCGGCCAGGTCCAGGTGGCCATGGCCGCAGAGGGCGGTGAGGATGACCTTCTCCTCGCCGGATTCCTTGCAGCGCTGGGCTTCCTCGATCGCGGCGGCGAGGGCGTGGGTCGGCTCGGGCGCGGGCACGATGCCCTCGGTGCGGGCGAACTGGAGGCCGGCCGCGAAGCACTCGGACTGGGCCTTGGCGACCGCCTCGATCTCGCCGGTCTCGTAGAGGTGGCTGATCAAAGGGCTCATGCCGTGGTACCGCAGGCCGCCGGCGTGGATCGGGTCGGGAACGAAATCGTGGCCGAGGGTGTGCATCTTCATCAGCGGCGTCATCCCGATCGTGTCGCCGAAGTCGTACGCGTACGTCCCCTGGGTCAGCGACGGGCACGCGGCCGGCTCGACCGCCCGGACGACCGGAGCCATCCGCCCGGCCCAGCGCTCGCGCAGGAACGGGAACGCGAGGCCGCCGAAGTTCGATCCGCCGCCGGTGCAGCCGACCAGGAGGTCGGGCGTCTCGCCGGCCATGGCGAGCTGGATCAACGCTTCCTCGCCGATGATCGTCTGGTGCAGCAGCACGTGGTTGAGCACCGAGCCGAGCGCGTAGTGAATGTCGGGATCCTGGATGGCGGCCTCGACCGCCTCGCTGATCGCGATGCCGAGTGAGCCGGGGGAGTCCGGATCCCCGGCGAGGATCTTCCGCCCGGCCTCGGTCAGCTCCGACGGGCTCGGGTGCACGGTCGCGCCGAAGACCTCCATCATCGTCCGGCGGTACGGCTTCTGGTCGTACGACGCCCGCACCTGCCAAACCTCGCAGTCCAGGCCGAACTGCGCGCAGGCGAACGCGAGCGCCGTACCCCACTGGCCGGCGCCGGTCTCGGTGGTGAGCTTCCGGACGCCGGACTTCGCGTTGTAGTAGGCCTGCGGCACAGCAGTATTCGGTTTGTGCGAGCCCGCGGGCGAGACGCCTTCGTACTTGTAATAGATCCGCGCCGGAGTATCGAGCGCCTTCTCCAGCCGGTGCGCCCGGTAGAGCGGGCTCGGCCGCCACAACCGGTACACGTCGAGCACTTCGCCCGGGATATCGACGTACTGATCCTGCGAAACCTCTTGCATGATCAAGTCCATCGGGAACAACGGCGCGAGGTCGTCAGGCCCGATCGGCTGCCCGGTCCCAGGGTGCAGCACCGGCGGGGGCGGCGTCGGTAGATCGTGCAGCACGTTGTACCAACGGGTCGGCAGCTCGTCCTCTGGCAGCAGGATCTTCGTCGGCGTCATGCCTGAAAACTACGGCGCGCCCAGGTGCCCGGACAATGCCCTGCCCCGGAACCGAGCCGGCACTTATTCTGCCGCCGTCAGCCGATCGATCTCGCCACCGGAGCCGACTCGATAGACCACATCGGACGGTTGCCCGAGGTGTAGCGCATCCGCTACGCCCAGTTGCTTCAGCAGCATCCGGCCGATCATCTCGTGCGATACCAGCAAAGGCCGTCGCGCGCCCCGCCGAGCGATCTCCGCCAGCGCCCGCCCGGCTCGCACGTCGGCATCCGCGTAACTCTCGCCGCCAGGAAAGCGGAAGGCGTACTTGTCCTGCTCGCGCGCCGCCCGCATCCCCGGCCAGATACCGTCGATCTCCGCCGACGTGAGCCCGGACCACGCGCCGTGCGCGATCTCGGCCAAGTCGTTGAGCACCTCCACGGGCAAGGCTGGCGCCAAGATCTCCGCGGTTCGGCGGGATCGGGGGAGGGGACTGGTGAAGACGGCGTCGATCTGATGGTTGCCGAGGAGGTCGGCGTTGCGCTGGGCCTGCAGCAGGCCGTGGGGTGTCAGCGGTGAGTCCAGCCGGCCCTGGCGGCGGCCTTCGACGTTCCACTCCGTCTGGCCGTGGCGGGCCAGGTAGACGGTCTCGAAGGCCATTAGTACGCCGGGACTGGGGCGGGGGTGGAGGCGCCGAGCCAGTTGTTGATTTCTGCCAGGAGGGCCTTTTGGGTTTCGGGTGGGGCGGTGGAGGCCAGGACTGAGCCGCGGGCCAGGTCGGCGAGCTCTTCGTCGGAGAAGCCGTGGACCGTGCGGGCGGTTTCGTACTGCTCGGCCAGGCGGGACCCGAAGAGCAGGGGGTCGTCGGCGCCGAGGGCGATGCGCGCACCGGCCTCATAGAGCTGTCGGAGCGGCACGTCCTCCGGGCGGCGGTAGACGCCGAGGGAGACATTGGACGCTGGGCAGACCTCCAGTGCGACCTGTGCGTCGACCACTCGCTTCAACAGGTCCGGGTCCTCGACAGAGCGCACGCCATGGCCGATGCGACCGGCTTCCAGCTCGTCAAGGCAGGTCCGGACGGTCGCCGGGCCACACAGCTCACCACCGTGCGGTGTGGAGAGCAGTCCGGCGTGCCGTGCGATCCGGAAGGCCGGTGCGAACTCGGACGTCGTACCGCGGCGCTCGTCGTTCGACAGACCGAACCCGACCACACCACGACCGACGTACTGCGCTGCCAGCCGGGCCAGCGTCCGCGCGTCGAGGGGATGCCGAGTGCGGTTGGCCGCGATGATCACCTGGACGTCGATCCCGGTGCTGGCCGACGCGTCCCGGGCCGCATCCAGGACCAGATCGGTGAACTGGGTGATCCCGTGGAAGCGGTTCGCGTACCCGGACGGGTCGACCTGGATCTCCAGCCAGCGGGAGCCGTCGGCCCGGTCGTCCTCGGCCGCCTCGCGGACCAGCCGCCGTACGTCGTCCTCCGTGCGCAGCACCGACCGCGCGATGTCGTACAGCCGCTGGAACCGGAACCAGCCGCGCTCGTCGGCCGCCGACAACTCCGGCGGCCAGTCGGTGCGCAGCGCGTCAGGCAGCCGGACGCCGTGCTTGTCCGCCAGCTCGACCAAGGTCAGGTGCCGCATCGACCCGGAGAAGTGCAGATGCAGGTGTGTCTTCGGCAGCACCCGCAGATCCCGCTGCGTCATTACCGAAGGTTACCGACCACCCACCCGTCGGGAGAAATCAGCTCAGCAACTTGGCGATCCGGCCGACGCCTTCGGCCAGGTCGGCGTCGCCGAGCGCGTAGGACAGACGCAGGTAGCCGGGGGCGCCGAAAGCCTCGCCCGGCACCACTGCCACCTCGGCCTCGTCCAGGATGATCTCGGCCAGCTCCGCCGAGGTCGACGGCGTACGCCCACCGATCTCCCTGCCGAGCACGCCCTTGACCGACGGGTACGCGTAGAACGCGCCGGTCGGCTCGGGGCACTCGATGCCGGGGATCTCGTTCAACAGCCGGACCATGGTCTGCCGGCGCCGGTCGAACGCCAGCTTCATCTCGTCGACCGCGGACAGGTCGCCGGTCAGCGCGGCGATCGCGGCCCGCTGGGCGACGTTGCAGACGTTCGAGGTCTGGTGCGACTGCAGATTGGTCGCGGCCTTGATCACGTCCTTCGGACCGATCATCCAGCCGACCCGCCAGCCGGTCATCGCGTACGTCTTGGCGACGCCGTTGAGTACGACGGTCTTGTCGGCCAGCTCCGGCACCACCACCGGGATCGAGGTCGACGTCGCGTCGCCGTACGTCAGGTGCTCGTAGATCTCGTCGGTGATCACCCAGAGGTCGTGCTCGAGCGCCCAGCGGCCGATCTCCGCGATCGCCTCCGGGCTGTCCACCGCACCGGTCGGGTTGGACGGCGAGCAGAACAGCAGAGCCTTGGTCTTGTCGGTCCGGGCCGCCTCGAGCTGCTCGACGGTGACGCAGTAGTTCTGCGACTCGTCGGCGAGCACCTCGACCGGCACACCGCCGGCCAGCCGGATGGTCTCCGGGTACGTCGTCCAGTACGGCGCCGGCAGCAGCACCTCGTCACCCGGGTCGAGGAGGGTCGCGAACGTGTTGTAGACAGCGTGCTTGCCGCCGTTCGTGACCAGGACCTGGGCGGCCTCGATCTCGTAGCCGGAGTCGCGCCTGGTCTTGTCGACGATCGCTTGCTTGAGCTCCGGCAGACCGCCGGCCGGGCTGTAGCGGTGGTTCTTCGGGTCCCGGGCGGCCGCGACGGCCGCCTCGACGATGTAGTCGGGCGTCGGGAAGTCCGGTTCGCCGGCGCCGAACCCGATCACGGGGCGCCCGGCCGCCTTGAGCGCCTTGGCCTTGCTGTCCACCGCCAGCGTCGCCGATTCACTGATGGCGCCGATCCGCGCCGAGATCCTGGAACCCATGCGCCCATCCTGGCACCAGCCCGCCGCGCCCCGCAGCGCGGTATCACCAGGCGTACGCCGTACCGCCTCCGAAGATCCCGTGATCCCGGGAACACGCTGGGGGCGTGGTCCGTTGGGACCGGGTGAAGGCTGTATGGTTCTGGTCGCGGTACGGCGCCCGGTGAGGGGTCGTTCGGGTGGAGCCTCAGTTCGACCAGGTGGCTCGGACCCCGTACACTCTTCTAGTCCGGGCGTTGATGGCCCTGATCCGGCATGCCCGAGATCAGGTCCTGTGCGGCGTCCGGAGGATTGCAGAGGGCACTAGCTCAACTGGCAGAGCATCGGTCTCCAAAACCGAAGGTTGGGGGTTCAAGTCCCTCGTGCCCTGCAAATCCTGACCGGCGCAGGGCCGGTCAGGCCGCCGCTAGCGAAAGAGGTAGGTCGTGACGGAGACGCGCACCCCGGCACCGTCCGGCGCCGGCAAACCTGCGGAAGGCAAGCAGGGCAGGGGCCTGCTGCGCTTCTACCGCCAGGTGGTTGCCGAGCTCCGCAAGGTCGTCTGGCCGACTCGCAAGCAGCTGTCCACCTACTTCGTGGTCGTCCTGACCTTCGTGGTGTTCGTCATCGCGATCGTCTCGGTGCTCGACCTCGCCTTCGGCTGGGCGATGTTCAAGATCTTCGGCTGAGGTTCGCAGCCGCCCGCTGAACAGCCTTGCCGCAGGTCCCTGACCCGAAGCCAGAACAACACCCGATGCAGAGATGACGGAGTACAACGTGTCCGAGCGCGACGACGAGGTCCTCGAACTGGAGGACGAGTTCGACGTATCCGCTGACGCCGACGACGACGTCGACTTCGACGAGAACGCCACCGACGACGACCTGTTCGGTGACGACGACGATGACGACGACGACCCGTTCGCGGGCCTCGACGACGAGGCCGACGAGGTCGCTGCCGACGACGAGGACGAGGACGACGAGGAGTACTCCGCCGACGACGAGGCCGAAGAGCCGCCGGCCGACGAGGACGACTCCGACGACGAGCCGGTCGTGGTGGTCGCCGCCGCCGACGAGGCCGAGGCCCCCGAGGTGGTGACCGAGGCCGACGTCGAGGACGCGGCCGAGGAGCTGGCCGAAGAGACCGCCGAGACCGCGCCGGAGAGCACCGAGGAGGTGCCGGCCGTCGACGAACTGGTCTTCTCCAGCGACGACGACGGTACGACGCCGGATGCCGAGGACGAGGCCGACGACGACGACGCCGATGTGGACGCGCTCGCCGCGGCCTCCGCGGCGACCGAGGACGACGAGGCTGTCGTCGAGGAGGACGCCGAGCCGGAGGAGCCGGGCGACCCGCTCGAGGAGCTGCGCAGCCGGCTGCGTTCGCAGATCGGTGACTGGTACGTGGTGCACACGTACTCAGGGATGGAGAACCGGGTCAAGGGCAACCTTGAGAACCGGATCAACTCCCTGAACATGGAGGACTACATCTTCGAGATCATCGTGCCGACCGAAGAGGTCGCCGAGATCAAGAACGGGCAGCGCCGGATGGTCAAGCGCACCGTTCTCCCCGGCTACGTGCTGGTCCGGATGGATCTGACCGACGAGTCCTGGTCGACCGTGCGGCACACGCCGTCGGTGACCGGCTTCGTCGGGAACAGCCAGAAGCCGGTCCCGCTCAGCCTCGAAGAGGTGGAGAAGATGCTCGCTCCGGCCGTCGTGGCGGCGGCCGAGCAGGCGGCTGCCGAAGCCGGCGCCGCACCCGCCAAGACCGCGGCCAAGAAGAAGGTCGAGGTCGCCGACTTCGGTGTGGGCGACTCGGTCATGGTGGTCGACGGGCCGTTCGCGACCCTGCACGCCACAGTCACGGAGATCAATGCCGAGGCCCAGCGGATCAAGGCCCTGGTGGAGATCTTCGGCCGGGAGACCCCGGTGGAACTCAGCTTCAACCAGATCCAGAAAGTCTAAGGACCCGACAGAATGCCTCCCAAGAAGAAGATCGCTGCCCTGGTCAAGGTGCAGCTCCAGGCCGGTGCCGCGACGCCGGCACCGCCGGTCGGTACCGCGCTCGGTCCGCACGGCGTCAACATCATGGAGTTCTGCAAGGCGTACAACGCCCAGACAGAGTCCATGCGCGGCAACGTGATTCCGGTCGAGATCACCATTTACGAAGACCGTTCCTTCACCTTCGTCACCAAGACGCCGCCGGCGCCGGAGATGATCAAGAAGGCCGCCGGTCTGCAGAAGGGCTCGCCGGTCCCGCACAAGGAGAAGGTCGGCAAGATCACCAAGGACCAGGTCCGGGAGATCGCCACCACCAAGATGCCGGACCTGAACGCCCGCGACATCGACGCCGCGATGAAGATCATCGAGGGCACCGCGCGCTCGATGGGTGTCACCGTCGACGGCTGAGCCCGCTCATCGGTACGACGTGAGTCCGGCGGGCAGACCGCCGTACGAACGAGCAGTAGACGCACGCAGTTGTGGCAGGGCGAAGCGCCGCCCGGAGACCACACCCCAGAGAGGACATGCAATGGCACAGCGCAGTAAGGCTTACCGCGCGATCGCGGACAAGATCGACTTCGACCACTTGTACACGCCGCTCGAGGCGATCCGGTTGGCCAAGGAGGCCGCCGGCAGCAAGAAGTTCAACTCGACGATCGACGTCGCGATGCGCCTCGGGGTCGACCCCCGCAAGGCCGACCAGATGGTGCGCGGCACCGTCAACCTTCCGAACGGCACTGGCAAGACGGCACGGGTCCTCGTCTTCGCCACCGGTGAGAAGGCCGAGGCCGCGAAGGCCGCCGGCGCCGACTTCGTCGGCGACGACGACATGATCAAGAAGGTGACCGACGGCTGGCTCGACTTCGACGCCGTCGTCGCGACCCCTGACCTGATGGGCAAGGTCGGCCGGCTCGGCCGCGTCCTCGGCCCGCGTGGTCTGATGCCGAACCCGAAGACCGGCACGGTGACCCCGGACGTGGTCAAGGCCGTGACGGAGATCAAGGGCGGCAAGATCGAGTTCCGGGTCGACCGGCACGCGAACCTGCACTTCATCATCGGCAAGGCGTCGTTCGACGAGGCCCAGCTGGTGGAGAACTACAGCGCCGCGCTCGAGGAGATCCTCCGGCTGAAGCCGGCCAGCTCCAAGGGCCGCTACATCAAGAAGACGGTCGTCTCGACCACGATGGGACCGGGCGTCCAGGTTGACCCCAACCTGACGCGCAACCTGCTCGAGGAGCAGAGCGCGGACGCCTGAGCCACCTCAGCACCAGAAGGACCCCGGGATCTCCCGGGGTCCTTCTGTTTTGCGGGGGGTCAGCGGGTCAGTCGGAGGGGCAGGTCGCCGGTCTGCACGGTCCAACCGTCCTCGTGTTCCTCGAGGATCGTGCCCGCGGCCGCGCTGGACGGTGCTGGTACGACGTCCGTTCTGGTGATGACGTGGGTCGTGCCGGCGAGCTGGACCTTGGCTTGGGGTGAGGTCACGTTGAGGGCGGCGGACTTCCGTCGTACGACGTGAGACGATTCGGTCAGGTCGAGGAGCATCTCCTCCTCGGTGAAGAACGGCGCTTCACTGGCCGCGGCGGGATCTTGCCGCTCGCCCGGATCGCCGGCCACGAGCCGCGGAACCGCCTCGTCCAGACACCGGCCGAGCAGGTCGCCCCAGACCTGCATGATCCCGGTGCCGTTCAGGTCCTCGGGGAGCGGTGCGATGCGCTGGGCGAGGATCGCGCCGGTGTCGAACTCGGCGGCGGTCCGGTGCACCGTCGCGCCGATCCGCTCGTCGCCTTCGTAGATCAGCCGCTGTGGCGTCGGACCGCGCCCGGCCGGCAGCGGTGACGGGTGGCAGTTGATCGCGCCGTACTTCGGAATCTCCAGGATCTCCGCCGGAATCAGCCGGGGGAACGCAGCCGAGATGACTACATCCGGCCGCAGCGCGTCGATCACCGGCGCAGCCACGGTCCGCAGCTTGCGCGTGATCAGTACGTTCGTCTGATCCGGCAACTCCGTCACCATCGGCCGGCTCTCGCCGTACCGCCCGCTCTCCGGCAGCGTCACCACCAGCACGAGCTCATGCCCGCTCCGCTCCGCGAACTCGCGCACCAACCGGAACCCCGGCAGAAACGCATTCAACCCAACGATCCGCAGACTCACACCCTCTTGTACGTCCATCACACCCCCCACGGTTCCACGCCTCAGGTTCTTCCGCGCGAGCAAAACAAGCCATCGGCTGGCGTCATTTCTCTCTACGGTCGCCTCATGAGTGTTGTTACGCGCGAACAGGCCGTGTCCTACCGGCTTCGGGTGAACCGGCTGGTCGAGCGGCTTTCGGCCGGGTCATACGAAGAGGCGGCGTTCGTCGGTTTGCAGGACACGGCTCCGCGGGACGCGCTCCTGGGTCTGCACGCTCGAGTCACAGACTGCGAGCCTTCGGGGTGGGAGCACCCGAGTCTGATCCAGACCTACAGTCCACGCGATGCGGTGTATGTCCTGCCCCGGAAGGACTTCGGCGTCTTCACCCTCGGCAGACTTCCGCTGGCCGCGGAGGCTGTCCGTCGCATTGTCGAGGTTGCGGACAACGTGTGCCGGCTACTGGACGGGCGCGAGTTGCGCGGTGGGCTTCCGGGGCTGCGGGCTGCCTGTCCGAGCGGCCGGATCGCATTGCGCTGGACCACCAGTTCCTTGTGGGTGCGCGAAGTCCCGAGACCGGATGTCGATGTCGACGCGGCACGTGAGGAGTTGTGTCGCCGTCATGTTCACCGGTTCGGGCCAACCACTCCGAAAGCGTTTGCTTGGTGGGCGGGTTTGTCTCCTGCGGATGCTCGGCAGATCTGGGACGGGGTGTCGAGCGAACTGCTCGAGGTCGACTTCGACGGCACACCGGCCTGGATCCTGCGGACTGACGAGGCGGGCCTGCTGGAGGCGACGCGGCCGCGCGGCGTCCGGCTGCTCGTCGCTCCGGATCTGCGGCTGCTCGGGCGGGACCGCGATGGCCGCTTCATTGCCCCGGGTCTGCGGGCCCTGACCTCGGCGGCGGACTCGTTTCATCCCAACGGAGTTCTCGTCGACGGCAGGATCGTGGGTGCCTGGGGGCGGAAGGCCGGCAAGGTCGACGTCGTCCTGACCGAGCACCTCGAACCCCACCAGTACGACGAACTCGCCGCAGAGGTCTCGGCGTTCCCGATCCCCGGCGCTCACCTGGCTACGTGGTGATGAGGTCGGGGGTTAGGGCGGCGGGGGTGGTGTGGCCGGAGAGGCGGAGGGAGTGATCCAGCTCGGTGGCCAGGTCGGTCAGGAGGCGGGTGACGCCGGCGGAGGAGTCGACGGTGAGGGCCCAGAGGGCAGGGCGGCCGACGAAGACGGCGCGGGCGCCGAGGGCGAGGGCGGCGAGGATGTGTTCACCGCGGCGGATGCCGCCGTCGACGTACACCTCGGTGCCCGTACCGGCCAAGGCTTCGGCCACCTCGGGGAGTGCCTGGGCGGTCGGGATCGAGCCGTCGAGCTGGCGGCCGCCGTGGTTCGACACGATGACGCCGGCGGCGCCCGCGTCCGCACACCGCTTGGCGTCGTCGCCGCGGAGGACACCCTTCACCACCACTGGCAAACCGGAGCGCTCGGCCAGCCAGCCGATGACATCGGGGGTCAGGTCGTCTGCCTTGTCCAGATCGTCGTCGGTCCACTCACCCTCGGGAAGGTTCGCCAGCCACTGACCCGGCTGCACGAGATCCCAGATGGTCGGTCCGTCGTCCTCCTTCCGGCCGACGACAGGCGTGTCGACGGTCAGCACGACCGCTCGGGCGCCGCCCTCGACCGCGGCGTCGAGCATCCGCATGGTGATCTCGCGATTCCGCAGGACGTAGAGCTGCAGCCACCACGGCACTCCGGTCGCTCCGAAGTCGGCGAACGTCGTCCCGGCGTTGGTGGAGACGCCAAGCACCGAGTTTGCCGCGCCCACGCCACGCGCCATCGCGATCTCGCCGTCGGGGTCGACCATCCGCTGCAGGGTCGACGGTGCGACCAGGATCGGTGCGTCGACAGGCGTGCCGAGGACCGTCGTACTGAGGTCGATCGTCGAGACGTCGTTCAGCACGTGCGGACGGAAGCGGTACCCCGACCAGGCCGCGACGGCCTCACCGACGCTGATCCCGCCGGCTGAGCCCTGCCGGAAGTACCGATGTGCGGCTTCGGGCAGTTTCTCGGCGGCCGCGGCTTCAAGAGTGTCGATCCATCGCATGCGCTCCATCGTTGCACCGGTTTCGCCAGCACGGGGATAAACCGGGGGCGGTGGTTGAGGGTGGTCGGTAAAGTAGAGGTATGACGCGGTATGGGCGGCGATTTCCACGCCCCGGCCGGCACGACGGTGCCGACGGGGTGAGCTGCTGCTGCGCTCTCTCCTGAGGTGACCGCGGCCGACCGGGGTGGATCGATCCCCCGTCGAGACCGTCATTTGGAGAGAAAGCCATGTCCGTCCTCACTTCGGCAGAACTGCACGCTGCCCTCGCCCTGCGCGACCTCACTGATCCCGCCCAGGGGCCCCACGCCATTCAACTGATCGTCGACTCGTTGCGTACGGCGCTCAGCACATCCTGGCCGTACACGGAGGTCTGGATCCGCCACGACCATCCCGTGGTCCCACTGGCCGACAACTACGACAACCTCGGGTACGCCGGTGACGCGGTGACCAGGGACGCCCGCTACACGCGTTACGCCTCAGAGACCGAGGTACTGCGAAGTCACACCTCGGCGATGATCCCCCCGGCCCTGCGTGAGCTCGCGGCGTCCGATTCGTCCGACGTACTGATGATCTGTGCGGGCATCTGCTACCGCCGCGACTCGGTCGACTGGCAGCACACGGGTACGCCGCATCAGCTCGACCTGTGGCGGATCAGCCGCAACGTGACGCTCGGAGAACCCGAACTGGAAGACATGATCGCCCGTCTGGTCGACACCATCCTGCCGGGGCAGACGTACCGGACCGTTCCGGCGGTGCACCCGTACACGATCCATGGTCGGCAGATCGACGTCCTGCTGGGCGATGAGTGGATCGAGATCGGTGAATGCGGTGTCGCCGCACCCGATGTCCTCCGTCGGGCCGGTCTGGACGACAGCTGGACCGGACTGGCGTTGGGATCGGGACTCGACCGGCTTCTGATGCTCCGCAAGGGCATTCGCGACATCCGGTTGCTCAGGTCAACGGATCCGCGGGTGGCGGGTCAGCTGCTGGACCTCTCGCCGTACAAGTCCGTCTCGTCGATGCCGCCCGTACGCCGTGACCTCTCGGTCGTCGTCGGCGCGTCAACCGACGTGTCGGCGGAGGTGCTCGGTGACAAGGTCCGCGACGCGCTCGGAGCGGACGCCGATGCCGCGGAGTCACTGGAGGTGCTGGGCGAGACGTCGTACGACGATCTGCCGACGGGTGCCCGTGAGCGCCTCCAACTGACCCCAGGTCAGCGGAACCTCCTGGTCCGACTGGTCCTCAGACCGGTGGATCGCACGCTCACCGACACCGAGGCCAATCTCCTGCGGGACAAGGTCTACCAGGCACTGCACGAGGGTTCGGTCCTGGAACTGATCGGAGGCTAGCGTCTTCGCAGCTCCCGCGTGGCGACGACGAACGCGCATAAGGCGAGCGGTAGCTCCAGGAGGAGCGCCTCGGCCAGTGAAAGGCTGCGGTCGACCCCGGCCGCCGCGGTGCTGACGTCGAACCATGCGTCGGCGATCAGCAGCGTCCCGGCCGCCATCGCGGTCAAGGCGGCGTGCCTGTTGCGGGCATGCAGCAGGTACGCCGTCAGCCCGGCGGCGATCGCGGTCCCGCAGTCGAGGCCGATCCACGCGACCTTCCAATGGTCGGCCTGATAGGTGCTCGGCAGGGTGACCGCGAGGATCAGGCACCAGGGCAGCAGCACGGCCGCGACCCCCGCGGCAACCACGGTGGCCAAGCCGCCGGAGGAGCGGCGCGGGCGGATCCTGCCGTCCAGCCGTCCCTCGGCGATGTAGTCGTCCAGCGCGTCGGCCACGCGGTCGTCGATCGCGTCGCCGAAGGTGCCGTCTATGGTTGTGGCCGGCCTGCCGTCGAATGTCGTCGTCATACCGTCGAGCATTCCGGCGCCGGCCGTTCGGCACAGTCCGGCCAGCCCACGAACCGGGGTGGGGTTAACCCCCGGTGAGAACCGTGGGATATCCCGATGTCGGGCCCGGCAACGGCGACGTAGGTTGTGTCGTGCGACCGGAGCCGAGACGGGGAGGTGGTTCGGGTGACGGATATCGCGAGTCCGGTTCCCCGGACGCCGTGGCGGCTGTGGCGCTCGCCGTACTTGTGGTTGGCAACGATCCACCTGCTCGGCGACGCGATCGTCGTGCTCACGTCCGGCGTGCTGGTGCTGGCCTCGGTGATCGTCGCCATCCTGGCCTGGCCGCTCGCGTACGTCGGCATCCCGCTGACCGTCGGCGCGAACCGGCTCGTCTACGCGGTGGCCGGGTGGGAGCGGGCGCGGGCGCGGATCACCCGGGGGCAAGACGTTCCGCCACTGATACCACCACCGCCGGCCGGTTCGCGCGTGGCCGATGCCCGGGCGGCGCTGGCGGACCTGGGTCTATGGCGGCAGTTCCTCTACTACGTGCTGCTGTTGCCGATGGCAATGGTGTGGATCGGGGCGATCTTCTTCGCCTGGTCGGTGCCACCGGTGCTGATCGGGT
Source organism: Kribbella sp. NPDC026596 (assembly GCF_040638415.1). Classification (NCBI taxonomy): domain Bacteria; kingdom Bacillati; phylum Actinomycetota; class Actinomycetes; order Propionibacteriales; family Kribbellaceae; genus Kribbella; species Kribbella sp. NPDC026596. The sequence goes on along the minus strand of NZ_JBEZYF010000010.1, from coordinate 130,532 downwards.
TGCCGCTGTACTACACGCGGTTCGCCGCGTCGCAGGCACAGCTCGGGCCGTTCGTGATCGACACGATGACGAAGGCCTCGGTGGCGGCGGTGACCGGTGGAGTCTTCCTGCTCGTCGCGTCGCCGATGGTGATGCGGACGGCGTCCGCCCTGGACGGCCGGTTGGCGCGGGAGTTACTCGGCCGGTCCGAGACCGGTGCGCTGGCGGAGCGCGTAACCAAGCTGGTGGAGAGCCGGCAGCAGGTGGTCGACTCGGTCGAGGCCGAGCGGCGGCGGATGGAACGCGACCTGCACGACGGCGCTCAGCAGCGGCTGGTGTCGCTCGCGATGACGCTGGGGCGCGCGAAGAACCGGATGGGGGAAGGCGATCCGATCGTCCGTGGCCTGATCGAGGAGGCACACTCCGAGGCGATGCAGGCGATCGCCGAGATCCGCGATCTGACCCGAGGGCTGCATCCACCGGTGCTGACGGACCGTGGTCTCGACGCGGCGATCTCGGCGGTCGCTGCTCGGTCGCCGGTGCCGGTGCAGGTCCGGGTCGCCGTGGATCCGCGGCCGTCGCTGACCGTCGAGTCGATCGCGTACTTCGTCGTGACGGAAGCACTGACGAACGTCGCCAAGCACGCCGAGGCCGCGCAGGCCTGGGTCACGGTCGAACGCATCGCCGACTACCTCCGCATCGAGGTGCGCGACGACGGGAAGGGTGGTGCGAATGCGGAGACCGGCGGCGGGATCCGTGGACTGGGCGACCGGGTCGGGGGTGTCGATGGACTGATCACCCTCGTCAGCCCACGGGGTCGCGGGACCGTACTGATCGCCGAGGTGCCGTGTGGCTGAGGAGGCAGGAGGAATGCGGGTGGTGATCGCCGAGGACTCGGTGCTCCTGCGGGAGGGCATCGTGCGGTTGCTCGAGGAGGAGAACTGCACGGTGGTCGCGGCCGTCGGTGACGCGGACGCGTTGCTCAAAGCGGTGGACGAGCACCAGCCGGAGGTCTGCGTGGTCGACGTCCGGATGCCGCCGACGTTCACCGACGAGGGCTTGCGTGCGGCGCTCGTGATCCGCGAGCAGTTCCCGCAGATCGGCGTACTGGTCCTCTCGCAGTACGTCGAGGAGCGGTATGCCAGCGAACTGATCGGGGGCAACCCCGGCGGAGTCGGGTACCTGCTCAAGGACCGGGTCGCGGATGTGGATCAGTTCATCGACGGGCTGCGCCGGGTCGCCGGCGGTGGGGCCGCGCTCGACCCCGAGGTGATCTCACAACTGCTGGTGCGATCGCGGCACGTGGACCCGCTGGCCGTGCTGAGCCGGCGGGAACAGGACGTTCTCCGGGCGATGGCGGAGGGCAAGTCGAACGGCGGGATCGCGCAGGCCTTGGTGGTCGGCGAAGGGGCAGTGGAGAAGCACATCAGCAACATCTTCCTGAAGCTCGGACTCGCGCCGACGGACGGTGAGCATCGGCGGGTGCTCGCCGTACTCAAGTTCCTGGAGTCGTGATGACGACCGCGCAGCGCAGGATGCTGATCATCGGCCTCGTGCCGTTGTTGGTGCTTGTCGTCACCGGGGCGGCGGTGACGGTGTCGTTGATTCGCGGGAAGTTGCCCTACAGCTACTCGGCCTCGTTCGCTCCCGGGGCGCAGGGGGTGCGGGTCGTGTCGGAGGTGCCGGCGCAACTGCTGGCCAGTGTGGACGGGCAAGTGCATGTGACCGTTGACGGTTCGTATGCGGTGGCCAAGCCGGCGATCGACATCTCGACGGCCGGAGGTGTGCTGACCATCGACACCAGTTGCCCGGATGCCCATTGCCGGGTGGATCTGACCGTGGAGGTTCCGGCGGCGTCCGCGGTGCAGGCCAAGGTCGAGCAGGTCTCGCTCGATGTCGTCGGGGTCGCTTCACCGCTGACAGTGGATGCGAGCGACGGTTCGGTCGACATGACTCGGCTCCGGAGTACGCAGGTTTCAGTGGATGCGCGGCGCGGCTCGATCAGCCTGATGTTCGACGTCCCGCCTGATCAGGTGGGAGCCACCGCCAGCGAGGGGTCTCTCACTGTCCAGTTGCCGTCGACAGCGACGTACGCGGTCGATGCTGTCAGTGCCCAGGGCTCCAACCAACTCGACATCCCCAACGACCCGGCCTCGAGCCACCACCTCTATCTCCGGACGAGCTATGGCAGCATCACCGTGCAGTAGTCATAGGCGGGAGATCTGCGTTGGGCCGAGTCCCTCGTGAAGGCGGACTCCGTGGCCCGGGGTCGTGGGAAGGACGATCTCGTCGGCGGTCAACGATGGGTAGCCCTCGGCGAGGTCGGCGTACCAGGTGCGGATGAAGGAGCGGGCGGTCTCCTGCATCAGCCCGTTCGGCTGGCTGCAGACGAGGTGGGTGGCGACCGCCAGCGAGACCGGTCCGGTGCAATCGTGCGGCGCGATGGGGACGGAGTAAGTGTCGGCCAGCGAGGCGATCTTGACGGCCTCGGTGAGGCCGCCGGTCCAGCCGATGTCGAGGGTGGCGACGTCGGCCGCGCCGGCCTGGAAGAGCGGAAGGAAGCCGCGCCGGCCGACGCAGGTCTCGCCGGTCGCGATCGGTACGTCGATCTCCGCCCGCAACGCACCCAAGGCACTGACGGCATCCGGCCGCAGCGGGTCCTCGATCCAGTACGGACCGAACTCGGCCAGCGCCCGCGCGATCTTCGCGGCCGCGGTCCGGGTCCACAGGCCGTGCAACTCGATCATCAGATTCATCTCGAGGCCGACCTCCGACCGGATCGCCGCGACGATCTCGAGACCGGCGGCCAACTCCCGCGGCGTGATGTCCGTGCCGTTGCTCGCCTCGGCCGCCTCGTCGAACGGCCAGATCTTCATCCCGCGAATGCCTTCGTCCCACAGCTCACGGGCGAGCCGTGCCGGGTGATGCAGGAACGCGTAGAGGTCCTCGTACTGGCCATCCTCAGCCAGCCCCCAGTTCGACGAGTTCTGCCGGGTCGTCGTACTGACGTAGCGCACGCCGGCGCACGTGTTGTACGTCCCGATCCGGTCCCGGACAGGCCCGCCGAGCAGCCGCGCCAACGGCAACCCGGTGGCCTGACCCATCAGATCCCACAAGGCGACGTCGACCGCGCCCTTCCCCCGCAACTCGGCCCCGCCGCCCTGATAGCCGACGTACGGCGTGAGCAGGTTGGCCACGTGCTGCGGGGACGGATCGTCCATCCCGAGCAAGGCGGGAGCGACCGTCTCGTGGATGTGGGCCTCGACGGTGCGAGCGCCGAAGAACGACTCGCCCAGGCCGGTCAGTCCGGTGTCGGTGTGCACGCGGACGAAACACAGGTTGGACTGGACCTGTGGGCGGATGGTCTCAACCGCAGTCACCTTCACGGCGTCAGTCCAAGGCAGCGCAGAAGGTCTGGGCCTTGGTGGTGATCGTGTCCCAGTTGGCGGCGGCGACGTCAGCGGGGGAGACGACGTCGGTACCGGCGCTGACGGCGAGGGCGCCGGCCGCGAGGTAGTCGCGGGCGTTGCCGGCGTTGATACCGCCGGAGGGGATGAGGGGTACGCCGGGGAACGGGCCGTTGAGATCCTTGAAGTACTTCGGACCCAGTTGGTGGGCGGGGAAGATCTTCACGGCGTCGGAGCCGAGGGCCAGCGCCGTCATCACCTCGGACGGGGTGAAGGCGCCGAGGACGACGGGTATGCCGGCGGAACGTGCGGTCTCGGCGATGGCGGCGGCCTCCGGGCCCTGGCCGGGAGTGACGAGGAACTGCGCGCCCGCCTCGATCGCCTGCTTCGCCTGCGCGCCGGTCTGGACGGTGCCCGCACCGACGACCGCGCCGGTCTCGGCGGCTGTGGAAGCGGCGCGCTCGAGGTGCCGGGGGAGGTCGGGCGTGGTGTAGGTCAACTCCACGACATGGATGCCGCCGGCAACCAAGGCCGCGCACAGGTCGCGGGCGTCGGAGATCTCCGGCGCCCGGACGACGGTCAGCACGCGATCCGCGCGCAGCAGATCCAGGGTGGTGCTCATGCAACTTCCTCTCGGACAGGAGTACGGCGGACCGCGCGGCCAGGCAGCGCGTCGGTGCGATGGCCGTCGTCGATGACGGGGACGCCGTTGACGAGGACGTACGGGATGCCGGTGGCTTGCCGGCGGGGAGTGTCGAAGGTGGCGGTGTCCTGGACGGTCTCCGGGTCGAACAGGACCAGGTCGGCCTGATAGCCGACCCGGACGAGCCCGCGATCCGTGAGCCGGAGCCGTCGGGCCGGGCGGCCGGTGAGGTGATGGATGCAGTCGGCCAACTCCAATACGCCGAGTTCGCGGACGTACCGGGCCAGATAGCGTGGGAACGTCCCCCACGACCGCGGATGCGGTTTCCCGCCGACCAGGATCGCATCCGACCCGCCGGTGTGGCTCGGGTGCCGCATGATCGTCCGCACGTTTTCCTCGTGGCCGACGTGCTGCAGGATCGAGGTCGCCAAGTCATCGGCGATCAGCAGGTCGAAGAACACATCCGCCGGCGGCCGGCCGGCCGAGGTGGCGAGCGCGGCGATGGTGTGGCCGACGGCGTCGTTCATCGCCGGGTTCCGAACGCCGCCGATCTCGATGGAGTCCCACTCGATCACGCAACCGTGGCAGCCGTCCGAGCCGACCTGCTCCATCTCGTAAGCGATCCGGTCCCGGGCGGCCGGGTCCCGGAGCCGGGCCAGCAGGGCGTCCGGGCCACCCTCGGCGGTCCAGCTGGGCAGCGTCGCCGCCAGAGTGGTTGCCCCAGGCAAATAAGGGTAGGTGTCGGTGGTGACGTCGACGCCCGCGGCGAGGGCCTTGTCGATCATCGCGACCAGCTCGGCGCCGCGGCCCCGGTTCGGTGCGAAGTTCATCACCGCGTGTGTCAGGTGCAGCGGGCACCCGGAACGCCGGGCGATCTCGACCATCTCGCCGTACGCGTCCAGTGCGCCCTCGCCGTACGAGCGCTGGTGCGGGCCGTAGTACCCGCCGTACTGCGCGACGATCTCGCAGAGCTCGACCAGTTCGTCGGTGGTCGCGAACATGCCGGGGATGTAGGTGAGGCCGCTGCTCATCCCGACCGCGCCCTGCTGCAGCCCTTCGGCGAGCAGTCGCTTCATCTCGTCCAGCTCGGCGCGCGAGGCCGTGCGGTTCGAGGTGCCGACGACCATCATCCGCAGCGTGCCCTGCGGGACCAGGTACGCCGCGTTGCAAGCGATGCCCTGGTCGAGCCGGTCGAGGTATCCGCCGACCGTGGACCAGCTGAAGTCGAAGTCGTCGGGCTCGCCGTTCCAGCCGGCGATCTGGCGGCGTACCGCGGTCCGGGTCGGGTCGTCGATCGGCGCGAACGACAGGCCGTCCTGGCCGAGCACCTCCAGCGTGACGCCCTGGCTGACCTTCGCGGTGTGGTCCGGGTTCGCCAGGATCTGCAGGTCGGAGTGTGCGTGCATGTCGATGAACCCGGGCGCCAGCACCAGCCCGTCCGCGTCGATCGTCCGCCGCGCCGCCGGCAGGTCGTTGCCAATAGCCACAATCCGGCCGTCGTCGATCGCCGCGTCGGCCCGTACGCCGGGAGCGCCGGAACCGTCCAGCACCAACGCACCGGTGATCAGCAGCTCGGCCATGTCAGAAGAACGTCCGGACCAGGTCGACGACGACCGGGTCGGCCGCGTCCGGGTCGTCCACGACCGGGATCAGTCCCCACTTGTCGAACGCCGTACAGGGATGGGACAGGCCGACCCGGAGCTCGTCGCCGATCACCACCGGGACGTCGCCGAAAAGCAGGAAGCCGTGCTGGTCGTTGAGGTTGCTGACCGTCATCCCGGTGGCCGCGAGGACCGGCGAACCCTCGTCCCGCGGCCGGATCAGCTGCGGCTCGGGCAGGTCCTGGTCGAACGGCAGGTCGCGTCGGCCCGCGTCGAAGATTGCGAGTCCGGGCTCGGGCTGGGAGGTGATCCGGACCCACGCGTGCATCGCCGGGACCAGTTGGTCGCCGTCCGTACGGGGCGTCTCGCCGAGCGGCGACATCCGGCGGTACATCCCGTCGTCGTGGGCGATGTACGCTCCCGACCGCAGCACCACCCGGGCGCCTTCGCCGGCGAGCGACGCGAGCACCTTCGCCACCTGCTCGAAGTACTGGCTTCCGCCCGCACTGACGATCGGTACGACGTCCTCGCCGTACCGGTCCCGCAGTCGATGGTGGACCTCTGCCAGGTCGCGCAGGTACGCACGGACTTCCTCGAGGTCGGCCTCGTCCACGCCGTGCCCGATCGCGCCCTCGTACCCGGCGACGCCGGCCAGCCGCAGCGTGCTCGCGTCCGCAATCGCCGCGCCGACAGCCACCGCGGTCTCGGCGTCCCGCGCGCCGGTCCGGCCGCCGATGCCGCCGACCTCGACCAGTACGTCGAGCGGTCGCGCATCCGGACCGACGTGCGCCGATCGCGCCGCCTCCATGATCTCGACGGTCCGGACCGAGTCGGCCCAGACCAGCACCTCGAACTCCGGATCGGCCGCGAGCTCGTCGGCGATCCAGCGCAGCTGGAGCGGGGAGATCACCGCGTTCGCGATCAGCACCCGGCGGACGCCGTACGCGCGGGCGACGCCGAGCTGGAAGACGTTGGCCAGGGTGATCGCCCAGGAACCGGCGTCGAGCTGCATGGCCCAGAGCGCCGGCGCCATCGTCGTCTTGCCGTGCGGCGCGAGCTCGACGCCGTGGCGGGTGCACCAGCGCGCGAGAGTGTCCACGTTGTGCCGCAGGCCGGGGGCGGACAGCGTCATCAGCGGAGTGGGCAGCTGGGAGAGCTTGGGCTTGTCGGCCAGCACCTCCGCGACGGTTCGGCCCCAGAACGCGGGCGGGAGCGCTTTGTCCTGCCAGCTCACCTGCTGGTCGGCGAGAGCGGCGACGGCGTCGGCATCGTAAGCAGGCATCTGTTCCCCTGGTAGCTGGAATTGCAGCATGTGCAACGCACGTTGCGCACACTGACTCCACGGTTGTAGCATCGCGCCCAAAGTTGCGTCAATGACGGGTGTTTCACACCTATCCCATCACCTCGCACCCGTGGAGTGCCGATGCGCGAACCGCTCCCTGAGACGCCCGCCGCGATCTGCATCGGCGAGGCGATGGTCATGCTCGCCGGGGAGACCGGGGTGCCGCTGGCGGACGTGGAGACGTTCAGGCGGTCGGTCGGTGGCGCCGAGTGCAACGCGGCGGGTGGACTGGCCGCGCTGGGGATCGCGACCGGCTGGATCTCGCGGCTCGGTGACGACGGGTTCGGTGAGCACGTACTGCGTGATCTGCGGACGCGAGGTGTCGAGGTCGGTGGTGTTGAGCTGGACGCCACCCGGCCGACCGCGCTGTACGTGAAGGAGACCCAGGACGGGCGCTCCCGGATGCACTACTACCGGTCTGGTTCGGCTGCCTCGGCGATGGATCCCGAGTTCCTGGATCGGCCGGCGGTGCGCGATCGGCTGGCGCGTGCCGAGCTCGTGCACACCACCGGCATCACTGCGGCGATCTCGAGCACTGCGGCGGAGATGCTGGACCGGTTGGCCCAAGAGCCCCGCAGCTTCATCTTGAGCGTCGACCTGAACTGGCGGCCCGCACTCTGGCGGGACAAGGACCCGGAACCACTCTGGCGGGTGCTCCGCGCGGCTGACGTCGTACTGATCGGTGCCGACGAGGCTCTGGTGTTCGCGGGGACCAGTGACCCCGCTGAGCTGCACGAACGCCTCGGCCGGCGGTGCACGCTGGTGGTGAAGAACGATGCGCACACTGCGCTGGTCCTGGAGCCGGATGGGCGTCGGACCGAGGTTCCGGCACTCACGGTCGCGGTGGTCGAGCCGGTGGGTGCGGGAGACGCGTTCGCGGCCGGTTTCCTGGCTGGGACATTGCAGGGGTTGCCGATGAAGCAGCGGCTGCGGCTCGGACACCTGAACGCGGCCGCGGTGCTTGTCGCGCCCGAGGACCACGCAGTGCCGTTGGAGCTCGCCGTCCGGGAGCGGCTGTTGACCTGCTCCGACGAAGAGTGGGCCACGACGAAGATCGGCGCGGCATGAGCCAGAGTCTTGGGAGAGCACTGCAGATCCTCGTGAGCCTCGGGGAGGGCGAGCGATCGCTGGATCAGCTGGCGACCGAGCTGGGTGTCCACAAGACCACAGTGCTCCGGCTGCTGCGCACCATGGAGGCGGAGCGGTTCGTACGACGTGACGAGGCGCATCGCTACCGGTTGGGCTCACGGCTGTTCGCCTTGGCCGATGTGGCTCGGGAGCAACACGTCGTACGGGACGTCGCGGCCCCGCATCTGAGGCAGCTGAACCAGAAGACCGGACAGACAGTGCATCTGGCTGCCTGGGAGAACGGTGAGGTCGTCTACATCGACAAGCTCGACAGCGTGCGGTCGGTGCGGATGTACTCCCAGGTCGGCGTACCGGCGGCGCTGCACTGCACCGCGGTCGGGAAGGTGCTGCTGGCCGCGCAGCCCAAGCGGCAGCGGGAGGCGTTGCTGGCGTCGATGGACTACCGCGCGTACACGCCGAACACGATCACCGATGCAGACCACCTGCGGGACGAGCTGGCAATCACATCGGAGCGCGGCTGGGCGCAGGACAAGGCCGAGCACGAGTCGTTCATCAACTGCATCGGCGCCCCGGTGAAGGACCACGACGGGCGGATCGTCGGGGCCGTGTCGGTGTCGGTGCCCGACGTACTGCTGAACTATGACCAGGTGCTCGAGCTGCTGCCTGACCTGCTCGCCACCACCAAGGCGATCACCGCCGACTACAACTGAGAGGTGTCAGACCTGATGTCCGACAAGACCGTCATCTCCACCAGCGACGCGCCCGCCCCGATGCCGGTGTTCTCGCAGGGAGTGCGCAAGGGCAACATCCTGCAGGTGTCCGGCCAGGGATCGGTCGATCCGGCCAGCGGTGAGTTCGTCTTCACCGGCGACGTGAAGAGCCAGACCACCCGCGTCCTGCAGAACATCGAGGCGATCCTCAAGGCCGGCGGCGCGAGCATCGACGACGTGCTGATGCTGCGCGTCTACCTGACCACCCGCGACGACTTCGCCGCCATGAACGAGGCGTACGCCGAGTTCATGTCCACCCGCACCCCGAGCGGCGTCCTGCCGTCCCGCACCACCGTCTTCACCGGCCTCCCCCTCCCCGACATGCTGGTCGAGATCGACGCACTCGCCGTCCTCAGCTGACCCCTCGGAAACACGAGGTCTGTTCCCGCATTGTGGGATACGATGCCGCAATGCAGGAACAGGCCGAGCGGCGTGGGTCGGTGCAGTCGATCGACCGGGCGGTAGCGATCCTGCGGTGCTTCGACGTCCGTACGTCCGATCTGGGGATCAGTGACCTGGCTCGAGCGACCGGTCTGTCCACAAGCACCGTGCATCGGCTGCTGCTGGCGATGCAGGAGAACGGATTGGTTCGCCAGACCGCCCACCGCAGGTATGCGATCGGGCCGCTGGTCGTTCAGCTGGCCCACAGCGGTGGGATCCCGGCCGGCCTGCGGGACGCCGCGATGCCCGTGCTGCGGGTACTCCGTGACGACACCGGAGAAACCGCGGCCGTGCACGAGTTGCTGCCGTCCGGGCAGCGCGTCGTCCTCGACCAAGTCGAGAGCCATCACCAGTTGCGCCGTACCTACACGGAGTTCGGCATCCCGGTCGCCTTGCCGCTCGGAGCGCCCGGGAAGGCACTGCTCGCCTTCTTGCCGCTGGAGCGGCAGCAAGAGGTCCTCGCCGGTCGCCTGGAGCAGGTGCTGCCGCGGACCATCACCGATCCGGTCATTCTGGCTGCCCAGTTCGCAGAGATCCGTGCACGGGGCTTCTCCATGTCCGTGGAGGAACGCACTCCGGGGATCCGCAGTGTGGCGGCGCCGGTCTTCGGCTACTCCGGTCAGGTGGCCGGCTGTCTGAGTGTTTCCGGTCCCGAGATGCGGATGCCGGTGGAGCGGATGGAGGAGTTCGGGATGAGGATCGTCGGCGCCGCGTGGTCGGTGTCCGAGCTGCTCGGTGCCACGCCGGTTGCTCGGGATCGCAGTACGGCGCTGGCCGGCGGCCGGTGATGTCCCAGGCCAAAGATCTGTGGAAGATCGCACCCGCGGTCTATCTGCCCGCATTGCTCTACGGCATCGGGCAGGGCGCGATCGCACCGGTCGTCGCACTGTCGGCCACGCATCTCGGTGCCTCGGTAGCCGTGGCTGGACTGGTGGTCGCGGCCGCCGGACTCGGTCAGGTGATCGGTGACATCCCCGCCGGTGCTCTGACCAACCGCATCGGTGAACGACGGGCGATGCTGGGCGCAACAGTCCTGGTCGCACTAGCGTTAGCCGCCTGTCTGGTGGTGCCGACAGCCTGGGGCCTGGCGATCGCGATCGGCTGCACCGGACTGGCCGGTGCGGTCTGGGGCCTGGCCCGCCAGGCCTACCTGAGCGAAGCGGTCCCGATCGAGCTACGGGCGCGCGCACTGTCCACTCTTGGTGGCGTCCAGCGCATCGGCTCGTTCATCGGCCCGTTCCTCGGTGCCGGCGCGATGAAGTTCCTTGGCACCGACGGCGCCTACTGGGTGCACCTCATCGCCGCGCTTCTCGCCTGCGTGGTCCTGCTGAGCCTGCCCGACGTCGAGTCAGTACGTCGTACGCGCGGAAGCCGGCCGGTCGCCGCCCAGTCGACCTGGGTCGTGATCCGCGACCACCTGCCCGTGTTGCGGACCCTTGGCGTCGGTGCGCTGCTGGTCGGCGCGGTCCGGGCGTCGCGACAGGTGGTGATCCCGCTGTGGGCGCTGCACATCGGACTGGATGCGCAGACCACCAGCATCATCTTCGGCCTGTCCGGAGCGGTGGACATGCTGCTGTTCTATCCAGCCGGTTCGGTGATGGACCGCCTCGGTCGCAAGTGGGTCGCCGTACCGTCGATGTTCGTGCTGGGGTTCGCGCATCTGTTGCTGCCACTGACGCACTCCACCGTGACGCTGACCGCGGTCGCGTTGCTGATGGGTGTTGGCAACGGGCTCGGCGCCGGCGTGATCATGACGCTGGGCGCCGACGCATCTCCACCGGTCGGCAGAGCCCAGTTCCTGGGGGCGTTCAGGTTGTTCGCGGACACCGGGAACGGCGCCGGCCCACTGTTGCTCGCGGGTGCCACCGCCCTGCTCGGGCTAGGCCCCGCGATCGTGATCATGGCCGGGACCGGCTGGGCCGCCGCCACCGCGATGCATCGGTGGATCCCACCGCATCCGGTGAGCGAGCAACCAGGCTGACTGGAACCGATTTGGTTCCAGACTGTGGGTCAGGCACAATGAATGTTGCCGAAGACCGCTGGTTGTCACTTTCGAGTGACTGAAGGTCCCACTCAGGTGGGCGGCCCGCGTAGGTGACTTGGATAGTGTGACAGCTCGTATGTTCACGCCCTTGCGCCTGCGCAGGGGCGTTTCTCCTTTTCAGGGGTCCGAGGCGTGGAAGCCAAGAGAAGGAGACCCCATGGCGAGGCCGGACAAGGCAGCCGCTGTCGCAGAGCTCACGGACGAGTTCCGTAGCTCGAACGGCGCCGTGCTGACCGAGTACCGCGGACTCACCGTGGCGCAACTGCGGGAACTGCGCACTGCGCTCGGTGACAACGTGAACTACGCCGTGGTGAAGAACACGCTGACCAAGATCGCGGCCAAGGACGCGGGTGTCGAGTCGTTCGACTCGCTGCTCGAGGGTCCGTCGGCCATCGCCTTCATCAAGGGCGACCCGGTGGTTGCGGCCAAGAGCCTGCGTGACTTCGCCAAGGCGCATCCCCTGCTCGTCATCAAGGCTGGAGTGCTGGAAGGCAAGGCACTCGGTACTGACGAGATCAACAAACTCGCTGACCTGGAGTCGCGTGAGGTTCTCCTCGCGAAGCTCGCAGGTGCGATGAAGGCGGCTCCGCAGCAAGCGGTGTCGCTGTTCGCTGCTCCGCTGTCGCAGGCCGCGCGCCTGTTCGCGGCGCTGCAGGACAAGCTGCCGGCCGCGGACGCCACAGCCGTGGCGGACGAGGCACCGGCTGTGCAGGACACAGTCGAGGCACCTGCCGAGGCGAGCACCGAGGAGACCGCGCCGGCCGAGAGCTGACGCTTCCCCCTCACGCAACACCCCCATCAGTGATCACCCAGCAACACGTTTACGGAAGGACCGCCACCATGGCGAAGCTCAGCACCGAAGAGCTCCTCGGCCAGTTCAAGGAACTGACCCTGCTGGAGCTGTCGGAGTTCGTTAAGGCGTTCGAGGAGGAGTTCGGCGTCACCGCCGCCGCCCCGGTCGCCGTGGCCGCCGCCCCGGGCGCCCCGGCCGCCGCTGCCGAAGAGGCCGCGGAGCAGGACGAGTTCGACGTCGTTCTCGAGAGCGCCGGCGACAAGAAGATCCAGGTCATCAAGGAGGTGCGCGGTCTCACCAGCCTTGGTCTGAAGGAGGCCAAGGACCTGGTCGAGTCGGCCCCGAAGGCCATCCTGGAGAAGGTCGACAAGGCTGCCGCGGAGAAGGCCAAGGAGGCCCTCGAGGGCGCCGGCGCCACCGTCACCCTGAAGTGACCCGTGCGGCGCGAGCCGCACATCCAGCAGTACGCCGAAGGGCGGTCCTACCCAGGGCCGCCCTTCGTCATGTTGTGCACGAAGCCGATCCAGGCGAAGGCCCACAGCCAACCGGCCACCAAGTCGGACGGGTAGTGCAGTCCGAGCACCAGCTGGGACAGCCCGACGATGACGAGTACCACGGCGCCGACGGCCAGCCAGATCACCTGCCGACGCCGGACGCGCAGAAGCAGCACCACGATGGCGACCACGGCCGCGGTGTCGGCGGCATGACCGGCCGGGAAGCCGTACTGCGAGACCGTCTCCGGCAATGGCCACAGGTCGGGTCGCGACCGGCCGACGATCTCCTTCAGCAGCGGGTTGACCGCCCAGACGACACCGACTCCCACCACGAAGACCGCGGCATCCACCCACCGGCGCAGGGCGAGCACGACAGTAAGCAACACGCCCGTGAGCGCTGCGAGCGGAGCCAGATCGGTGATGTCGTTCGTGAGCTGGGCGAGCCGTTCGACCGTCGTGCCGCCGGCGTCGTGGAACCAGATCAGCACCCGCTGCTCGCCGGGTACCGGTCCCACTTCGGCAATCCAGACCGCGAGCACCGCGACGATGCCGGCCGACAACGTCGCGAGGCTCAATCCGGACGATCTGCGCACCCCTGCGCCGAGACGGTCAGACGCCGATCCGGTGCCAGGGACCCCAGATCGCGAACGTCATGCCGCGACTCGCCTGGATGTTGACGAACAGCGTGTGCCCGTCCGGGCTGAAGGTGGAGCCGGCGAACTCGTCGCCGAACCGCGGGGCTCCGTTGCTGCCGACGAGCCGGTTCAGAGCGATGTCCCACAGCTGACCACCGCGGGACAGGCCGCGCAGGTAGTTGTCCTCGGTGTTGTCCTCGCAGAGCACCAGGGTTCCCCGCGGGCTGCTGGTGACGTTGTCCGGGAAGTCGAGCGTCGCCCGGTTCGGCGACTGATAGATCAGCTGCAGCTTCTGCGCCCGGGTGTGATATGCCCAAATCTGGCCGAAACCGTTGCCGTAGCCACCGACCGGATCCGGGCCGGTCTCGGCCACGCCACCACCCTGTGTCGAGCAGAAGTACACGACGTTGTCGTCGTACACCTGTCCTTCGAGCCGGGAGAAGTACGCCGCACCTTGCGCACGACCCTGGTCACCGACGTACACGAGTGCCTGGTCGTTCGTGGTCGGCGCGGTCTGACCCGGTGTGTACGGGAACGTCGGTGCCGGGTCGTCGATGTCGACCCACTGCACGTCGTACGTCGCCCGCCGCGGCTGCTCGGCGGCCAGGTTCAGGTTCGGGCGGCCCTTGACGGCCAGCATCTGCAACCGGCCACCGTCCTCCAGCCGCCCATGGGTCACCGGATTCCGGCGCGGGAGATAGCGGTAGAAGCCGGACGGGAACGCGAAGTTGTCCTCGGTCAGGTAGAGAATCCCCGTCCTGGGGTCGAACGAGACGGCCTCGTGCGCGAACCGGCCGGCGTGGGTGATCGGCTGCCGGTCCGCCTGCCCGCCGGCCGGGACCTCGAAGACGAAGCCGTGCGGCTTGGTCAGCGGCACGTTCGACGCCCCGGTGAAGTCCGGTCCGACGTCCGGCCCGTTCACCGTCTCCTCGCAGGTGATCCAGCTGCCCCACGGCATGATCCCGCCGCTGCAGTTCATCATCGTGCCGTTCAGGCTGGTGTAGGCGTCGACCACGACACCGAAGCGCGTCACCTCGACGGTCGTCGTACCACCCTGCGCCATGGCGTCGTACGGCGTACCCGGTCCGAACGGTGCGCCCGGATTGTTCAGCTCGTGGTTGCGGACGAGCAGCACGTTGCCGTTGCGGCGCTGGAACGCACCCATGCCGTCGTGCCGTCCGGGCAGGTTCGTGCCGTCACCCAGCACGACCGGGAACTCGGTGTCGTGGAACGACCGGTAGGCGAATCCTTCCGGCAGATGGAGCCGGACAGCGCCGTCGCGCTGGTCCGGGATCGCACGCAGCGTCCGGAACGACGGGTTGTCCGTCTCGTCGGCGACTGCCTCCCGGGCCACGAATCCCTGGAACGGCCCGCCCGCGAGCACACCGCCCGCAAGGGCCGCGCTTCCCCTCAGGAATGTTCGTCGTTCGATGCTCATCCGTGGATCCCCTCCTCGGTCGTGCCAAACCCTTGCGTCGAAGCTATCTTTCGGCCGGAATCCCGGACAGATCTCGCACCCGTGATCGCGTTGTATGTCGACCCGATTGCGCTGCGATACCAGTTTCACCGGTGGTCCCGGAGGGGTCCGGCGTACCGGGACCTCGGCAGTCGCTAGGATCACCCGCAGCCGCGTGTCACGTGCTATGAGCACAGCGTGATCGACGTGACCAGAGCGTGACGCCTTGTCAATCGCTTGACATGCGGGGGTTACGCAAAACCGTACTCGCGCGTAACCTAGGCGACCGTGCCTCGTTGGACCGGGCAGAAACTCGTCGGTTCGGGGCCAGACAGACTTTCCCGTGAGGAGGACCGGTGGGCGTAGAAGTCCGCGTCGAAGGTCTCACCAAGTCCTTCGGAAGCCAGCTGATCTGGGGCGACGTGTCCCTGACTCTGCCGGCCGGTGAGATCTGCGTGATGCTCGGCCCGTCCGGCACCGGCAAGTCTGTCTTCCTCAAGACGCTGATCGGTCTGCTCAAGCCCGACAAGGGCCACGTGTTCATCGAGGGCACCGACATCGCCACCTGCTCCGAGCGCGAGCTCTACGAGATCAGGCGGCTGTTCGGCGTGCTGTTCCAGGACGGCGCGATGTTCGGCTCGATGAACCTCTACGACAACGTCGCCTTCCCGCTCCGCGAGCACACCAAGAAGTCCGAGTCCGACATCTTCTCCATCGTGATGGAGAAGATGGAGATGGTCGGACTGGTCGGCGCGGAGAAGAAGCTGCCGGGCGAAATCTCCGGCGGGATGCGCAAGCGGGCCGGGCTGGCCCGGGCGCTCGTGCTCGACCCCGAGATCCTGCTCGTCGACGAACCCGACTCCGGTCTGGACCCCGTGCGTACGTCGTTCCTGAACCAGGTGATGATCGACCTCAACGAGGCGTTCGGCCCGACCTTCCTGATCGTCACCCACGACGTGAACACCGCGCGGACGGTGCCGGACAACATCGGCATGCTGTACCACAAGCACCTGGCGATGTTCGGCCCGCGCGAGATGCTGCTGTCCAGCGAGGAGCCGGTGGTCCGGCAGTTCCTCAATGCGCAGATGATCGGCCCGATCGGCATGTCCGAGGAGAAGGACGCCGACGAGCTCGCCGCCGAGGCCGGCCAGGAACTGCCCCCGCTGCCGCCGATCCCGATCCAGCAGCTGCCCAGCAGCGGCATGCTCCGGCCGACCCAGCGCCCGCCGGGCGAGTGGTGCCGCGAGAACGGCGTCACCCCGCCGCCAGGATCCTTCGCGGACACGACGGTGGGAGTCACGTGACCGTTTCTGCCACCGCCCCGCTGAAGCATGCCGGCAATCTGTTCGCTTTCGCTCTCGACACCGCCCGGGCCTCGGTCCGGCGTCCGTTCCAGCTGCGGGAGTTCCTGCAGCAGGCCTGGTTCGTCGCCAGCGTGACGATCATCCCGACCGCGCTGGTCGCCATCCCGTTCGGCGCGGTGATCGCGCTGCAGGTCGGCGGCCTGATCAAGCAGTTCGGCGCGCAGGCGTTCACCGGTTCAGCCGCGGTCCTGGCTGTCGTCAGGGAGGCCTCGCCGATCGCGACCGCACTGCTGATCGCCGGCGCCGGCGGCTCCGCGATCTGCGCCGACCTGGGCTCGCGCAAGATCCGCGAGGAGCTCGACGCGATGATGGTGCTCGGCATCGACCCGATCCAGCGGCTGGTGGTGCCGCGGGTGCTGGCGACGATGCTGGTCGCCTTCTTCCTGAACGGTTTCGTCAGCGTGGTCGGCGTGATGGGCGGCTACGTCTTCAACGTCGTCCTGCAGGACGGCACTCCCGGTAGCTACATCGCCTCGTTCACCGCGCTCGCGCACCTGCCCGACCTGTGGCAGGGCCAGGCGAAGGCCCTGGTGTTCGGATTCATCGCGGCGGTGGTCGCGTCGTACAAGGGTGTCAACGCGGGCGGCGGCCCGAAGGGTGTCGGCGACGCGGTGAACCAGTCCGTCGTCATCACCTTCATGCTGCTGTTCGTCGCGAACTTCTCGATGACGGCGATCTACTTCCAGCTCGTCCCGCCGAAGGGGGCCTGACATGTCGGCCTTGGTGGACACGCTGGTAAAGAAGCCGCTCAACTCACTCGACCGGCTGGGCGAGCAGTTGGCCTTCTACATCAAGGCTCTGGCCTGGTCCGGCAAGTCGATCACCCGGTATCGCAAGGAGATCTTCCGGCTGCTGGCCGAGGTCACGCTGGGCACCGGAGCGCTCGCGGTGATCGGCGGCACGGTCGGCGTGATCACCTTCCTGGCCTTCTTCACCGGCACCGAGGTCGGCCTGCAGGGCTACTCGGCGCTGAACCAGATCGGTACGTCGGCCTTCGCCGGCTTCGTCAGCGCCTACATCAACACCCGCGAGATCGGCCCGCTGATCGCCGGGATCGCGCTGGCCGCGACGGTCGGCTGCGGGTTCACCGCGCAGCTCGGCGCGATGCGGATCAGCGAGGAGATCGACGCCCTCGAGGTGATGGCGATCCCGTCACTGCCGTTCCTGGTCACCACCCGGATCATCGCCGGCCTGATCGCGGTCATCCCGCTGTACGTCGTCGGCCTGCTGTCGTCGTACTTCGCCACCAGACTCACCGTGACCACGTTCTACGGGCAGAGCACCGGCACGTACGACCATTACTTCCATCTGTTCCTGCCACCCGGTGACGTGCTCTGGTCGTTCGGGAAGGTGCTCGTCTTCTCCGTGCTGGTGATCCTGGTGCACTGCTACCACGGCTACCACGCGACCGGCGGTCCGGCCGGAGTGGGCGTCGCCGTCGGCCGCGCCGTACGGACGTCCATCGTCGTCATCAACGTCGTCGACCTGCTGCTGTCGATGGCGATCTGGGGTACGACGACCACTGTCAGGCTGGCCGGGTGACGCCATGACTGTATTGATGCCACGCCTCCGGCGTGGGTGGTCACGGGGCTCTGCCTCCCGTCCTTCCCTCCTCGCTCCGGTCGCTTCGCTCCTCAGTCCACGACGGGAGGCCCCGTGACCAAACTGATCTCGCACAAGATCCTGGGCGTCGCCTTCATCGGCGTGGTCTGCTTCCTGCTCTGGCTGACCTACGCCTTCTACGCCAAGGTCTTCACCAAGACCGTCGACGTGGAACTGAAGACCAGCCACATCGGCCTGCAACTCAACGAGCACGCCGATGTGAAGCTGCGCGGCATCATCGTCGGCGAGGTCCGCGGGGTCTCCACCGACGGCGACGAGGCGACCGTGCAGTTGGCGCTCAAGCCTGATCAGGTGAGCGAGATCTCCAGCGCGGTCAGCGCCCGGATCCTGCCCAAGACGCTGTTCGGCGAGAAGTACGTCGCCCTGGTCCCGCCGAGCGGACCGGAAGGCCAGCACATCAAGGCCGGCGACGTGATCTCCCGGGACAAGACCGCGGTCGGCATCGAGATCGAGAAGGTGCTGAACGACGCGCTCCCGCTGCTGCAGGCGGTCGACCCGGCGGACCTGAACGCCACCCTGAACACGCTGGCCACCGCACTGGAAGGCCGCGGCGCCGAGATCGCGGGCACGCTGACCCAGCTCGATGCGTACCTGAAGAAGCTGAACCCGAACGTCCCGAAGCTGATGGACGCCTTGACCAAGCTCACCCAGGTCGCCCAGTTGTACGGCGACGCGACACCGGACCTCGTCCGCGCGCTGCGCAACCTGACCATCACCGGCAACACCGTGGTGGAGAAGCAGGTGCAGTTGCAGAAGTTCTTCGTCGACGTGCAGACGCTGTCCACGACCGGCAACACGTTCCTGAAGGCGAACGAGGACCGGGTGATCCGGCTCGGCGAGGTCAGCCGGCCGGTGCTGGACCTGCTGGAGAAGTACTCACCCGAGGTGCCGTGCTTCCTCAAGGTGATGACCGACACGGCCCCGATCCTGAACGACACGTTCCGGAACGGCCGGCTGAACATCAACCTCGAGCTGATCACCAACCAGCCGACGCCGTACGAGCCGAACGAGCTTCCGGCGTACAAGGACCACCGTGGGCCGACCTGCGTCGGGAGGAACTACAGCCACCCCGGCTCGAAGCCCGGCCCGTACACGCAGGAGAACCCGGCGCCGTACATCACCGGTGACGACGGCGTGATCGGCGACCACAACAAGAACCAGCGCTTCCCGCTGAACCTGCAGCTCAATCGTGCGATGCCGGGCTTCGACATGGACACCCAAGGCGTCGGTACGCCGGCCGAGCAGAAGGTGATCGACTCGGTCGTGGCCCCGGAGATGGGCATCCCGGCGACCGACGTACCCGATCTGACCACCCTGATGGTCGGGCCCCTCCTCCGCGGAGGGCAGGTGAATCTGAAGTGAAGATCCTCGACAAGAAGACCTCGCTCGACACCGTCAGGCTGGCGATCTTCGTGGTTGTCACCACGGTCGCGACCGCGCTGCTGGCGGTGACGATCGGGAACATCAGCTTCAATCCGACGACGAAGTACCGGGCCGTGTTCACGGACGCGGTCGGGCTGAACAAGGGTGACGACATCCGGATCGCCGGCGTGAAGGTCGGCCAGGTCGACAAGATCGCGCTCTATCAGGACACCTTGGCGATGGTGACGTTCAGCGTCGACTCCGACCAGGTCCTCGACGCCTCCACGCACGCCACGCTGCGGTACCGGAACCTGGTCGGCAACCGGTACGTCGCGCTGACCGACGGCGTCGGCGGTGGTGATCGGCTGAAGAAGAACGCCGTCATCCCGAAGGAACGTACGTCGCCGGCGCTCGACCTGTCGGTGTTGTTCAACGGGTTCAAGCCGCTGTTCACCGCGCTCACCCCGGCGGACGTGAACCAGTTCGCCTTCGAGGTGATCAAGGTGCTGCAGGGTGAGGGCGGCACGATCGAGTCGCTGCTGGCCAAGACCGCGTCGTTGACCACCACGCTGGCCGACGCGGACCAGGTGATCGGCGACCTGATCACGAATCTGACCGCCACCCTGCAGATCGTCTCCCAGCGACAGCAGAACTTCTCCCAGTTGCTGGTGAACCTCCAGCAGTTCATCACCGGGCTCAGCCAGGACATCAACCCCATCCTGAACAGCCTCGGTTCGATCAACTCGCTGAACACCAAGACGGCCGGCCTGCTGCAGCAGACCCGGGTGCCGATCAAGGCGGACCTGGACCGGCTCCGCACCGTCGCGACCACCCTGGACGACACCCAGGGGATCTGGGTGAAGACGCTGCAGAACATGCCGGAGAAGCTGAACACGATGACCCGGACCGCGTCGTACGGCTCCTGGTTCAACTTCTACCTGTGCAACTTCGACGGCAACGTCACGCTGCCCATCGGCACCCGCATCCCGGTCGCCTACGACAACAACTCGGCGAGGTGCAAGAAGCCGTGAAACCCTTCCGGGAACAGAACCAGGTGACCATCGGCGTCGTCGGCCTGACGGTGATCGGCTTGATCATGCTGGCCGCGTTCAAGGCTCAGGACCTGCCGTTGATCGGTGGCGGGACGAAGTACTCGGCGCAGTTCTCCGAGGCCGGCGGGCTGAAGCCGAACGACGAGATCCGGGTGGCTGGCGTACGGGTCGGGCAGGTCCGCAAGGTCGAGCTCGAAGGTACGCACGTCCGGGTCGACTTCGTGGTCGACAAGGGCGTGAAGCTCGGCGACCAGACCGGCGCCGAGATGAAGATCAAGACGCTGCTCGGCCAGAAGTACCTGAAGCTGAACCCGGCCGGCGGCGGTTCGCTCAAGCCCGGGTCGGAGATCCCGCTGGCCCGGACGGTCTCGGCGTACGACGTGGTGGACGCCTTCTCGGATCTCGCCAACACAACCGAGCGGATCGACTCCGCGCAGCTGGCCAAGGCGCTGGACACGCTGTCGGCGACCTTCAAGAACACCCCGGAAGAGGTGCAGGCGTCGCTGACCGGCCTGTCCCGGCTGTCCCGGAACGTGGCCAAGCGTGACGAGCAGCTCAAGCTGCTGCTGCAGCACTCGAACGTGGTCACCAAGGTGCTTGCCGACCGCAACCAGCAGCTGATCAAGCTGATGAAGGACGGCAACACCGTCTTCCAGGCGGTCCAGGCCCGCCGGGCGCTGATCCACCAGTTGCTGGTGTCGACGCAGAAGCTGTCCGCGCAGATCACCGCGCTGGTCCGGGAGAACCGCAAGGATCTCGGCCCGACGCTGACGAAGGTGAACGCCGTACTCGCGGTCCTGCTGAAGAACCAGAACGACCTGGACGCGAGCATCCGCGGGCTGGCGCCGTTCGTCCGGCTCTTCACCAACACCCTCGGCACCGGCCCGTGGTTCGACACCTACGTGCAGAACCTGGTCCCGGTCCCGGAGATCCCGGCGCCGAGCATCCCGATTCCCGGCCTGCCCCCGGTCCTGGGAGGTGGTGGCTGATGCGGATCGCTTCCCTGTCCCGGTTGATCGCGATCGCGGTGGTCCTGGTGATCCTCGCGGTCAGCGTGGTGACGCTGTGGCCGCATCCCGATCGCGTCACGGCGACGGCGTACTTCCCGCGCGCGGTCTCGGTCTACCCGGGCTCCGACGTCCGGATCCTCGGGATCAAGGTCGGCGAGGTGGAGAGCGTCACCCCGGCCGGGCGGACCGTCCGGGTGAAGTTCTGGTGGGAGGCCAAGCACAAGGTGCCGGCCACCGCCAAGGCAGTCATCGCGGCGCCGTCCATCGTGGCCGACCGGTACGTCCAGCTGACGCCGGCGTACTCCAAGGGCGACGTGATGGCCGACGGTGCCGAGATCCCGCTCGCGCGGACCGCCGTACCGCTGGAGCTGGACCAGATCTACCAGAGCCTGAACGACCTGTCCGTCGCCCTCGGCCCGAAGGGCGCGAACGACCAGGGCGCGCTGTCGCGGCTGCTGGACGTCTCGGCGAAGAACCTGAACGGTCAGGGCGCCAAGCTGAACCAGACCATCACCGACGTGTCCAAGCTGACCGGCACGCTCGCGGGCAACTCGCAGAGCCTGTTCAGCACGATCCGGCAGTTGCAGATGTTCGTGTCCGCGTTGGCCGCGAACGACCAGCTGGTCCGGCAGTTCAACAACAACTTCGCCGCCACCTCGACCACGCTGGCCGGGGAACGCAAGGACCTCTCGGCCGCGCTGTCGCTGCTGGCGACCGCGCTCGGCGAGGTCGCGACGTTCGTCAAGGACAACCGGACGCTGGTGAAGACCACGGTCTCCAGCGCCGCCGATCTGTCGGCGATCCTGGTCAAGGAGAAGGCCGCGATCGCCGAGGTGCTCGACACGGCGCCGCTCGGCCTGGGCAACCTGGCCCGCATCTACAACCCGCAGTACGGGACGCTGGACCAGCGGATCAACCTGGCTCAGCTGGATGATCCGGCGAACTTCATCTGCTTCCTGCTCCGGCAGGCGAACCAGCCACTGTCGACCTGCTCGGCGCTGAAGCCGGTCCTTGACGCCCTGCCGAAGCTGCCGCTGCTGAGCCAGCTGACCGGCAGCGCTCCCGCCAGCGGCGGCCCCGCCGGTACGCCGTGGGCCCCGCTGCCCAAGGCGCCGTTGAACAGCCCGGACCCGGTCGACCCGACGCTCGGGGGGCTGGTCAAGTGAAACCCAGAATCCAACGCCGTACGTCGATAGTCGCCGGAGTGCTCGGGTTGGTGCTGTTGCTGACCGGATGTGATTTCAGTGTGTACTCGCTGCCGCTGCCCGGTGGCGCGAAGATCAAAGGACCGTCGTACACGGTCACGGTCGAGTTCGCCGACGTCCTGGACCTCGTGCCGAAGTCGTCGGTGAAGGTCGACGACGTCACCGTCGGCACGGTCCAGAAGGTCTGGCTGGACGGGTACGTCGCCAAGGTCCGGATCAAGCTGCCGAAGAGCCTCGACCTGCCGGACAACACGCACGCGACGATCCGCCAGACCAGCCTGCTGGGCGAGAAGTTCGTGTCGCTCGCGCGGCCGACCGGGACGGAGCAGCCGCGCGGCAAGCTCGACAACGGCGAGGTCATCCCGCTGTCCCGGACCACCAGCAACGTCGAGGTCGAGGAAGTCCTGTCGGCGCTCTCGCTGCTGCTGAACGGCGGCGGCGTGGCCCAGCTGCAGATCATCACCCAGGAGCTGAACAAGGCGCTGACCGGCAACGAGCCGGCCATCCGCAGCGTGCTGACCCAGCTGAACACGTTCGTCGGCACCCTGGACCAGAACAAGCAGCGGATCGTCACCGCGATCACCGCGGTCGACGCGCTGGCCAAGAAGCTGAACGCGCAGAAGGCGACGCTGGCGACCGCGATCGACTCGCTGCCGAAGTCGATCGCCACCCTGGACAAGCAGCGCGCGGCTCTGGTCAACACGCTGCAGGCGCTGGCGACGCTGGGCAACACCGCGACCCGGGTGATCACGTCGGCCCAGAAGGACCTGGTCGCGAACCTGCAGTCGCTCTACCCGATCCTGACCAAACTGGCCGAGGCGGGGGAGAACCTGCCGAAGTCGCTGGAGCTGCTGCTCACCTACCCGTTCCCGGACCAGGCCGCGAAGGCGGTCGGCGGTGACTTCACCAACCTGGGCATCACGCTCGACGTGAACACCCAGAAGGCCCTGCAGGGCATCCTCGGGCTCAAGCTGCCCACGGCCGGCCCGTCGTCCATCCCGGTTCCGCGGCTGAGCATCCCGCTGCACAATCCGACGAGCGGCGGCCTGCCGTCGCTGCCGGTGCCGACGAGTACGGCGACGACCTGCATCACCCTGCTCGGGCTGCCGGTCTGTACGCAGAAGCTCAACCGGTCCGGGTTCGATCCCGACCTGGCCCGGGCCCTGATGCCGGGGGTGGCCAAGTGATCACCAGAACGGTCCGGATCCAGCTGATGGTGTTCCTGCTGATCACCGTCGTCGGCGTGGCCTTCGTGGGCGCGAAGTACGCCCAGGTTGACAAGCTGTTCTTCGACGAGGACTACACGGTCAGCGCCAGCTTCGCCGAGTCCGGCGGCATCTTCACCGGTGCCGAGGTCACGTACCGCGGCCAGCCGGTCGGCCGGGTCGGCCAGCTCAAGCTGCTGCCCGACGGCGTCGAGGTGAACCTCGACATCGACAAGAAGACGAAGATCCCGAACGACCTGCTCGCGGTGGTCGCGAACCGGTCCGCGATCGGCGAGCAGTACGTCGACCTGCAGCCCCGCCGGGACGACGGTCCGTACCTGCAGAACAACTCCAAGATCGCCCGCGACGACACCGCGATCCCGATCGACACCACCGAGCTGCTGCTGAACCTCGACCAGCTGGTCAACTCCGTCGACAAACAGAGTCTGCAGACCACGGTGCGCGAGCTCGGCGCCGCGCTGAAGGGCCGGGGCACCGACCTGCAGCGGATCATCGACAGTTCCGGCACGCTGATCGACGACGCCGACGCGAACGTCCTGCAGACGATCAAGCTGATCAACGACGGCGACACCGTGCTCGCCACTCAGGTGGCCAGCGGCGACGCGATCAAGACCTGGGCGAAGAACCTCGCGCTGCTGTCGGACACCCTGGTCAGCTCGGACGCGAACCTGCGCCAGGTGATCGACCAGGGCTCGGCCGCCTCGGAGCAGGTGACCGGCCTGATCACGGACAACCGTGCGGACATCGCGGTGCTGCTGGGTAACCTGCTGACGGTGAACGAGATCACCGCGGTCCGGCTGGACGCCGTCGAGCAGCTGTTCGTGGTGTATCCGGCGGTCGCGATGGGCGGGTACGTCGTCCCCGCGAAGAACGCCGACGGGCACTACGACGCGCACTTCGGCCTGGTGCTCGGCTTCACCCCGCCCGCCTGCCGGCCCGGGTACGGCGGGACCGACAAGCGGATCCCGCAGGACCTGTCGAACACGGCGGCCAACAACAAGGCGAGCTGTACCGCGAGCCCGACCACAGGCGTGAACGTCCGCGGCGCGCAGAACAAGCCGAGCCCGTCGTCGCGCGACCTGAACCGCACCGGATACGGCCTCGGCTACGACCCGGCCACCGGTGACGCCGGCGGATCCGCGGGCACGCCGGACATGGTCCTCGGCTCGACCGGCGGCCAGGCCGATCTGCTCGGCAGCGACTCCTGGAAAGCCCTCATCCTCGGACCGGTGACCAGCAAGTGACCTCCAAGCGTGGCCCTCTGATTCTGGCGTGGGCGCTCAGCGTCCTGCTCGTCATCGCACTGGCCGGAGCGACGATCGCTGTCGTCGCCCTGCGCAAGCAGAGTGCGCAGGACTCCCAGCGTGAGGGCGCGATGAAGGCAGGGCGGCAGCTGGCGCTCGACTTCACGACGTACGACTACAACACCTGGGACGCTGACTCGAAGCGGGTGATCGACGATTCCACCGGGCAGTTCAAGCAGGAGTTCCAGGCCGGCATCGACTCGGTGAAGGCCGACGTACTCGCGAACAAGGCGACCTCCAAGGGCGACGTGAAGGAGGCCGCGGTGGTCTCGAACGACAAGGACTCCGCCGAGGTGCTGGTGATCGTGAACGCGGTGGTGACGAACACGGCCTCGGCCGACGGGGTCGAGCGCCGCTACCGGATCAAGCTGGACATGGTCCGGGAGAAGGACCGCTGGCTGACCGCCGACCTCCAGGTGGTGGGCTGATGCCTGATCGCTCCCGCAACCGTCCCCGGATCGCCGGCCAGCGCCGTACGGCGGTCGATGTGACAACGAATGACATCGAAACGGCACCGGAGGTATCCGAAGAGATTCCGGAGACCCCTGCGGAGGATGTGACCCCAGCCACACCGGAGGCTCCTGAGGCTCCCGGCGAGGAGGTTTCGGAGGCGCCGGCGATTACGCACGGTGACGCGAAACCCGGTCTGGGGCGGCTGCTGACCGCTGCGCTCGGGGTCGCCGTGGTGCTGGTGCTGACCGTCGCGGTGGTGCTCGGGGTCAAGGCGTGGCAGGGCAAGCAGGCCGAGGACGCCCGCGACCAGGCCGCGGCGGCCGGACGGAAGGCGGCCGAGACCGCGCTCAGCTACGACTACCGGACCCTCGACAAGAGCTTCGCCGCGGCGCGGGCGACGATGACCCCGGAGTTCGCCGGCAAGTTCGACGAGACCGCGAAGGTGGCCGGCGAGCTGGCCACGAAGACCAAGGCGACGGTCAAGGCCGACGTCCGCGAGGTCGGGGTCCGCGACGGCGACGCCGACCGGGTCACGCTGATCATCTTCGTGAACCAGACCACCACCAGCACGATCACGCAGGGTAAACCCCGCGTGGATCTCAACCGGACCCGGTTCACGATGGTCCGAAAGGACGGCCAATGGCTGGTCCAGGAGATCGCCGGACTGTAGTCTCTTTGTGACTCCGCACCAGGAGGGCGCCGGGAGGCTCGCGGGTGATCTACTCGCTGGAGACACCGGGTCGGTCCTTGACGGAGAGGGTGGTCCGAAGGCAAACTATCGGACCCCATTGGACAGGCTTGCCTGTATCGGGTAGCCTATTGCTTTGCGCTGCCTTTACTCCCACCTCGGCTTGAGTCTCGACTTGACTGGGGTGGCTTGGCCTGCGCTCCCAGCACCGAAGTGATTCTTTGCGAGCCCGTGGAAGGACGCCCCTTGGTCGCCTCGCGCAACCCCCAGTCCGACAGCATTTCCGACGTTTCCGGCTCCCGCCGCATCTCCTTCGCCAAGATTTCCGAGCCTCTCGAGGTTCCGGATCTGCTTGCGCTGCAGGTGGACAGTTTCGACTGGCTGGTCGGCAACGAAACGTGGCAGGCCCGTGTGGCCGCCGCCGAGGCCGAGGGGCGGACCGAACTGTCCGGCCCGTCCGGCCTGGAAGAGATTTTCGAGGAGATCTCCCCGATCGAGGACTTCAGCGGCACCATGTCGCTGTCGTTCCGCGACCACCGCTTCGAGCCTCCGAAGAACACGGTCGACGAGTGCAAGGAGCGGGACGTCACCTACTCCGCGCCGCTGTTCGTCACGGCCGAGTTCATGAACAACGAGACCGGCGAGATCAAGAGCCAGACCGTCTTCATGGGTGACTTCCCGTTGATGACGCGCAAGGGCACCTTCGTCATCAACGGCACCGAGCGCGTCGTGGTGTCCCAGCTCGTCCGCTCGCCCGGTGTGTACTTCGAGCGCACCCCGGACAAGACGTCGGACAAGGACATCTTCACCGCCAAGATCATCCCGTCGCGCGGCGCGTGGCTGGAGTTCGAGGTGGACAAGCGCGACATGGTCGGCGTCCGCCTCGACCGCAAGCGCAAGCAGAACGTCACCGTGCTGCTGAAGGCGCTCGGCTGGACCGACGCGCAGATCCTGGAGGAGTTCGGCGACTACGAGTCGATCCGGCTGACCCTGGAGAAGGACCACACCTCCGGGCAGGACGACGCGCTGCTGGACATCTACCGCAAGCTGCGCCCGGGCGAACCGCCGACGCGCGAGGCCGCGCAGGCGCTGCTGGACAACTACTACTTCAACGGCAAGCGCTACGACCTGGCCAAGGTCGGCCGCTACAAGATCAACAAGAAGCTCGGCCGCGACGAGGCGCACGACACCGCGGTGCTGACGATCGACGACATCGTCGCCACGATCAAGTACCTGGTGGCCCTGCACGAAGGCAAGACCGAGCTGCCCGCACCGACCGGTGAGGTCGTGGTCGAGGAAGACGACATCGACCACTTCGGCAACCGCCGGCTGCGGACCGTCGGCGAGCTGATCCAGAACCAGCTGCGCACCGGCCTGGCCCGGATGGAGCGTGTGGTCCGGGAGCGGATGACGACCCAGGACGTCGAGGCGATCACGCCGCAGACCCTGATCAACATCCGTCCGGTGGTGGCGGCGCTGAAGGAGTTCTTCGGCACCTCCCAGCTGTCGCAGTTCATGGACCAGACCAACCCGATCGCGGGTCTGACCCACAAGCGCCGCCTGTCGGCTCTTGGCCCGGGTGGTCTGTCCCGGGAGCGGGCCGGCTTCGAGGTCCGCGACGTGCACCCGTCCCACTACGGCCGGATGTGCCCGATCGAGACCCCGGAAGGCCCGAACATCGGCCTGATCGGCTCGCTCGCGACGTACGGCCGGGTGAACCCGTTCGGCTTCGTCGAGACGCCGTACCGCAAGGTCGTCGACGGCCAGGTCACCGACCAGGTGGACTACCTGACCGCGGACGAGGAGGACCGGTTCGTCATCGCGCAGGCCAACGCGGCGCTGACCGACGACGACAAGTTCGCCGAGGACCGGGTGCTGGTTCGCCGGCGCCACGGTGAGGTCGAGCTCGTGCTGGTCGACGACGTGGACTACATGGACGTCTCGCCGCGCCAGATGGTGTCGGTCGCGACGGCGATGATCCCGTTCCTCGAGCACGACGACGCCAACCGCGCCCTGATGGGCTCCAACATGCAGCGCCAGGCCGTTCCGCTGATCACCGCGGACGCCCCCCTGGTCGGTACCGGCATGGAGTTCCGCGGTGCGGTCGACGCCGGTGACGTGGTGGTGGCCGACAAGGCCGGCGTCATCAAGGAGGTGTCGGCCGACCTGATCGAGGTCGCCGCCGACGACGGCACGTACCAGACCTACCGGCTGGCGAAGTTCCGCCGCTCGAACCAGGGCACCTGCATCAACCAGCGTCCGCTGGTCGACGCCGGTCAGCGGGTCGAGATCGGATCGCCGCTCGCCGACGGTCCGTGCACCGACGAGGGCGAGATGGCGCTCGGCCGCAACATGCTGGTCGCCTTCATGCCGTGGGAAGGCCACAACTACGAGGACGCGATCATCCTCTCCCAGCGCGTCGTGCAGCAGGACCTGCTGACCTCGATCCACATCGAAGAGCACGAGGTCGACGCTCGCGACACCAAGCTGGGTCCGGAGGAGATCACCCGGGACATCCCGAACGTCTCCGACGAGATGCTGGCCGACCTCGACGAGCGGGGCATCATCCGGATCGGCGCCGAGGTCACCACCGGTGACATCCTGGTCGGCAAGGTCACTCCCAAGGGCGAGACCGAGCTGACCCCGGAGGAGCGGCTGCTGCGCGCGATCTTCGGTGAGAAGGCCCGTGAGGTCCGCGACACCTCGCTGAAGGTCCCGCACGGCGAGGAGGGCACCGTCATCGGTGTCCGCGTCTTCGACCGCGACAACGGCGACGAACTGCCGCCGGGCGTGAACCAGCTGGTCCGCGTGTACGTCGCCCAGAAGCGCAAGATCTCGGTCGGCGACAAGCTGGCCGGGCGCCACGGCAACAAGGGCGTCATCTCGAAGATCCTGCCGGTCGAGGACATGCCGTTCCTCGAGGACGGCACCCAGGTCGACATCATCCTGAACCCGCTGGGCGTGCCCGGCCGGATGAACGTCGGCCAGGTGCTGGAGACGCACCTCGGGTGGATCGCCAGCCGCGGCTGGAAGGTCGACCCGGACAACACCGAAGAGTGGGCCCAGCGACTCATCAAGATCGGCGCCGGCGAGGCCGAGCCGTTCACGAACGTCGCCACCCCGGTCTTCGACGGCGCCAAGGAGGAGGAGGTCACCGGCCTGCTCTCCTCGACGCTGCCGAACCGTGACGGTGTCCGGATGGTCGACGGCTCGGGCAAGGCCCGGCTGTTCGACGGCCGTTCGGGTGAGCCGTTCCCGGAGCCGGTCGGTGTCGGCTACATGTACATGCTGAAGCTGCACCACCTGGTCGACGACAAGATCCACGCACGCTCGACCGGTCCGTACTCGATGATCACGCAGCAGCCGCTGGGCGGTAAGGCCCAGTTCGGCGGCCAGCGGTTCGGAGAGATGGAGGTGTGGGCCCTCGAGGCCTACGGTGCCGCCTTCGCGTTGCAGGAGCTGCTGACCATCAAGTCCGACGATGTCGTCGGGCGGGTCAAGGTGTACGAGGCGATCGTCAAGGGCGAGAACATTCCGGAGCCGGGTATCCCGGAGTCCTTCAAGGTTCTGGTCAAGGAAATGCAGTCCCTGTGTCTGAACGTGGAAGTGCTCTCGTCCGACGGAAGCCGGGTCGAGATGCGCGACAGCGAGGAGGACGTCTTCCGTGCAGCGGAGGAACTGGGCATCGATCTGTCCCGGCGTGAGCCGAACAGCGTCGAGGAGGTCTGAGCGGGTTGCCGCTTGAGATCAACAACCAACTCACTCAGACCATTTTTAGCAACGGGAGATAACACATCGTGCTCGACGTGAACTTCTTCGACGAGCTTCGGATCGGCCTGGCGACCGCGGATGAGATCCGCCAGTGGTCGCACGGCGAGGTCAAGAAGCCCGAGACGATCAACTACCGGACGCTCAAGCCCGAGCGTGACGGTCTCTTCTGCGAGAAGATCTTCGGTCCCACCCGGGACTGGGAGTGCTACTGCGGTAAGTACAAGCGCGTTCGCTTCAAGGGCATCATCTGCGAGCGGTGTGGCGTCGAGGTCACCCGTTCCAAGGTCCGCCGCGAGCGGATGGGCCACATCGAGCTGGCCGCGCCGGTCACCCACATCTGGTACTTCAAGGGTGTCCCGTCGCGACTCGGCTACCTGCTCGACCTCGCCCCGAAGGACCTGGAGAAGGTCATCTACTTCGCGGCGTACATGATCACCGACGTCGACGACGAGGCGCGGCACCGCGACCTCTCGTCGTTGGAGGGCCGGACCGACGTCGAGCGCAAGCAGCTCGAGAACCGGCGCGACAACGACATCGAGACCCGGATGAAGAAGCTCGAGGAGGACCTGGCGCAGCTCGAGGCCGAGGGCGCCAAGGCCGACGTTCGCCGCAAGGTGAAGGAAGGCGCCGAGCGTGAGGTCAAGCAGCTGCGCGACCGTGCGCAGCGCGAGATCGACCGCCTCGACGAGGTCTGGACCCGGTTCAAGAACCTGAAGGTCCAGGACCTCGAGGGCGACGAGATCCTCTACCGCGCCATGAAGGAGCGGTTCGGCAAGTACTTCGAGGGCGCCATGGGTGCCGCCGCGATCCAGCGCCGGCTGGAGACCTTCGACCTGAAGGCCGAGGCGGACAACCTGCGCGAGACGATCAAGACCGGTAAGGGCCAGCGCAAGACCCGCGCCCTGAAGCGGCTCAAGGTCGTCACCGCGTTCCTGGCGACCAACAACAGCCCGATGGGCATGGTGCTCGACTGCGTCCCGGTGATCCCGCCGGACCTGCGGCCGATGGTTCAGCTCGACGGTGGCCGGTTCGCCACCTCGGACCTGAACGACCTGTACCGCCGGGTGATCAACCGGAACAACCGGCTCAAGCGACTGCTCGACCTGGGCGCGCCGGAGATCATCGTCAACAACGAGAAGCGGATGCTGCAGGAGGCCGTCGACGCGCTGTTCGACAACGGCCGTCGTGGCCGTCCGGTCACCGGCCCGGGCAACCGGCCGCTGAAGTCGCTGTCCGACATGCTCAAGGGCAAGCAGGGCCGGTTCCGTCAGAACCTGCTCGGCAAGCGCGTCGACTACTCCGGTCGTTCGGTGATCGTGGTCGGCCCGCAGCTGAAGCTGCACCAGTGCGGTCTGCCGAAGGCGATGGCGCTGGAGCTGTTCAAGCCGTTCGTGATGAAGCGGCTGGTCGACCTCAACCACGCGCAGAACATCAAGTCCGCCAAGCGGATGGTCGAGCGTCAGCGCGCCCAGGTCTGGGACGTGCTGGAAGAGGTCATCACCGAGCACCCGGTCCTGCTCAACCGTGCACCAACCCTGCACCGGCTGGGCATCCAGGCGTTCGAGCCGCAGCTGATCGAGGGCAAGGCGATCCAGATCCACCCGCTCGTCTGCTCCGCGTTCAACGCGGACTTCGACGGTGACCAGATGGCGGTGCACCTGCCGCTGTCGGCCGAGGCGCAGGCCGAGGCCCGGATCCTGATGCTGTCGACGAACAACATCCTGAAGCCGGCCGACGGCCGTCCGGTCACGATGCCGACGCAGGACATGATCATCGGCATCTACTTCCTGACCATGCTGAAGGAAGGCGTGCTGGGCGAGGGCCGGGCCTTCAGCTCGGTGGCCGAGGCGCTGATGGCCTTCGACCGCAAGGAACTGTCGCTGCAGGCCAAGGTCACGCTGCGTCTGGACGAGTCCGGCGTACCGGCTGGTGCCACCGAGCTGCCCGGTGGCGGGTTCTCGCTGGAGACCACGCTGGGCCGGGCGCTGTTCAACGAGGCGCTGCCGACGGACTACCCGTTCGTCGACGTCGAGGTCGGCAAGAAGCAGCTGGGCGGGATCGTCAACGACCTGGCCGAGCGGTACTCCAAGGTCGAGGTCGCCAACGCCCTCGACGCGCTGAAGGACCTCGGTTTCCGCTGGGCCACCCGGTCCGGTGTGACCGTGTCGATCGACGACTTCAGCACGCCGCCGTCCAAGCCGGAGATCATGGCCCGGTACGAGTCGCAGGCCGAGAAGGTCCAGAAGCAGTTCGAGCGAGGTCTGATCACCTCGTCCGAGCGGCGCCAGGAGCTGATCGAGATCTGGACCGGCGCCAACGCCGAGGTCGGCAAGGCGATGGAGGAGAACTTCGAGAAGGCCAACCCGATCTGGATGATGGTCCACTCGGGTGCCCGAGGCAACATGATGCAGATCCGGCAGATCGCCGGTATGCGTGGGCTGGTGGCCAACCCGAAGGGTGAGATCATCGCCCGGCCGATCAAGTCCAACTTCCGTGAGGGTCTGTCGGTGGTCGAGTACTTCATCGCCACCCACGGTGCCCGGAAGGGTCTGGCCGACACCGCGCTGCGGACCGCCGACTCGGGGTACCTGACCCGTCGTCTGGTGGACGTCTCGCAGGACGTGATCATCCGCGAGGAGGACTGCGGTACCGAGCGGGGCCTGCCGAAGAAGATCGGCGAGCCCGGTCCGGACGGCAAGGTCGTGCACGCCGAGAACGTCGAGACCAGCGCGTACGCACGGACGCTGGCCACCGACGTGGCCGGTGCCGACGGCACCGTCGTCCTGACGGCCGGCAGCGACCTGGGCGACGTCTCGATCGCGAAGCTGGTCGAGGCCGGGGTCGAGGAGGTCAAGGTCCGCTCCGTGCTGACCTGCGACGCCAAGACCGGGACCTGCGCGAAGTGCTACGGGCGTTCGCTGGCGACCGGCAAGCCGGTCGACATCGGCGAGGCGGTCGGCATCATCGCGGCCCAGTCCATCGGTGAGCCGGGAACGCAGCTGACGATGCGGACCTTCCACACCGGTGGTGTCGCGGGTGATGACATCACCCACGGTCTGCCGCGTGTGGTCGAGCTCTTCGAGGCCCGCCAGCCCAAGGGCAAGGCGCCGATCTCGGAGGCCGCGGGCCGGATCTCGATCGAGGACACGGACAAGACCCGGAAGCTGGTGCTCACCCCGGACGACGGTTCCGAGGAGGTCGCCTACCCGGTGTCCAAGCGTGGCCGCCTGCTGATCGAAGAGGGTCAGCACGTCGAGGTCGGTCAGCAGCTGACGCAGGGTACGCCGGACCCGCAGGAGGTACTGCGGATCCTCGGCGTACGCAAGGCGCAGGAGCACCTGGTGGACGAGGTCCAGGAGGTGTACCGGTCGCAGGGTGTGGCCATCCACGACAAGCACATCGAGATCATCGTCCGGCAGATGCTGCGCCGGGTCACGGTGATCGAGTCGGGCGACGCCCAGTTGCTGCCCGGTGAGCTCGCGGACCGGATCATGTTCGAGGCGGAGAACCGTCGCGTCGTGGCCGAGAGCGGTACGCCGGCCTCGGGTCGTCCGGTGCTGATGGGCATCACCAAGGCCTCGCTGGCCACCGAGTCGTGGCTGTCGGCCGCCTCCTTCCAGGAGACGACCCGCGTCCTCACCGAGGCCGCGATCCACGGCAAGTCCGACTCGCTGGTCGGTCTGAAGGAGAACGTCATCATCGGCAAGCTGATCCCGGCCGGTACGGGCATGGACCGGTACCGCAACATCCGGGTGGAGCCCACCGAGGAGGCGAAGGCCGCGATGTACTCGATGGTCGGCTACGAGTCGTACGACTACGACTTCGGCCCGTCCACCGGTCAGTCGGTCCCGCTCGACGACTTCGACCTCGGTTCCTACCAGAACTGAGCCGAGTCACCCCCCTGACCGGGGCGGTGGGGCGGGGAAAGAAGCACTACCGAGGGCGGCACTCCCCATCAAAGGGGGGTGCCGCCCTCGCGGTATTTGCGGGTGGCTCAAACGCTTGGCAGAGATGGAAATCCGGCGTTTCGGATCCGTTCCGGACGCCGTCCGGGCACGACACTCGGGGTGGCGGCTGAAAGTGTCCGGCTGATGCGCCAAGATTGGCCCATGACGGATCTCCCGGCCTACCTGCGGCCTTTCGTCCTGGGCGTTCTGGACGGACCTGACGTGCGGGTGGACCGGCTCGGGGAGATCGACTTCTACCGCCCGGCCGGGACTGCCCGGACCGGTGCGGTTCTGTTCGTGCACGGGGGTCCAGGGCCGGCCGGCCTCGAGGTGATGCCTCGGGAGTGGCCGGTGTACCGGGGCTACGCGACGGCTGCCGCCAGGCGGGGCCTGGTGGCCGCTGTCGTCGACCACAGCCTGATCCACGGCTTCGACCACCTGGTCACCGCCGCGGACGAGGTGGAGGCCGCTGTCGGCGTACTGCGGTCCGATCCGCGCGTCGACCCCGATCGGGTCGGCCTGTGGTTCTTCTCCGGCGCAGGCCTGCTGGCGGGGGAGTGGCTGGACAGCCGCCCCGACTGGCTGCGCTGGGTCGCTCTGACCTACCCCCTGCTCGCCACCCCGCCCGGTGTCGACGATTTGGTCAACGCTGCCGAAGTGATCGGCAAACACAAGGACCTGCCGGTGCTGCTGACCCGGGCCGGGCTCGAGCACGAGGAGCTCGCCGGCCCGGTTGCGGAGTTCGTCTCCGCCGGTGGCGCCGCGCTGGACATCATCGACGTACCGAAAGGGCACCACGGGTTCGACATGCTCGACCACACCGAAGAATCACGCGCCGCCGTCACCAAGGCCCTGGACTGGGCGATCGCCCACCTGGGCGAGGACCCGGACGGCCAGGAACAACTCCTCGTCCCCCCACCCAAAGCCAAGACCACCAGGCGTACGCCGGCCGCCGCGAAGCCGGCTGTAGCCGTCAGGCAGCCCAAGGCACCCGCTGAACCCGCCAGCCTGCCGGCGCCCGCCACCCCGGCCCCGACTCCCACGCTGCCGACTCCCACCCTGCCGACCCCCGCCCCTGCCGTGACGCCGGCGCCGCTGGCCGACCTGGGAGCCGCCACGGTGGCCGCGGACACCCCGGCCGCGCGCGTGATCGGCCGGGAGCACGCCGCCTACGCCGCGCACGACCTGGAGGCGTTCCTGGCGATGTACTCGCCGACCGCGCGGATCCTGCTCGCGGATGGCACCGAAGGGAAGGGCCGCCGGTTCCTGCGGGAGTACTACCGGCCGCGGTTCGACGCCGGGCGCTGCAAGACCGAGGTGGTGCAGAAGCTGATGCTCGGCGAGTGGGTGGTCGAGCACATGCTCGCCTACGACACCGGTGAGCCGGCTGCGCAGCTCGCGCTGTACCGGGCCGCCGACGGGCTGATCACCGAGGTCGAGTTCCGGGCCTGATCGGCCGGGTTCGAGCGCACGGCCGCGGCCAAGTGGTCTTACCGTCGTACCTGCACAGGGTGACTCCAGCGACCCTGTAGACTGGATCAGCGGAGAGACCTCAGCCGCGGTCGGTTACTCATTTTGACCGTGCCTGAGCCAGCCGCTAGTCTTAACGATCGTGCCCGGGTCATCCTGGGCCGTCATGCGTGCCCCTCGTCATTCCGGGTCTGCGCGCGTGGCATGGGACTCCTGCCGACAGTCTGGAAGATTACGGCTCCGGTACTCCCGTGCGCACGCGACACACCCGACCGCGGGGGTCAGGCAAGCAACAGCAGAGAGATAGCCGGACGACAGAAAGAGACCTACGCGGTGCCCACCATTCAGCAGCTGGTCCGCAAGGGCCGCCAGGACAAGGTGTCCAAGAACAAGACGCCCGCCCTGAAGGGTTCCCCTCAGCGTCGCGGTGTGTGCACGCGCGTTTACACGACCACGCCGAAGAAGCCGAACTCGGCCCTTCGCAAGGTCGCGCGTGTCCGCCTGACCAGCGGCATCGAGGTCACCGCGTACATTCCCGGCGTCGGCCACAACCTGCAGGAGCACTCGATCGTGCTCGTGCGTGGCGGTCGTGTGAAGGACCTCCCGGGTGTCCGGTACAAGATCATCCGCGGTTCGCTCGACACCCAGGGTGTGAAGAACCGTAAGCAGGCCCGCAGCCACTACGGCGCGAAGAAGGAGAAGAGCTAATGCCGCGCAAGGGCCCGGCCCCGAAGCGCCCGGTCATCATCGACCCGGTCTACAGTTCGCCGCTCGTCACCCAGTTGATCTCCAAGATCCTGGTCGACGGCAAGAAGCAGATCGCGCAGAGCATCGTCTACAACGCGCTCGAGGGCACTCGCACCAAGACCGGCACCGACCCGGTGATCACGCTGAAGCGTGCGCTGGACAACGTGAAGCCGAGCATCGAGGTGAAGAGCCGCCGCGTCGGTGGTGCCACCTACCAGGTGCCGATCGAGGTCAAGCCCGGTCGCTCGACCACGCTGGCCCTGCGCTGGCTGACGTCGTACTCCCGTGCGCGTCGCGAGAAGACCATGTCCGAGCGCCTGATGAACGAGATCCTGGACGCGTCCAACGGTCTCGGTGCGTCGGTGAAGCGCCGCGAGGACACGCACAAGATGGCCGAAGCCAACAAGGCTTTCGCCCACTACCGCTGGTGATCCGGGGTCCGATCCGGACCCCAGCACTCACCCCTTTGACGCAGTACAGAATCGAGAGGTAGACCACCGAGGTGGCCGTACAAATCACCACCGACCTGGCGATGGTCCGCAACATCGGGATCATGGCCCACATCGACGCCGGTAAGACGACGACGACCGAGCGGATCCTCTTCTACACCGGTATCACGTACAAGATCGGTGAGGTCCACGACGGCGCCGCCACGATGGACTGGATGGAGCAGGAGCAGGAGCGCGGCATCACCATCACGTCCGCCGCGACGACCTGCACCTGGAAAGACCACACCATCAACATCATCGACACCCCGGGCCACGTCGACTTCACCGTCGAGGTGGAGCGCTCGCTGCGCGTCCTCGACGGTGCCGTCGCGGTGTTCGACGGTGTCGCCGGCGTGGAGCCGCAGTCGGAGACCGTATGGCGCCAGGCGGACCGGTACGGCGTACCGCGGATCTGCTTCGTGAACAAGCTGGACCGGACCGGCGCGGAGTTCATGCGCTGCGTCGACATGATCGTCGACCGGCTGGCCGCGGTGCCGCTGGTGCTGCAGCTGCCGATCGGCTCCGAGTCCGACTTCATCGGCGTCGTCGACCTGGTCGGGATGCGTGCGCTGACGTGGCGCGGCGAGACCACGATGGGTGAGGACTACACCGTCGAGGAGATCCCGGCCACCCACACCGAGATCGCCGCCGAGTGGCGCGACAAGCTGATCGAGACGCTGGCCGAGGCCGACGACGAGATCATGGAGATGTACCTGGAGGGCGACGAGCCCACCCAGGAGCAGATCGTCGCGGCCATCCGCCGGGCGACCATCGCCAGCAAGCTCACCCCGGTGCTGACCGGTACGGCGTTCAAGAACAAGGGCGTCCAGCCGCTGCTCGACGCGATCAACGCCTTCCTGCCGAGCCCGCTCGACGTGCCCGACATCGAGGGCCACGACGTCAAGGACAGCGACAAGGTCGTCCTGCGCAAGCCGGACGACAGCGAGCCGTTCTCGGCGCTGGCGTTCAAGATCGCGGCTGACCCGCACCTGGGCAAGCTGACCTTCATCCGGGTGTACTCCGGCAAGCTGGAGACCGGCACCCAGGTCCTGAACCCCACCAAGGGGCGCAAGGAGCGGATCGGCAAGATCTACCGGATGCACGCGAACAAGCGTGAGGAGATCGCGTCGATCGGCGCCGGCCACATCGTCGCCGTGATGGGTCTGAAGGACACCACCACCGGCGAGACCCTGTCCGACCCGTCGAACCCGGTCGTGCTGGAGTCGATGCAGTTCCCGGCCCCGGTCATCTCGGTCGCCATCGAGCCCAAGTCGAAGGGCGACCAGGAGAAGCTGGGCGTCGCGATCCAGCGGCTGGCCGAAGAGGACCCGACCTTCCAGGTCCGGACCGACGAGGACACCGGCCAGACGATCATCGCCGGCATGGGCGAGCTGCACCTCGAGGTGCTGGTCGACCGGATGAAGCGCGAGTTCCGCGTCGAGGCGAACGTCGGCAAGCCGCAGGTCGCCTACCGCGAGACCATCAAGAAGAAGGTCGAGAAGGTCGACTACACGCACAAGAAGCAGACCGGCGGTTCGGGTCAGTTCGCGCGTGTGATCATCAACATCGAGCCGACTTCGGTCGAGGCCGGTGGCGAGGGCGGCTACGAGTTCGTCAACGCCGTCACCGGTGGCCGCATCCCCCGGGAGTACATCCCGTCGGTGGACGAGGGCGCCCAGGAGGCGATGGAGTTCGGCGTACTGGCCGGCTACCCGATGGTCGACGTCAAGGTGACGCTGACCGACGGTGCCTACCACGATGTCGACTCCTCCGAGCTCGCCTTCAAGATCGCCGGTTCGATGGCCTTCAAGGACGCCGCCCGCCGGGCGACCCCGGTCATCCTGGAGCCGATGTTCGCGGTCGAGGTCATCACGCCCGAGGACTACATGGGTGAAGTGATCGGCGACCTCAACTCACGCCGCGGCCAGATCCAGTCGATGGACGAGGGCCCTGGTGGCAGCCGGGCGATCAAGGCCCTGGTGCCGTTGTCCGAGATGTTCGGGTATGTCGGTGACCTGCGTTCCAAGACGCAGGGCCGCGCGTCCTACTCGATGCAGTTCGATTCCTACGCCGAGGTTCCGAAGAACGTGGCGGAAGAGATCATCAAGAAGGCCCGGGGCGAGTAGTTTCTCGTTCTGGACCAACCAACCCACAGCGCGTCGGCGTACGGCGTAGTCAACATTTACTAGGAGGGCCCCAGTGGCGAAGGCGAAGTTCGAGCGGACTAAGCCGCACGTCAACATCGGCACCATCGGTCACATCGACCACGGTAAGACCACTCTTACCGCGGCGATCACCAAGGTGCTGCACGACAAGTACCCGACGCTCAACGAGGCATCGGCCTTCGATCAGATCGACAAGGCGCCGGAAGAGCGTCAGCGCGGTATCACCATCTCCATCGCGCACGTCGAGTACCAGACCGAGGCCCGGCACTACGCCCACGTCGACTGCCCGGGTCACGCGGACTACATCAAGAACATGATCACCGGTGCGGCCCAGATGGACGGTGCGATCCTGGTCGTCGCCGCCACCGACGGCCCGATGCCGCAGACGCGTGAGCACGTGCTGCTCGCCCGCCAGGTCGGCGTGCCTGCCATGGTGGTCGCGCTGAACAAGTGCGACATGGTCGACGACGAGGAGATCCTGGAGCTCGTCGAGCTCGAGGTCCGCGAGCTGCTCTCCGAGCAGGAGTTCGACGGCGACAACGCCCCGGTCATCAAGGTCGCGGCGCACCCGGCTCTCCAGGGTGACGCCAAGTGGAGCGAGTCGATCATCGAGCTGATGGACGCGGTCGACGCCTACATCCCGCAGCCGGTCCGCGAGATCGACAAGCCGTTCCTGATGCCGGTGGAGGATGTCTTCACCATCACGGGTCGCGGCACGGTCATCACCGGCCGGATCGAGCGCGGTGTCGTCAAGATCAACGAGACCGTCGACATCGTCGGCATCCGTCCGGAGAAGCAGACCACCACGGTTACCGGTATCGAGATGTTCCGCAAGCTGCTCGACGAGGGCCAGGCCGGTGAGAACGTCGGTCTGCTGCTGCGTGGCACCAAGCGCGAGGACGTCGAGCGCGGCATGGTCGTCATCAAGCCGGGCACCACGACCCCGCACACCAACTTCGACGCTTCGGTCTACATCCTGTCGAAGGAGGAGGGCGGCCGGCACACGCCGTTCTTCCAGAACTACCGACCCCAGTTCTACTTCCGCACCACGGACGTCACCGGCGTCGTCACGCTGCCCGAGGGCACCGAGATGGTCATGCCGGGCGACAACACCGACATGTCGGTCGAGCTGATCCAGCCGATCGCCATGGAAGAGGGCCTGAAGTTCGCGATCCGTGAAGGTGGCCGCACCGTCGGCGCCGGCCGGGTCACCAAGATCCTCAAGTGATCTCACGAGGTCCGCGAGGGCTCGACATCTGAGCCCCGCGGACCTCTGCTTTGTTGCCCGATCCGGGGCCAGGTGGTCCGGATCGGGCGTGAAGCCACCCGATTGGCGTTTCGGCGCCGATCTCTGGCACAATATTCAGGTTGCTCAGGCGAGGCCGCCGGGGCGCGCCCCAGACCATTTTTCGGTCTGGCTGGTGCGCCGGACCGGAGACCATGCCGAGGTTCCGGTCCGAGACCGGGCCCCGATCGCCAATCCAGGTCGATGAAGCGGTGAGTCACGCGCGTTTCCAAGTGCGCGACACACCCGACCTCGGGGGTCGGAGCAACGAACGCGAAGACGATAGAGAAGGACGAAGCGAAGCGATGGCGGGACAAAAGATCCGCATCCGGCTGAAGGCCTACGACCACGAGGTCATCGACAGCTCGGCGCGCAAGATTGTCGACACGGTGACGCGTACTGGTGCGAAGGTTGCTGGCCCGGTGCCGTTGCCGACGGAAAAGAACGTGTTCTGCGTCATCCGCTCGCCGCACAAGTACAAGGACAGCCGCGAGCACTTCGAGATGCGCACCCACAAGCGGCTCATCGACATCATCGACCCCACGCCGAAGACCGTCGACTCGCTGATGCGGCTCGACCTGCCGGCCGGTGTCGACATCGAGATCAAGCTCTGAGGGACGCGAACAACCAATGAGCCCCGTAATGAAGACTTCCAAGAACACGCGCGGTCTGCTGGGCACCAAGCTCGGCATGACCCAGACCTGGGACGAGAACAATCGCGTCGTCCCCGTCACCGTGATCCAGGCCGGCCCGTGCGTCGTGACCGAGGTGCGTACCTCGGACAGCCACGGGTACGACGGTGTCCAGATCGCCTTCGGGGACATCGACCCCCGCAAGGTGACCAAGCCGATGCGCGGACACTTCGACAAGGCCGGCGTGACGCCGCGGCGCCACCTGGTGGAGCTGCGCACCGCCGACGCCAGCGAGTACACCCTGGGCCAGGAGATCAAGGCCGAGGCCTTCGAGGCCGGTGAGCGGGTCGACGTTTCCGCCACCAGCAAGGGCAAGGGTTTCGCCGGTGTGATGAAGCGGCACGGCTTCCACGGCCTGCGCGCCACCCACGGTGTCCACAAGAAGCACCGCTCGCCGGGTTCCATCGGCGGCTGCGCCACCCCGGGCCGGGTCTTCAAGGGCCTGCGGATGGCGGGCCGGATGGGCGCGGAGCAGATCACCACGCAGAACATCAGCGTGCACGCCATCGACACCGAGCGCGGCCTGATCCTGCTCAAGGGTGCCGTTCCCGGTCCGAAGGGCGGCCTCGTGCTGATCCGCAACGCCGCGAAGGGAGCTGCGAAGTGAGCACCGTCGACGTCGTCGTCGTGAAGGGCGACAAGGTCAGCAAGAAGGGTTCCGCCGAGCTTCCGGCCGAGCTGTTCGACGTCCAGGTCAACATCCCGCTGATCCACCAGGTCGTGGTGGCCCAGCTGGCGGCCGCCCGGCAGGGCACGGCCAAGGCGAAGACCCGGGGCGAGGTATCCGGTGGTGGCGCCAAGCCGTACCGCCAGAAGGGCACCGGTCGCGCCCGTCAAGGCTCGACCCGCGCGCCGCAGTTCACCGGTGGTGGCGTCGTCCACGGCCCGGTGCCGCGCGACTACAGCCAGCGGACCCCGAAGAAGATGATCGCCGCCGCGCTCCGCGGTGCGCTGTCGGACCGGGCCCGCGACGGCCGTGTGCACGTGGTGGAGAAGTTCGTCGACGGCGACACGCCGTCCACCAAGGCCGCGCTGAACGTGCTGGCCGAGACCGCCGAGCCGGGCAAGGTCCTGGTCGTCCTCGAGCGTGCCGACGACCTCACCTGGCTGAGCCTGCGCAACGTGCAGCACGTCCACCTGATCGCCGCCGACCAGCTGAACGCGTACGACGTTCTGGTCAGTGACGCGGTCGTGTTCACCAAGGGTGCCCTCGACAGCTTCGTCGCCGGCGCGCCCAAGGGTAAGTCCGTGAAGGCTGTCGCGACGTCGACCGAAGCCGAGGAGGTAGAAGCATGAGCCACGGAGTCAACAAGGACCCGCGCGACGTGCTGCTGCGGCCGGTCGTGAGCGAGAAGAGCTACGGCCTGCTGGACGAGCAGAAGTACACGTTCGAGGTCGCCCCGGAATCCAACAAGACCGAGATCAAGCTCGCGGTCGAGAAGGTCTTCAAGGTCAAGGTCAGCGACGTCAACACCATCAACCGCAAGGGCAAGCGCCGCCGGACGCGTACCGGCTGGGGCAAGCGCCCGGACACCAAGCGGGCGATCGTGACCCTCAAGGGTGACGACCGCATCGACATCTTCGGAGGCCAGTCGTAATGGGAATCCGCAAGTACAAGCCGACGACGCCGGGCCGCCGTGGCTCGAGCGTGGCCGACTTCGTCGAGCTCACCCGTTCGACCCCCGAGAAGTCGCTGCTGCGTCCGCTGCCGAAGAAGGGTGGCCGGAACAACTCCGGCAAGATCACCACTCGGCACCAGGGCGGCGGTCACAAGCGCGCGTACCGGCTGATCGACTTCAAGCGGTACGACAAGGACGGCGTGCCGGCCAAGGTCGCCGAGATCGAGTACGACCCGAACCGCACCGCGCGGATCGCGCTGCTGCACTACGTCGACGGCGAGAAGCGCTACATCCTCGCCCCGTCGAACCTGAAGCAGGGCACGATCGTCGAGAACGGCCCGGCCGCCGACATCAAGGTGGGCAACAACCTGCCGCTGCGCAACATCCCGGTCGGCTCCACGGTGCACGCCGTCGAGCTGCGTCCGGGTGGCGGCGCGAAGATGGGCCGCTCGGCCGGTGCCAGCATCCAGCTGGTCGCGAAGGAGGGCCGGATGGCCACCCTGCGGATGCCGTCCGGCGAGGTCCGGATGGTCGACGTGCGCTGCCGCGCCACCCTCGGTGAGGTCGGCAACGGCGAGCAGTCGAACATCAACTGGGGCAAGGCGGGCCGGATGCGCTGGAAGGGCAAGCGCCCGACCGTCCGCGGTGTCGCGATGAACCCGGTCGACCACCCGCACGGTGGTGGTGAGGGTAAGACCTCGGGTGGTCGCCACCCGGTGTCCCCGTGGGGCAAGCCCGAGGGCCGTACCCGTACCCGCAAGGAAAGCGACCGCATGATCGTCCGGCGCCGCAAGGCCGGCAAGAAGCGCTGATAGGAGCCGGCCAGATGCCACGCAGTTTGAAGAAGGGCCCGTTCGTCGACCACCACCTGATGAAGAAGGTGGAGGTGCAGAACGAGAAGGGCACCAAGAACGTCATCAAGACCTGGTCCCGCCGATCGATGATCGTGCCGGACATGATCGGCCACACGCTCGCGGTGCACGACGGCCGCAAGCACGTGCCGGTGTTCGTGACGGACGCGATGGTCGGGCACAAGCTCGGCGAGTTCGCTCCGACCCGGACGTTCAAGGGTCACGAGAAGGACGACCGGAAGTCACGGCGTCGCTGACCCATGGTCAGTGACGAAGCGAAAGCAACCTACGGAGAGATTCGAACATCATGAGCGTTCAAGAGCGTAGGGCGGTCAGCGCCCGTCGCGAGAGCCTGCTGGGCGACGAGCCCGGGGCCTTCGCGGTCGCGCGCTTCGTCCGCGTGACGCCGATGAAGGCGCGCCGCGTGGGTGACCTGGTGCGCGGTCTGGGCGTCGACGACGCACTCGCCACTCTGAAGTTCGCCCCGCAGGCCGCTGCCGCGACCGTGTACAAGGTCGTCGACAGCGCTGCGGCGAACGCCGAGGGCACCGAGCACCTGAGCCGGACCGAGCTGATCGTGGCGAAGGTCCTCGTGGACGAGGGCCCGACGCTGAAGCGTCACCGCCCGCGCGCCCAGGGCCGGGCCACCCGGATCGACAAGCGGACCAGCCACATCACCGTCGTGGTGACGCCGCGGGTCCAGGACGAGCCGGTCGAGAAGGCCCCCGCCAAGAAGTCGGCCAAGAAGGCCGACGCGGCCAAGAAGGCGCCGGCGAAGAAGGCCGCGGCCGACCAGGCCGAGACCGCCGAGAAGCCGGCCAAGAAGGCGACCGCGAAGACGACGGCTGCCAAGAAGACCGCTGAGAAGAAGGAGTCCTGACGTGGGCCAGAAGGTAAACCCGCACGGGTTCCGTCTCGGCATCAGCACCGATCACAAGAGCCGTTGGTACGCCGACAAGCTGTACAAGGACTACGTGGGCGAGGACGTCAAGATCCGTCGCCTGCTGAGCAAGGGCATGGAGCGCGCCGGCATCTCCCGTGTGGAGATCGAGCGCACCCGTGACCGGGTCCGGGTCGACATCCACACCGCTCGTCCGGGCATCGTCATCGGTCGCCGTGGCGCCGAGGCGGACCGGATTCGGGGCAGCCTGGAGGAGCTCACCGGCAAGCAGGTGCAGCTGAACATCCTCGAGGTGAAGAACGCCGAGGTCGACGCTCAGCTGGTCGCCCAGGGTGTGGCCGAGCAGCTGTCCGGCCGCGTGGCGTTCCGCCGCGCGATGCGCAAGGCGATGCAGACCACCATGCGTGGCGGCGCCCTGGGCATCCGGATCCAGTGCTCCGGTCGTCTGGGTGGCGCGGAGATGTCGCGGTCGGAGTTCTACCGTGAGGGCCGGGTGCCGCTGCACACGCTCCGCGCGGACATCGACTACGGCTTCTACGAGGCCCGCACGACCTTCGGCCGGATCGGCGTGAAGGTCTGGATCTACAAGGGTGACGTGGCCGGCTCCCGGGCCGAGCGTGAAGCGCAGGCCGCGGCCCGCGCCGCGACTCAGCAGCGTCGGCCGGCCCGTCGCGACGACCGCGGTGGCCGAGGTGGCGACCGTGACCGTGGTGACCGCGGTGGCCGTCGTGACGACCGTCGGGACAACGCCCGCTCCGCGGCTCCGGCCGCCGAGGCGAGCGCGCCGGCGGCCGACAAGCCCGCCGAGACGACCGGAACGGAGAGCTGACCGATGCTCATCCCCCGCAAGGTCAAGCACCGCAAGCAGCACCACCCG
The DNA here is from genome assembly GCF_040638415.1 of Kribbella sp. NPDC026596. Taxonomy (NCBI): domain Bacteria; kingdom Bacillati; phylum Actinomycetota; class Actinomycetes; order Propionibacteriales; family Kribbellaceae; genus Kribbella; species Kribbella sp. NPDC026596. The sequence goes on along the minus strand of NZ_JBEZYF010000010.1, from coordinate 85,738 downwards.
GGGCGCTCCGGCGCTGCCAAGGGTGGTACGACGCTGGCCTTCGGTGACTTCGGCATCCAGGCGCTGGAGAACCACTACGTCACCAACCGGCAGATCGAGGCCGCGCGTATCGCGATGACGCGGCACATCAAGCGTGGCGGCAAGGTGTGGATCAACATCTACCCCGACCGCCCGCTGACCAAGAAGCCTGCTGAGACCCGGATGGGTTCCGGTAAGGGTTCGCCGGAGTGGTGGATCGCCAACGTCAAGGCCGGCCGGGTGCTGTTCGAGCTGTCCGGCGTGCCGGAGGACATCGCTCGCGAGGCCCTGCGCCGCGCGATCCACAAGTTGCCGATGAAGTGCCGCTTCATCTCCCGAGAGGCAGGTGAGAACTGATGGCTACCACCGTGACCGCCGCCGAACTGCGCAACCTCGGCAAGGACGAGCTGATGAGCAAGCTCGGTGAGGCCAAGGAGGAGCTGTTCAACCTCCGGTTCCAGGCTGCTACGGGTCAGCTGGAGTCCCACGGCCGGCTGCGCGCCGTCCGCAAGGACATCGCCCGCATCTACACGGTGCTGACCGAGCGGGCGCTCGGCATCACCGATGAGGTCGAGGAGTCGGCCGCGACCGAGGAGGTCGTCGCTGACGACGCCGACACCGCGGACGACAGCGACAAGGCTGGGAGCAAGGCATGACCGAGAACGTGAAGGACGAGACCGTGAGCACGACCGCGCAGACGCGAGGCCGCCGTAAGACCAAAGAGGGTCTGGTGCTGAGCGACAAGATGGACAAGACCGTCACCGTCGAGGTCGAGGACCGGGTCAAGCACAAGCTCTACGGCAAGGTCATCCGGCGCACCAGCAAGCTCAAGGCGCACGACGAGCAGAACGCCGCCGGTATCGGCGACCGTGTCCTCCTGATGGAGACCCGGCCGCTGTCGGCGACCAAGCGCTGGCGCGTCGTCGAGATCCTCGAGAAGGCCAAGTAGTTACCGGTGCTGCCGGCAACTAATCGAATTTATTCGTTCCGCAAGGCTCACGGACGTGAGAACCAGCGAGACAACCAGGAGATCAACAGATGATCCAGCAGGAGTCGCGACTGAAGGTCGCCGACAACACGGGTGCCAAGGAGATCTTGTGCATCCGCGTTCTCGGTGGCTCCGGTCGGCGCTACGCCGGTGTCGGTGACACGATCGTCGCCACCGTCAAGGATGCGATCCCGGGCGGCGGTGTGAAGAAGGGTGACGTCGTCAAGGCGGTCGTCGTGCGGACCGTGAAGGAGCGCCGGCGTCCGGACGGCTCCTACATCCGCTTCGACGAGAACGCCGCGGTGATCCTGAAGGCCGACGGCGAGCCCCGTGGCACCCGTATCTTCGGGCCGGTCGGCCGGGAGTTGCGCGAGAAGCGCTTCATGAAGATCATCTCGCTCGCCCCGGAGGTGCTCTGATATGTCGCAGCGGAAATTGCACGTGAAGAAGGGCGATCAGGTCCGCGTGATCGCCGGTAAGTCCAAGGGCCTCGAGGGCAAGATCATCCAGGTCATGCCCGACGCCGAGAAGGTCATCGTCGAGGGCGTGAACCGGGTCAAGAAGCACACCAAGGTGCAGCAGGCCCAGCGCGGCGGCACCACCGGTGGCATCGTCACCCAGGAAGCCCCGATCCACGTCTCGAACGTGATGCTTCTGGTCGAGGTCGACAAGGACGGCAAGAAGCAGAAGGTGACCACCCGCGTCGGTTACAACCGCGTCGAGGTGCAGAAGCGGCGCCCCGACGGCTCGACGTACACCGGTTTCCGGAGCGTCCGGATCGCGCGGCGTACCGGCGAGGAGATCTGATGACTGCGACGGCTACCGAGAACACCAAGGTTCAGCCGCGGCTGAAGACGAAGTACCGCGAAGAGATCGTCGGCAAGCTGCAGGAGCAGTTCCAGTTCGACAACGTCATGCAGGTGCCCGGCCTCACCAAGATCGTGGTGAACATGGGCGTCGGCGAGGCGGCTCGCGACTCCAAGCTGATCGACGGCGCGGTGAAGGACCTGGCCGCGATCACCGGCCAGAAGCCGCAGGTGACCAAGGCCCGCAAGTCGATCGCGCAGTTCAAGCTGCGCGAGGGCATGCCGATCGGCGCCCACGTGACGCTGCGCGGCGACCGGATGTGGGAGTTCCTGGACCGGCTGCTGGCGCTCGCGCTGCCCCGGATCCGCGACTTCCGCGGCCTGTCCCCGAAGCAGTTCGACGGCACCGGGAACTACACCTTCGGTCTGACCGAGCAGGTGATGTTCCACGAGATCAACCAGGACCGCATCGACCGGGTCCGGGGTATGGACATCACCGTGGTGACCACCGCGAAGAACGACGACGAGGGCCGGGCCCTGCTGCGGCAGCTCGGTTTCCCGTTCAAGGAGAACTGACGTGGCGAAGACAGCACTCAAGGTCAAGCAGGCCCGGAAGCCGAAGTTCGCGGTGCGCGGTTACACCCGCTGCCAGCGCTGCGGCCGGCCGAAGGCGGTCTTCCGCAAGTTCGGCCTGTGCCGGATCTGCCTGCGGGAGATGGCGCACCGGGGCGAGCTGCCCGGCGTGACCAAGTCCAGCTGGTGACCGTCTCCACCCTTGATCTTTTCTCCATTCACCATCTAGTCACCGTAGGTCGCCGGCCGGCGAAACCACGGCGGGAAAGAGGCCCCAGGCCATGACGATGACCGACCCGATCGCAGACATGCTGACGCGTCTGCGCAACGCCAACCAGGCGTACCACGAGTCGACCTCAATGCCGTACAGCAAGATCAAGCAGGGCATCGCCGACATCCTCCAGCAGGAGGGCTACATCTCCTCCTACCAGGTGGAGGAGCCCAAGGAGGGCGCCGTCGGCAAGACCCTGGTCGTCGACCTCAAGTTCGGCCCGAGCCGGGAGCGCTCCATCGCGGGCGTGCGCCGGATCAGCAAGCCGGGCCTGCGGGTCTACGCGAAGTCGACCAACCTGCCCAAGGTCCTCGGTGGCCTGGGCGTCGCGATCATCTCGACGTCCCAGGGACTGCTGACCGACCGTCAGGCCAAGAACAAGGGCGTCGGCGGGGAAGTCCTCGCCTACGTCTGGTGACGAAGAACCGGAAGGAGGACCACTCTCATGTCTCGCATCGGTAAACTCCCGGTCACGGTCCCGTCCGGCGTCGACGTCACGATCGACGGCCAGACGGTCACCGTGAAGGGTCCGAAGGGTCAGCTGTCGCACGTCGTGGCTGAGCCGATCGCGGTCAATCGGGACGAGGACGGCACGATCGCCGTGACCCGCCCCGACGACCAGCGCAGGAGCAAGGAACTGCACGGCCTGTCCCGCACCCTGATCGCCAACCTGGTGACCGGAGTGACGGAGGGCTACGAGAAGAAGCTCGAGATCGTCGGCGTCGGGTACCGCGTCCTGGCCAAGGGACCGACCCAGCTGGAGTTCTCGCTCGGGTACAGCCACACCATCACCGTCGATGCCCCCGAGGGCATCAGCTTCGTGGTGGAGGCGCCGACCCGCTTCTCGGTGCAGGGCATCGACAAGCAGTCGGTCGGCGAGGTCGCCGCCAACATCCGCAAGCTGCGCAAGCCCGAGCCGTACAAGGGCAAGGGTGTGCGGTACGCCGGCGAGCAGGTGCGCCGCAAGGTCGGAAAGGCTGGTAAGTAACCATGGCGATCGGACTGCGTCCGCACAAGCACTCCGCCAAGAAGACGGCGTCGCGGCTGCGTCGCCAGATTCGGGTCCGGAAGAAGATCAACGGCACGGCCGACCGGCCGCGACTGGTGGTCACCAAGTCCTCGAAGCACCTGTTCGTACAGGTCATCGACGACGTGGCCGGCACGACGCTGGTCTCCGCCTCCACCATGGAGGCCGACCTGCGTGGCGCGGACACGAACAAGACCGACAAGGCCAAGACCGTCGGCGGCCTGATCGCCGACCGGGCCAAGGCTGCCGGCATCGACTCGGTCGTCTTCGACCGGGCCGGGAACAAGTACCACGGCCGCATCGCGGCACTGGCCGACGCCGCCCGTGAGGGCGGCCTCGGCTTCTGACGGCGACACAACACAGGAAGAGGTAGTTCGAATGAGCGGAGGCCAGCAGCGTCGCGGAGGCGGCGCCGGTGGTGAGCGCCGTAACCGCGACGGTGGTCGTGGTGCGGCAGCCGACAAGACCGCCTACATCGAGCGCGTGGTAGCCATCAACCGTGTCGCCAAGGTCGTGAAGGGTGGTCGTCGCTTCAGCTTCACCGCCCTCGTGGTCGTCGGCGACGGTGAAGGCACCGTCGGTGTGGGTTACGGCAAGGCCAAGGAGGTGCCCGCGGCGATCGCCAAGGGTGTCGAGGAGGCCAAGAAGTCTTTCTTCAAGGTGCCGAGGATCCAGGGCACCATCCCGCACCCGGTCCAGGGCGAGAAGGCCGCAGGCGTTGTCATGCTGCGTCCGGCCGCTCCCGGTACCGGTGTGATCGCGGGTGGCTCGGCGCGCGCCGTACTGGAGTGCGCCGGGATCCACGACATCCTCAGCAAGTCGCTGGGCTCGTCCAACGCCATCAACGTGGTGCACGCCACCGTTGCGGCGCTGCGCAGCCTGGAGACCCCGGAGGCCGTGGCCGCGCGTCGTGGCCTGCCGGTCGAGCACGTCGCCCCGGCGGCGCTGCTGAAGGCGCGGGCGGAGGTGTCGTCCTGATGGCACGCCTGAAGGTGACCCAGACCCGTTCCGGCATCGGTGGCAAGCAGAACCAGCGCGACACGCTGCGCACCCTGGGCGTCAAGCGGATCGGCGACGTCGCCGTCCACGACGACCGTCCCGAGGTCCGCGGCATGGTGCGTACGGTTCGCCACCTCATCACCGTCGAGGAGGTCGACTGACATGGCGCTGAAGGTTCACCACCTGCGTCCGGCGCCCGGTGCCAAGACCGCCAAGACCCGCGTGGGTCGCGGTGAGGGCAGCAAGGGCAAGACGGCCGGCCGCGGTACGAAGGGCAGCAAGGCCCGCAACAACATCCCCGAGTGGTTCGAGGGTGGCCAGATGCCGCTGCACATGCGGCTTCCGAAGCTGAAGGGCTTCAAGAGCAGGAACCGGGTGGAGTTCCAGGTCGTTAACCTGGACAAGCTCGGACAACTGTTCCCCGAGGGTGGCGAGGTCGGCGTGGCCGAACTGGTCGCCAAGGGTGCGGTTCGTAGCGGTCAGCCGGTGAAGGTGCTGGGTGACGGCGAACTGACCGTGGCACTGCAGGTTTCGGTGCACAAGTTCTCCAAGTCCGCCCAGGAGAAGATCCAGGCGGCCGGGGGAACCTTCACCGAGGTGTGACGAGGTCCAGGGCTCGACCGGTACGGCGCTTGATATCCTGCGCCGGTCGGACGAGCCCTGGTTCGTCTCTTGCCCAGCAGCTTTGCTAGGCCCCTGCCCTGCCCGGGGCAGAGGAAACATGTGGGAGGACAGGGTGTTAGGCGCCTTTGCCAACGCGTTCAAGACTCCGGACCTGCGCCGGAAGATCTTGTTCGTGCTCTTCATCGTCGTGATCTTCCGGATCGGCTCGGTCGTGCCGGCCCCGGGCGTGAACGTTCAGTCGCTGCACACCTGTATCAAGATCTCGCAGGGTGGCGCGAACGCGAACCTCTACAACCTGATCAACCTGTTCTCCGGCGGTGCGCTGCTGCAGCTCGCGATCTTCGCGCTCGGCATCATGCCGTACATCACCGCCAGCATCATCCTGCAGCTACTCACCGTGGTGATCCCGCGGCTGGAGTCGCTGAAGAAGGAGGGCCAGGCGGGACAGGCCAAGATCACCCAGTACACCCGGTTCCTGACCGTCGGGCTGGCGATCCTGCAGTCCACCGCGTTCGTCGCACTGGCCCGGACACCGGGCCGCCTGTTCCAGGGCTGCCAGGAGCCCCTGCTGTACAAGGACGACTGGTTCACGATCAGCGTGATCGTGCTCACCATGACCGCCGGCACCGGCGTGATCATGTGGCTGGGCGAGCTGATCACCGACCGTGGCGTCGGTAACGGCATGTCGATCCTGATCTTCACCCAGATCGTGGCGACCTTCCCGACCCAGCTGTGGAACATCCGCAAGGAGAAGGGCATCCCCACCTTCGTGGTGGTGGTCGCGATCGGTTTGGTGATCATGGCCGCGGTCATCTTCATCGAGCAGGCGCAGCGCCGGATCCCGGTGCAGTACGCCAAGCGGATGGTCGGCCGCAAGATGTTCGGCGGCACCTCGACGTACATCCCGCTGAAGGTCAACCAGGCCGGTGTGATCCCGGTCATCTTCGCTTCCAGCCTGCTCTACCTGCCGGTGCTGATCAGTCAGTTCCAGCAGGGCAAGCCGTGGGCGAACTGGATCCAGGGCAACCTGGTCAAGGGTGACCACCCGATCTACATGGTGACGTACGTCGCCCTGATCATCTTCTTCACGTACTTCTACGTCTCGATTACCTTCAATCCGAAGGAAGTTGCAGACAACATGAAGAAGTACGGCGGCTTCATCCCCGGGATCCGGGCGGGACGGCCGACCGAGGAGTACCTGGGCTACGTGCTGTCCCGCATCACGCTGCCAGGCGCGATCTACCTCGCGGCGATCTCGATGATCCCGCTGGTCGCGCTCGTCCTGCTGAACGCGAACCAGAACTTCCCGTTCGGTGGTACGTCGATCCTGATCATGGTCGGCGTCGGACTGGACACGGTGAAGCAGATCGAGAGTCAGCTGCAGCAGCGAAACTACGAAGGGTTCCTGCGCTGATGAGAATGTTGCTGATGGGTCCGCCCGGGGCGGGCAAGGGCACGCAGGCAAAGGTGCTTGCGGAACGCCTGAATATCCCGGCCGTGTCCACCGGTGACATCTTCCGTGCAAACGTCAAGGACGAGACGCCGCTCGGGCTCGAAGCGAAGCGCTACATGGACGCCGGTGACTACGTCCCGGACGAGGTCACCAACGCAATGGTGCGGGACCGGCTGTCCGAGGCCGACGCGGGCGAGGGTTTCCTCCTCGACGGCTACCCCCGGACGGTCGCCCAGGTGGGCACGCTGGACGCCATCGTGGCTGACCACGGCCACCAGCTGGACGCGGTGGTGGCGCTGGTCGCCGACACCGACGTGCTGGTCGGCCGGATGCTCAAGCGGGCCCAGACCGACGGCCGGACGGACGACTCCGAAGAGGTCATCCGGCACCGGCAGGACGTCTACACCGCCGAGACCAAGCCGCTGCTGCGGGTGTACGCCCAGCGCGGCCTGCTGGTCGAGGTGGACGGTGTCGGCGAGATCGACGAGGTGAGCGAACGTGTTCTCGCCGCCTTGAAGACGATCACGCAGTGACGTCAGCGGATGATGTGCAGTGATCTTTAAGGACCGCGGGATCGAGATCAAGACCCGCGAACAGATCCTTTCCATGCGTGCGGCCGGCCTGGTCGTCGGCCGCACGCTGGAGCTGCTCCGCGGCGAGGTCCGGGCCGGCATGACGACCGGCGAGCTGGACGCGATCGCCGAGGACAACATCCGTTCCTCCGGCGCGACGCCGTCGTTCAAGGGCTACCACGGCTTCACCGGCTCGATCTGCGCTTCGGTGAACGACGAGATCGTGCACGGCATCCCCGGTGACCGGGTGCTGGCCGACGGCGATCTGATCTCGATCGACTGCGGTGCGATCGTGGACGGCTGGCACGGCGACGCCGCGATCACGGTGCCGGTCGGCGAGGTCGGTGCCGAGCTGCTCGAGTTGGCCCGGGTCTGTGAAGAGTCGATGTGGCGTGGGTTCGCCGCCGCGAGGCTCGGTGGCCGGCTCACCGACATCTCCGCCGCCGTCGAGGCCCACGTTCGTACGACGTCGTCGTACGGGATCGTCGAGGACTTCGTCGGGCACGGGATCGGGTCGGCGATGCACCAGCCGCCGAACGTGCCGAACTTCGGCCGCCCGGGCCGCGGCCCCAAGCTCGTCGAGGGGCTGGCGCTGGCGGTCGAGCCGATGCTCACGCTCGGCAAGCAGGACAACCACACGCTCGAGGACGACTGGACGGTCGTCACCGACGACGGCCAGGTCGCCGCGCACACCGAGCACACCTTCACGCTCACCCCGCAGGGGCCGTGGGTGCTCACCGCCCTCGACGGCGGCGAGGCCAAGCTGGCCGAGCTCGGTATCGAGTTCGGGGCCCTGGCCGATTGACGGACCCGGTGGGTCAACCCATCGGGGGACGCCATGCGAACCGGGGCTGAGGCACACTTGAGCCATGCCTCAGTACCAGCCGCACCAGCGTTTCACCGAAGCCGACCGGGACAAGATCGCCGGGCGGCTGCGGGACGCGTTCGCGGACGGCCGGCTGGATCAGCCCGAGTTCTCCTCCCGCCTGGACCAGCTCTACACCGTCCAGACCTACGGCGAGCTCGAGCCGCTGGTGCGTGACCTGCCGCCGGTACGGACGTACCAGACACCTGAGGTGGTCCAGGACACCAAGCCGGCGCCGGCGCCGGGCGACTTCCCGGAGCGCAAGAAGCACAGCGGTCGGCACGGGCTGGCTGCGCTGGGCGGCGGGTTCACCGGGGTCGTCGTCATCAACGTGGTGATCTGGTTCGTGATCGGCCTCGGCAACGGTGGGCACTGGCCGCATTTCTGGCCGGTCTGGCTGCTGATCCCGTGGGCGTTCATCGCCCTGGGCAACCTCGGGAAGCGCCGTTGACAGCGGCCCCGGTCAGTCGCCGCGTGGTCGGTCCGCGTCTGCGGCCGGATGTGGCGTGGCAGCTGCGTCAGGGGTCCGCCCTGGTTTACCTCATCTGGTTCGCCATCGCCGTACCGCTGGTGCTCGTGGGTCTGCTGCTGGAGCCGCGCTGGGTGGGCTGGTTCGTGCTGGGCTGGTTCCTGGTGCTGGTGATCTTCACGCTCGCGATGCGGATGGCCGACGGCCGGCAGCGCAAGTCCTGGGCTGACGCGGCCGGACAACTGGGCTGGCGGACCAACGCCTCCGGTTCGGAGTTGCTGGAGCGCTGGCCCTTCCCGCCGTTCAACACCGACCCGGGCGCGACGGTGGTCGACGTGACCACCGGGCGGCATCGGGGCCGGGAGTTCTGGACCGGGCGCTTCCGGCACAAGGTACGGCGTCGTGAGCTCGGCTTCGACTTCCTCGATCTGCAGGTGGACCGGCCCTTGCCGCCCTTGCAGGTGCTGCCCGCATCGCTGGCCCCGGTGGCGGCCGCGAGCCTGCTGCCGATCCCGATGGAGGTCGACGGGCTGCCGGCGCACTACCGGCTGTTCAACGGTCGCGAGGACCACGCACAGGCAGTCCTGCACCCGCGGGCGGTCGAGGCGCTGGCGCAGGTGCCGCCGTTCGGCTTCAGCTGCGAGGGCCGGCGGTTCGTCGCGATCCTCCCGGCGTACCGCGATTCCACTACAGCGCTCGCTCAGTTGGATGCGGTCTGTGATCTCGTGGACCTGATGCCGCAGCAGATCTGGCGCGAAGGGGAGCAGTGGGCCGCCACCAATTCGTGACGCAGGGGCTCGATTGGGTTTCGGGTAGGTGAGTGGCGTACACTCTTTCCTTGGCTCTTTGTAGCCTCTGTCTCGTTGTGCCCGCGGCTGCCTGACCTCGTGTCAGGAGGGCATCAGAGCCTGGGCCGAGCCAGTAGTACCCACCTTTTCAGTACGTCGTCTACAGAAGTGCGAGGACATGCCCAAAAAAGAGGGAGTCATCGAACTCGAGGGCACCATCGTTGAGGCCCTGCCGAACGCGATGTTCCGTGTTGAGCTGTCCAACGGGCACAAGGTGCTCGCGCACATCAGCGGCAAGATGAGGCAGCACTACATCCGGATCCTCCCCGAGGACCGGGTCGTCGTGGAGCTGTCGCCGTACGACCTCACCCGGGGTCGCATCGTCTATCGGTACAAGTAGGACCACACCAACACCTGTCGAAGAAAGAAGCTCGATGAAGGTCAATCCGAGCGTCAAGAAGATCTGCGACAAGTGCAAGGTGATCCGCCGTCACGGCCGGGTCATGGTGATCTGCGAGAACCCGCGGCACAAGCAGCGGCAGGGCTGACCAAGCTCTTCGAGCAGTACACGGCACTTTCGCACCACAGCGCGCACGCTCAGCCGGCACTTTCGCAGTGCCGGCTGTCGCCCCCGGAACAGAGGCCGGGGCCTTGCCGGTGATCAGCAAACTCACCGAGGCGGGCAAGGACGCGGCGCGCCACCACACCTCTGCCGACGAAAGGAACACCGCCACATGGCACGCCTCGTAGGAGTCGACCTGCCGCGCGACAAGCGCATCGAGGTCGCTCTGACCTACATCTTCGGTGTAGGCCGTACTCGCGCCCTGAAGACGCTCGAGGCCACCGGGATCTCCGGTGACAAGCGCGTCCACGAACTGGGCGACGAGGAGCTGGTGAAGCTCCGGGACTGGATCGAAGGCAACTACAAGATCGAAGGTGACCTCCGTCGCGAGGTGACCGCGGACATCCGCCGCAAGATCGAGATCGGGTCGTACCAGGGTCGCCGGCACCGCAGCGGTCTGCCGGTACGTGGTCAGCGCACGCGGACCAACGCCCGCAGCCGCAAGGGTCGTCGTAAGGCGATCGCCGGCAAGAAGAAGAAGTGATGACCCGGATGACCGTCGACCACCCCAGGAGCAACTGACCTATGCCTCCCAAGAGCCGCACCGCGGCCGGCGCGAAGAAGGTGCGCCGCAAGGAGAAGAAGAACGTGGCCGCCGGCCACGCGCACATCAAGAGCACGTTCAACAACACGATCGTGACGATCACCGACCCGACCGGCGCGGTCATCTCGTGGGCTTCCGCGGGCACCGTCGGCTTCAAGGGCTCGCGCAAGTCCACCCCGTTCGCCGCGCAGATGGCCGCCGAGGCCGCCGGACGCCGGGCGATGGAGCACGGCATGCGCAAGATCGACGTGTTCGTGAAGGGTCCCGGCTCCGGCCGTGAGACCGCGATCCGTTCGCTGGGTGCCGTCGGCCTCGAGGTCGGCACCATCCAGGACGTCACCCCGACCGCCCACAACGGCTGCCGCCCTCCCAAGCGGCGCCGGGTCTGACCCAGGAAAGGTAGGCAGCGAAAATGGCCCGTTACACCGGACCCATGACCAAGAAGTCGCGCCGTCTCGGGGTCGACCTCGTCGGTGGCGACAAGGCGTTCGAGCGTCGTCCGTACCCGCCGGGTATGCACGGCCGCGGTCGCCCGAAGGAGAGCGAGTACCTGCTCCAGCTCCGTGAGAAGCAGAAGGCCCGCTTCTCGTACGGCGTTCTGGAGAAGCAGTTCCGCCGGTACTACGAGGAGGCCTCGCGGCGCTCCGGCAAGACCGGTGACAACCTGCTGATCATCCTCGAGTCCCGGCTGGACAACGTGGTTTACCGCGCCGGCCTGGCCCGGACCCGTCGGCAGGCCCGTCAGCTCGTCGTGCACGGTCACTTCACCGTGAACGGCGTCAAGGTGAACATCCCGTCGTACCGGGTGGCCGCGCACGACATCATCGATGTCAAGGCGAAGTCGGTCGAGACGACCCCGTTCATCATCGCCCGGGAGACGCACTCCGAGCGCGTCGTCCCGGCCTGGCTCGAGGTGATGCCCGAGCGGCTTCGCATCCTCGTCCACCAGCTGCCGACCCGGCAGCAGATCGACACCCAGGTCGCCGAGCACCTGATCGTCGAGCTCTACTCGAAGAACTGATCCTGCTCCGGCCGGTGGCCTTCGGGCCGCCGGCCGGACTGGTCGGTACTTCATCCCTCGCGACCTCAAATAGTGGTCGTCGCGACAGAGAAGGAACACGAAGTTGCTAATCGCACAGCGCCCCACCCTGACCGAAGAGGTCGTCGACGAGCACCGCTCGCGGTTCGTGATCGAGCCGCTCGAGCCGGGCTTCGGCTACACCCTCGGCAACTCGATCCGCCGGACCCTGCTGTCCTCCATCCCCGGTGCCGCCGTGACCAGCATCAAGGTCGACGGCGTCCTGCACGAGTTCTCGACCGTTGCCGGGGTCAAGGAAGACGCCACCCAGCTGATCCTGAACCTGAAGGACCTGGTCGTCTCCTCCGAGCACGACGAGCCGGTCACCATGTACCTGCGCAAGCAGGGCCCCGGTGACGTCACCGCCGCCGACATCGCGCCGCCGGCCGGTGTCGAGGTGCACAACCCGGACCTGAAGATCGCCACCCTGAACGAGAAGGGCCGGCTCGAGATGGAGCTGGTCGTCGAGCGGGGCCGTGGTTACGTGTCCGCGATCCAGAACAAGTCCGCGGACGCCGAGATCGGCCGGATGCCGGTCGACTCGATCTACTCCCCGGTCCTCAAGGTCACCTACAAGGTCGAGGCGACCCGTGTCGAGCAGCGCACCGACTTCGACCGCCTCGTGGTCGACGTCGAGACCAAGCCGTCGATGCTGCCCCGCGACGCCGTCGCGTCGGCCGGTAAGACGCTGGTCGAGCTGTTCGGCCTGGCCCGCGAGCTGAACGTCGAGGCCGAGGGCATCGACATCGGCCCGTCGCCGGTGGACGAGCAGATGGCGGCCGACCTGGCCCTGCCGGTCGAGGACCTGCAGCTGACCGTCCGGTCGTACAACTGCCTCAAGCGCGAGGGCATCCACACCGTGGGTGAGCTGATCTCGCGCAGCGAGCAGGACCTGCTGGACATCCGCAACTTCGGCTCCAAGTCGATCGACGAGGTCAAGCTGAAGCTGGCCGAGATGGGCCTGTCGCTGAAGGACTCGCCCCCCGGCTTCGACCTGCGCGCGGCCGCCGAGGCCTACGGCACCGAGTCCGAGGACGACGACGAGAGCTTCGCCGAGACCGAGCAGTACTGAACCCCCGGGCCGCTGGCCTGAAATCCTTTCTGGAGTAAGAGATGCCTACCCCCACCAAGGGTGCCCGGCTGGGCGGCAGCCCGGCGCACGAGAAGCTGATCCTCAGCAACCTCGCGACGTCGCTGTTCGAGCACGGCGCCATCACCACCACCGCGGCCAAGGCCAAGCGCCTGCAGCCGCTGGCGGAGTCGATGATCACCAAGGCGAAGCGTGGTGACCTGAACTCCCGCCGCCAGGTGATGAAGCGGATCAAGGACAAGAGCGTCGTGCACGTGCTCTTCACCGAGATCGGCGAGCGGTACGCCGACCGTCCGGGCGGCTACACCCGGATCACCAAGCTCGGCCCGCGCAAGGGCGACAACGCCCCGATGGTGAAGATCGAGCTGGTCGAGGCGCTGGCGGACTCGCCGAAGGCCAAGAAGACCGCGGCGAAGAAGGCTCCGGCCAAGAAGGCTGCCGCGGAGAAGCCGGTTGCCGAGGACGAGGCCAAGGTCGACGACGCCAAGGTCGAGGACGAGGCCAAGGTCGAGGACGTCGTGACCGAGGACGTCCAGGACGTCGTCGAGGACGCCAAGACCGAAGACAAGTAAACGAGCTGTTCGGCAGCGCCCCCTCACCTCACGGTGCGGGGGCGCTGTTGCGTTAGATTGCCGTGTGCGCTGGCGGATCGACCTGAGGTACGACGGAACGGGCTTCCACGGCTGGGCTCGTCAGGAGGGCCTCCGGACCGTGCAGGGCGTCCTGGAGGAGACCCTCCGCGTTGTACTGCGGCTGCCCGAGCCGCTGACCGTCACATGCGCCGGCCGGACCGACACCGGCGTACATGCCCGTGGCCAGGTCACCCATGTGGACGTCGAAGGCGCTGTAGAGCCACTCAGGCTGCTCAGAAGCCTGAACGGCGTCCTACCAGCGGATGTAGCTGTCACGGCCGTCAGCGCGGCTCCAGAGGGTTTTGACGCCCGTTTCTCCGCCCTGGCCCGTCGGTACGTCTACCGCTTGTGTGACGATGCGATCGGTTGGGACCCGCTCACCCGCGGTTACGTACTGCGAGTGGGCCGCCCTCTGGATGTGGATCGGATGAATGCTGCCGCTGCTGGACTGCTGGGTGAACACGACTTCGCGGCGTTCTGCAAGAAACGAGAGGGCGCCAGCACTGTGCGCGCACTGCTGGAGTACTCCTGGCAGCGGACGGCTCCCGGGCAGCTGGAGGGCACGGTGATCGCGGATGCCTTCTGTCACTCGATGGTCCGGGCCTTGGTGGGCTCGATGATCCCTGTCGGAGACGGACGGCGTGACGTCGACTGGCCGGCCGCCGTACTGGCCGGGAAGGTGCGGGACTCTGCTGTGTCGGTGCTGCCCGCGCACGGCCTCACACTGGAGGAAGTGCGCTACCCGGCCGATGACGAGCTGGCCGCTCGGGCTCTCCAGGCCCGTCAGGTCAGGGGAGAGGTGCACCAGCGTGGCTGACCACTACTTCTCGGCGGAGCCCGGCTCCGCGGATCTACGCCGTACCGTCGAGGCCCGGATCTGGGGACGCGAGTACACGTTCACGACTGCGACCGGAGTGTTCTCCCGGGACCGGTTGGACATCGGTACGGCGGTGTTGCTGCGCGAGGTGGACCCGCCGACCGGCTCCGGCACCTTCCTCGACCTGGGGACGGGCTACGGGCCGATTGCGTGCGCACTGGCCGTGGAGGCTCCGCAGGCAACCGTTTGGGCGGTCGACGTGAACACCCGGGCGCTGGAGCTCACCGGGGAGAACGCGCGGACCGCCGGGGTGGCTGACCGCGTGCACCCGGTGCTGCCGGACGGCGTACCGGCGGAGGTGGTGTTCGACCAGATCTGGTCGAACCCGGCGATCCACATCGGCAAGCCCGAGCTGCACAAGATGCTGCTGCACTGGCTGGCTCGCCTTGCCCCCGGTGGCGTGGCATGGTTCGTCGTCGGCAAGAACCTCGGCGGTGACTCGCTGCAGCGCTGGATGACCGAGCAGGGCTACCCCTGCGTGCGGGTCGGCAGCGCGAAGGGGTTCCGGGTCCTGCGTGCAACGAACGCGGGGCCAGCGCCGTCCTGAGGGTATGGAGGCAGCCTTGGCGGCAGCAGAGGCACGGACTGGCTCGCTCGACTTCGAGCTGTGGGTGACCGCGAAGGCGGACGCCCTGCTGCGGTTCGCCTACGTCCTCACAGGCGACGCGAACCTGGCCGAAGACGCCGTCCAGGATGCCCTGACGACGGCCTGTGCCCGCTGGAGCCGGGTGAGCCGCGCCGACGACCCCGAGGCGTACGTGAAACGGATGGTGGTGAACGCGCACATCTCCTGGTGGCGGCGGTTCCGCCGGCGCGAGGCGCCGTCGGACGATCCCGTGAGGACAGCCCTGGCCGCTCCGGACGGGGCAGCCGCACGGGCGGAGTCGGACGCCGTCTGGGCGCTGTGCGCGACGTTGCCGGACAAGCAGCGGGCAGCCGTCGTACTGCGCTTCTACGAGGAGCTCTCGTACGCCGAGATCGGTGAGCTGCTGCACTGCGCGGAGGCGACCGCCCGGTCGCACGTCCATCGAGCACTCGCGGCGCTGAAGACCACGCTGAGCAAGGAAGGAGCCGAGGATGCCTGAGCACGACCCTGAGCAGGAGCTCGGCCCCAAGATCACTTCGGCGTTCCAGAGCCAGGCCGATGCCGCTGGTGACCTGCGCGGCCGGGGGATGGCGTCAGAGGCGCGCCGGCGCGTCCGCAAGCGGCGGCAGACGCTGAGCATGGCCGCGGCGGCATTCGTGGTGGCGGTCGCCATCGGCGGCGTGTGGAACCTGGCGAGTGGTGAGTCACCGGTCGCCTCGAACGCCAGTGACAGCAGCGGCCAGAGCGAGGGGGCGGCGTCCAGCGGTGACAAGTCGTCGCAGGGGTTGGTTCCTCCGAAGGCCGCGGTGAGCTGCCCTGCCGATCACCCGATTCTCAAGGCCGAGGGGCCGCACGACGTACCGGCAGGGCTCGACCTGAACACCCCGGTGCTCGGGCTCCAGGCGTGCCGCTACCAGCTCACCACGGGTGCGCTGCTCGGACAGCAGGGCTTCACTGCGGAGGTCGCACAGCAAGTGGTCGACGCGATCAAGGTGCTGCCGGAACGCAACCCGGCTCTCCCCGTGTTCAAGTGCGCGCCGCAGACCGCACAGCCGTCGGAAGCGATCGTGCTGCGGTTCGACACGGCGGCCGGCATCCGTGAGATCTGGGTCGAGTACGACGGCTGTGACTCGGCCGGCTTCTTCACCGGCACCCACACCTACGGCCTGTACGCCGCCCCGCTCAAACTCTTCATGACCGGGACGGTCCGTCCGCCGGGCGGAACCTATCTAAACGCCTTGAAAGACTGGTGACCGGTGCAGCGGCCGCGGCCCCTCCGGCGGCCGCGGCCGCACCTCGCGCGCCGGCACCTGCCACAGTGCCTCCTGGGCTTTGCAGGAACTTCTGCAGATGTGCGGATTCCGGATCCACCGCGCGACGGTAGTCGGACTCGATCCACTCCAGCTCCCGCCCGACGTTCCGGATGGCCCGGGCCGAGAACTCCCGGCCGAGACCGTCGAGTTTCTTCGGGTCGCCGTTCGGAGCCTCGTACCTCGTCAGCGCCCCAAGTTCATACCGCAGCGGCCCGGCCAGCTTGGCACGCACCTCGGAGCGGTGCTCCGGTGGCATCAGACCGTCCAGTCGGCTGTCGATGAGCAGATCGGCCATCTTGTTGTACCGCTGCAGCCGGGGCGTGCGCTCGATCGCCACTCTGACCTCGTCCGGCGGCAGACCGGTGAGCTTGTGCAGGCCGTGGATCACGCCGTTGACGCCGGCGTTGTAGCCCGGGTACGTCGTACGCGCGCAGGACGGGGTCGGTGATGTTCGGCCGGCTGACCGTCATCGCTCCGTCGCCACGTGCGGTGGCGAGGAGCATGGTGTGCGGCTCCTCGTACAGCCGCCGGTTCCACCGGGACGGTACGCCGCTGCGTCGCTCGGCCGCCTCCACGATGCTCGCCACCCAGGCGTACTCGCGGGTGCCGCGGGGGATCTCGAGGCCGAGGGGGAAGGGATCGATCACTCGACGCCGCGGCCCGGAGTGCGCCGTGTGTCGAGCTTGTGCACATTGTCGGAGGTTTCGGCGGCAGTTGCGGGGCGGGCCGGAGCGGTTGATCCGGTGTGGGACCACAGGAATCGCTGCAGGTCCTTGATCTCCTGCTGCTGCGCGGACGGGTACGACTGCTCGGGGAGCGTCGCGTTGTCCTCGTACCCCTGCACCGGCTCCTGCGCCGGCCAGCCCCGGTCGGCCCAGACCTGCCGCACCTCTTCCTGCCGGTCGCCGAAGGTGTCGTGCAGTTCCGCCGGCATCCTGGGCGGCTCGGTGCCGGGATGCTGCTCGTTCCAGCCGCGGTAGTGCGACTCGATGTCCTCGAGATTCGCGCTGAGCTCGGTCATCGCCCACTCGGCGGACTCGTGGCCCCAGGAGAGTTTGGTGCCCGGATGAGCGTGCTGGCTGAGCTCCGTCATCGTCAGCCCGCGGAGCTCGCGCCGTACCGGCCCGGAGAGCGCCTCGCGGACCTCTGCGCGGTGCTCGTCCGGTACGAGGTCGCCCAGTTTGTTGTCGATCATCTGGTCGGCGATCGCGGTGAAGCGCTGCGCGCGACCGGTCTTCTCGATCGTCGCCCGCAGCTCGCTCACCGGTACGCCGCTCTGGCCGGACAGCGTGTACATCATCGTGTCCGTGGCTGTGGTGTAGGCAGGTGAGCTCGCGCTCACGTTCGTGCTCACACCCTGATCCCAGCCGATCCCGATGTCCTCGAGCATCGCCTCGTCGGAGTGGTGGTGCGCCCACCGGTCGGCGAGCGCCTGCTCGAGTGCCATGTCCTCGAGTGAGCCCAGCTTGGTGGCACCGGGGAGGCTCTCGTCACCAGGTGTCGACAGGGAGAGCCGGGCCAGCTGCAACCCGTGTACGGCGGCCCTGCCAGCGGCGTACCCGCGTCGGGTGCGAGCCGTTGGTCGGTGGTGTCGGCGACTCGGGCCGGCTCCAGTACGGCGGCTCGATTGACCGTGATGCTGCCATCGCTGTCCACCCGGCCCGCGACCGGCAACGGCTCCTCGTACAGTCTTCCGTTCCAGTTCGACAACCGGCCGGCGCGCTGCTCGACCGCACGGACCACGCGCGTCATCCACTCGTGCTCCCACGTGCCAGGGAGGATCTCCGGTCCGCGCTGCAGATCGTTCACCGCGTCTCCTCCGACAGCACGCCGATCAGCTCGACGAGCGTGCTGTTCAGCATCAGTACGGCGCCTGCCTCGGCGGGAGGCGCTTGCGCGGCCAGACCGCCAATGCGCTCCACAGTGCGCTGCAGTGCGGAGATGCGGTCGCTGGGTGACGCCGTTGACATGACTGCCTCGGCGTACAGCCGCTGCGCCTCCAGATAGGGCGCACTGGTTCCTGGCGGCGGACCTGCCAGCAGCCTGGGCAGGTGCTCCGCCCGGGCGATGGCGCGCCGCCGCCACTCCGCGTTCTCCACCTGCTCGGCCATCGCACGCAGCCGGCTCCGCTCCGCGTCGACGGTCAACGAGTCCGCGCCGTACAGCAGGTCCAACTGCCGCTGGAGCTCTGCCTCGAAGGCCTCGTACTGAGCGTCGGTCCGCATCCGCACCCTCTCCTCACCTCAGGACAGCGCAGATCATTCCGGCCCGGAGGGTCTCTTCCCCGCGATAACTGTTCGCCTGGTGGGGGCCGGGCCGTCAGACTGGTGGGATGGGTCACGTGGATGTCGCCGGGGTTGGCTACGAGCTGCCGGACGGGCGGGTGTTGCTGGACGACATCACGTTCCGGGTCGGGGACGGGGCCAAGGTCGCGCTGGTCGGCGCGAACGGGTCCGGCAAGACCACGCTGACCAGGATCATCGCGGGCGACCTGAAACCGCACAGCGGCAGCATCTCGCGCTCCGGCGGACTCGGCGTGATGCGCCAGTTCGTCGGCTCGGTCCGGGACTCGTCGACCGTGCGCGACCTGCTGCTCAGGGTTGCGCCGGACGCCATCCGGGAGGCCGCGGCCAAGCTGGACAAGGCCGAACTGGCGATGATGGAGGCCGAGGACGAGAAGACCCAGCTCAAGTACGCCCAAGCGGTGGCGGACTGGGGCGAGGTCGGCGGGTACGACGCCGAGGTCCTCTGGGACGTGTGTACGACGGCCGCTCTCGGCGTACCGTTCGACCGCTGTCGCTGGCGCGAGGTGAAGACGCTGTCCGGCGGTGAGCAGAAACGCCTGGTGCTGGAGGCCCTACTGCGTGGCCCGGACGAGGTCCTGATGCTCGACGAGCCGGACAACTACCTCGACGTACCGGGGAAGCGGTGGCTGGAGGACCAGCTGCGTAGCACTGACAAGACCGTGCTCTACATCAGCCACGACCGGGAGCTGCTGGCCAACACCGCGACCCGGATCGTCACCGTGGAACTAGGTGCAGCAGGCAACAATGCCTGGACGCACGGCGGTGGCTTCAAGACGTACCACGAGGCGCGGCAGCACCGGTTCGAGCGGTTCGAGGAGCTGCGGAAACGCTGGGACGAGGAGCACGCGAAGCTCCGGGCCCAGATGCTGATGTACAAGCAGAAGGCGGCGTACAACTCCGACATGGCGTCGCGCTACCGGGCCTCGCAGACCCGGCTGCGCAAGTTCGAGGAGGCGGGCCCGCCGCAGGCGCTGCCGCGCGAGCAGAAGGTCAGCATGCGGCTGACCGGGGGCCGCACCGGCAAGCGGGCGGTCGTTTGCACGCGCCTGGAGCTGACCGGCCTGATGAAGCCCTTCGACCTGGAGGTCTGGTACGGCGAACGCGTCGCCGTACTCGGCTCGAACGGCTCGGGGAAGTCGCACTTCCTGAGGCTGCTCGCCAACGGTGGGTCGGATCCGGACGTGGAGCACCAGCCGGTCGGCGACGTGGAGATCGCGCCGGTCGCGCACACCGGTAAAGCCAAGCTGGGAGCGCGCGTCCGGCCGGGCTGGTTCGCACAGACCCACGAGCACCCGGAGTTGGTCGGCCGAACGCTGCTGGAGATCCTGCACCGGGGCGACGACCATCGGGAGGGCATGGGCCGCGAGCTGGCGTCGCGGAAGCTGGACCGCTACGAGCTGGCCCACGCGGCCGAGCAGAGCTTCGACAGTCTGTCCGGCGGGCAGCAGGCCCGGTTCCAGATCCTCCTGCTCGAGTTGTCCGGCGCCACGCTGCTCCTGCTCGACGAGCCCACCGACAACCTCGACGTCGAGTCGGCCGAGGCCCTGGAGGAAGGCCTCGACTCCTTCGACGGCACCGTCCTGGCTGTCACCCACGACCGCTGGTTCGCCCGCGGCTTCGACCGTCACCTGGTCTTCGGGGCCGATGGCTCCGTCTACGAATCCAACGAACCAGTCTGGGACGAAGGCCGCGTCGAGCGGGCACGCTGACCATTAAGGTTCTCCCACAGCAGCGAGGGGGGAACCTGGATGACAGCTGAGCTGGCTGCCCGCTGGGCCGGCACCGTCGTACCCAGCTGGCTCTACCGGTGGCTCATGCCGGTCGGATGGGTCGCGGCGCTCGTGGTGTCGATCGCGTCGGACGATCGGCCGTGCTCGGTCACGGATCCGACGGTCTGCGGCCCGGATCGGACGTTCTCGCTGGCGATGATCGCCTGCTTCGCGTCCCTGGTGCTGTGGTGGTGGCGGCCCCGCCTGGCTGCGACCGCCGGTCTGCTGTTCCTCGTCCTGGAGTTGCGGTACGACGATGTGGCCGGGGCTCGGACCGCATGGACCGTGTACGCCGCCGGTTGCGCGGTCCTGCTGATCTGGCTGGTCCTCGGCCACCGCCGGCAGCGAGCTCTGACCGCGGAGCTGCCGAGGAGACCGGTGATGGTTCCGGGCGCGCGGCCGCCCGGCTTCACCGGCCGGCTCGGCGTCGCCGCCGTACTGGTGCTCGTGGGAGCGGCCGCTTGGGGAGTCATGAACTGGCAGACCCAGCGGGAGGAAGCGCACATCTGGCGGGCAATCGAGCAGACGGCCGTGGCCGACGGCCACACCGACGACGGCGATCTGCGTCTCAAGCTGCCGGACGGCAGCACCAGCACCGCCACTGTCATCGACGACTACCCACCCGGGACGCGGGTCCCGGTGCTGATCGATCCCGTCGACCGCGACTGGATCCGGCTGCAGGCCGAGCCCTCGGACTACACCCCGTGGTACACGGTCGCCGGCGGTGCGTGGGCGCTGGCGATCCTCCTGGTGCTCCGCGACCTCGGGCGCCGCCGGGCTCGTCCGCGCCAGGCCTGGAGAGCGGAGGCGTTGCCGATCCGGATCGCCCCGGACGCCTCGGGGCTCTTTGCTATCAGCTCCACCGACGGCGTACTCCTGGGCTTCGTGAACCTCGAGCTGGACGACGAGGAGGCGGACGAGCGATTGTTCGCCGCGATCGACGGTCTGGACGACGAGGACGACGCTCCGGCAGCGGTCCGCCAGGAGTGGACCCACACGCTGCGGCGCTACCGCGGTGACGCCCTGCTGGTCGGTGACCTCGCCGAGGGCAGTTGGCCGACGGTCCTGATCGGCGACGTTCCACTCCGGCCGATCGCGCCGCTGCGTGGACCGCGCCGTACGCCGTGGAGCCGGGAGTCCGTCGACAGCATCGACCTCGGCGCCGACGACAGCAGCAGCGGACCTCCTCCCGCGACGGGGGCCAGGCTGGTGGATCCGGCCCGGGAGATTCCCGAGCTGCCCTGGTCCCTGCCGCTGGAGCCGGCCGCCTGGTGGCACCGGCCGGCCTTGGCCGGTGTCCTGCTGGCCGCGCCGATCGCTGTGCCCACGCCACCGGGCCGACGTCGGGCCACGCCTTTCCTCGCGACTGAGGGTCTGCACACTGTGGTCTGCGTAGTACTGCTGCTGGTCATCTGGAACCCGTTCTAGGGGGCGGCGCACCAGCCGTCGCGGTACGCCGCCCAGTGGTCCGGGGTGGCCGTGAAGTCGACGTACATGGCCAGACCGAAGTTCTGCCGGCTCGAGGTGCCCAGTCCCAGGCGAGCGCCTCTTACCGCGGCCTGGACGGTTTCCGCGTGGCCCCAGTGGGACGGATTGCTCTCCCAGTACGCCGGGAGTCCCATCAGGAGGTCTGTGGATGGGGGAGTGACCTCGAGTGCCAGCTTGGTCTGCTTGGCGACATAGCCGCCGTACAAGGACTCCAGAGGCATGGCGGTGTCGTAGGACATCACGGCGATCTGCTCGACCCGGCGGGCGACCTCACCGAAGTAGTCCTGTGACCACCACTTGCCCAAGGTATTCAAATGCCAGAGTGGGTCGATCTGGGCCGCTGCAACCGACAGTGGTACGCCGCGGGCAGCTGTGAGCACATGTGTTTCGTCCAGCACGGCGAGGAAGCCCTTCGACCCGGAGTGCACCGGCTCGAAGTCGAAGTGGATACCTTGGAAGCCCTGGTCGAGTACGGCGGCCGACGACGCCACCACTCGTTTCCGGACGGCCGGGTCGTCCAGATCCATGCCAGGGTTCTTCACCGGCTGAACGACGTCACCCAACCACGCCTGCACGCGGACGTCGGGAGCCGCAGCGCGCACAGCTGCCACGAACCACGCGGCCCGCGGCGAAACCTTTGCCAATGGCAACGACCCGTCGTGCTCCAACGGCCCCGTGTGCACGTACAGGTCCCGGATCCCCGTGCCGTCCAGCCGCTTGGCCAGCGCAGTGACGTCAGCCGCCGTCTTCCGTCCGTCCACCCACGCATGCCCTAGCCACAACGCGTCGTGGTTGCGCGTCCGTGCCTCCGCCGAGGGCTCACCGGCGTACGCCACCCGCAGGGAGATCGGGTACGCCGAGACCAGGAGGACGATGGCGAGCGCGACCACCAGCACGACCCGGTGCCGACGAGACCAGCGCCGCCTCACGAACGCGGCTTCAGGCCGTCGTAGATCAACGCCAGCATCCGATCCCGGATGTCTGGCTCGAGCCCGGTCGCGGTCGCGCCCCGCGAGGCGCCGATCAGCAGGGCGTAAACCTCGGGAAACTCGGCATCCTTCCGTACGGCGCCCGCCCGCTGAGCCCGCGTGAGCAGCCCGTCGAACGCCTCCCGCAGACCGCTGCCCGCCTGCCGTGCGTCCGCTCCGGCCACCGAGCCGGCCGCGCCGAGCGCCTCGGCGATCGCCAGCTTCGACGCGGACTCCGACACGACCTGCGTGAAGAATCCGAAGAACGCCGTACCCGGATCATCGCTGTCCGCCAGCTCCAGCGCCCGGTCGCGCAGCCGTTCCAGCCGCAGCGTGAGCACGGCCTCGAGCAGTTCGGTCTTGGTCGGGAAGTGCCGGAACACGGTCGCGATCCCCACGCCGGCCAGCCGCGCCACGTCGTCGGTGGACGCGCTCGGCGACCGCCCGAAGACCTCGTCCGCCGCGGTCATGATCCGGGCCCGGTTGTCCCGCGCGTCTGCTCGCACCCTGCTCCCCTTCGTCGCCCTCAGCCTAGGAGACGCGCCAGACCGCGCCCGGGTTGTAAACGAAGTCACCACTCCGTATATTCGGAGTCGTCACTCCATTTAACCTTGTGAGGAACCCCGATGACTCCCGAAGAGGTCTTCCTGAAGCTGGTCCACGGCGTCGCCGACCGCGACTTCGCGGTGCTCCCCGAGTTGTACGCCGAACAGACCGACGTACGGCATCCGATGAATCCGTACGGCGACCACCCGCTGCTGTCCCGCGACGCGCTCCGGGAGCACTTCGGCGCGAACGGTCCACGGGTCACCGAGGTGGTGCGGTTCCAGCCGGAGAACATCCGGGTCCATCAGTCCACCGACCCCGAGGTGGTCGTCGCCGAGTTCGAGTACGCCGGGACCGTGATCGCGACCGGTGAGCCGTTCACCGTGCCGGCCATCTTCGTCCTGCGGGTCCGCGACGGCCTGATCGTCGAGTCCCGCGACTACATCGACCACCTGGCGATGATCCGGGCCCGTGGCCAGGTCGACCAGCTCGTCGCGAAACTCCGGGAACCGGCCGGCGCCCCGGCCGCGTCGTAGTCGGCAGAGGCGCCGGATGGCCCCGGACCGAGGCACCAAGCCCGCCCGGGGCCATCTCCAATCACTGCACATCACCCAGGGTCGGTGAAGGCGTACTCCTCGGCGAGCCCGGCGGTACTGACGACCTGGCCGGTGTGGCGGGTGACGTCAGGGTCGGCGGCCAGGGCTGCTACTGCTCGGCCGACGAACAACGGGGACTCCGAGTCGGACAGGTCGATGTACTCGGCTGCTCGTAGGACTGACTCGGTGCGGACCAGGCCTGGGTACAACGACACCGCGGTCACGCCGTGGTCGCGGAGTTCATGGGCCATGCAGGCGACCAGGTGGTCGGTGGCCGCCTTCGCCGCGCCGTAGGCGACGCCGGTGTCGGTCTTCACGGCGCCCTCCGAGGACACGTTGACGATCAAGCCCGATCCCTGGGTGACCATCGTCGGAGCCGCCGCCACGGTGGTCACGTAGTGGGCGCGCACCCCGGCCTGGAAGGCCGAGTCCCAGCGCTCGATCGGCTGGGTCCAGAAGCCGGCCTCCTCCCAGAACGGCGTGCCGTCCCAGAAGTACTCGTAGCCGCCCCAAACGTTGTTCACCAGTACGTCGAGCCGCCCGGCCTCGTCCACCACCTGCCGGACGGCCCTCCTGGTCTGCTCATCGTCGCGATGGTCGCAGGCGATCGCCACCCCACGCCCACCCAGCGCCGTCACCTCCGCGGCCGTCTCCTGCACCGTGCCCGGCAACGGCGTCGGCTGCGCCCCGCCGGTCTCCGTCCGCCCCGTCACATACACAGTCGCCCCCTGCTCCCCAAGCCCGAGCGCGATCCCCTTCCCCACCCCCCGACTGGCCCCCGTAACCAGCCCAACCTTCCCCTCCAACATGCCCATCCCCCGAAGCTAACCGCTCCCACCACTTAACGCAGCCGTTCTTTCTGCGGATACGAGAAACGGCCCCTCCGTAAGGGAGGGGCCGTTCTTGTGTGTGGGGTCAGCGGTCGCCCATGGGGACGTACTGGACGCCTCGGGCGCCGGTGTAGATCTGCTTGGGGCGGGCGATCTTCTGGTCGCCGTCGCCGAGCATCTCCAGCCATTGGGCCAGCCAGCCCGAGGTGCGCGGGATGGCGAACAGCACGGTGAACATCTCCGGCGGGAACGACAACGCCTCGTAGATCAGGCCGGAGTAGAAGTCGACGTTCGGGTAGAGCTTGCGGGAGACGAAGTACTCGTCCTCCAGCGCGATCTTCTCCAGCTCGACGGCGATCTTCAGCAACGGGTTGATCCCGGTCACCTCGAACACGTCGTCGGCGGCCTTCTTGATGATCTTGGCCCGCGGGTCGTAGTTCTTGTAGACCCGGTGGCCGAAGCCCATCAGCCGCTCCTCGCCGGCCTTCACGCCCTCGATGAACGACGGCACATGGTCGACCGAGCCGATCCGGCGGAGCATCTTCAGCACCGCCTCGTTGGCGCCACCGTGCAGCGGGCCGTAGAGCGCGCCGATGCCGCCGGCAACCGCCGTGTACGGGTCGACCTGGGTGGAGCCGATCGCTCGGACCGCGTTGGTGGAGGCGTTCTGCTCATGGTCGGCGTGCAGGATGAACAGGATCTCCAGCGCCCGCACCAGGCGATCGTCGGAGGCGTACTTGGGCTCGCTCATCTTGAACAGCATCGACAGGAAGTTCGCCGTGTAGCTGAGCTCGTTGTCCGGGTACACGTACGGCTTGCCCTGGGCGTGCCGGAACGCGAACGCGCCGAGCGTCGGCATCTTCGCGATCAGCCGCCGGATCTGCAGTGCCCGGGACTCCTCGTCGAAGACGTTGCGCGACTCGGGGTAGAACGTGGACAGCGCCCCGACCGACGCGAGCAGCATCCCCATCGGGTGCGCGTCGTAGCGGAAGCCCTGCATGAAGGTCTTCAGGTTCTCGTGCACGAACGTGTGATACGTCACGTCGTGTGCCCAGGCCTCGTACTCCGCCTTGTTCGGCAGGGTGCCGTTGACCAGCAGGTAGGCCACTTCGAGGTAGTTCGACTGCTCGGCGAGCTGCTCGATCGGGTAACCGCGGTACTCCAGGATGCCCTTGTCGCCGTCGATGAAGGTGACGGAGGAACGGCACGAGGCCGTGTTGACGAAGCCGGGGTCGTAGGTGGCGAGCCCGCCGTCGTCGTCGGATGCGCTG
The DNA here is from genome assembly GCF_040638415.1 of Kribbella sp. NPDC026596. Taxonomy (NCBI): domain Bacteria; kingdom Bacillati; phylum Actinomycetota; class Actinomycetes; order Propionibacteriales; family Kribbellaceae; genus Kribbella; species Kribbella sp. NPDC026596. The sequence goes on along the minus strand of NZ_JBEZYF010000010.1, from coordinate 59,769 downwards.
ATCTGCTTGAGGTCGGCGGCACGGATGGTGCCATCGGTGATGGCAAGGTCGAAGTCCTTGCCGGTCCGGTTGTCCCGGACGGTGAGCGACTGTTCGGTCACAATGCCCTCTTCGGAAGCTGGCGTCATCGCCTGGATGAATGAGGGTAAGTCAGCCGGCGGGACGCGGGTTCGGACTGCAATCTTCACCGCTAAACTAGTGCTGTCCTCAGCTGCTTCCAAGCCGGGGGCTCCTGAGCGCCTGGGCTCGCTTTGACCCCGGGGCGCCGTCGCCGGTATTCTGGGCTGCTGTTGTGCGTTCCAGGTCCGTTACCTGCACACAGCCACGTCGGCGGACCGCTCGCCGACGTACCAGTTTTGTCAACCTCTGAGAAACGAAGGTCAACGACCGTGCGCACGTACAGCCCGAAGCCTGCTGACGTCACCCGTGAGTGGCACGTGATCGACGCCACCGACGTCACGCTCGGTCGGCTTGCCGTCCAGATCGCCACCCTGCTGCGTGGCAAGCACAAGCCGACGTTCGCGCCGCACGTGGACGGCGGTGACTTCGTCGTCGTCATCAACGCCTCCAAGATCGCCCTGTCCGGCACCAAGCGGACGGACAAGCTGGCGTACCGCCACTCGGGTCACCCGGGTGGTCTGACGGCCACGCCGATCGGCGAGATCCTCGACAAGGACCCGCGTAAGGCCGTCGAGAAGGCTGTCTGGGGCATGCTGCCGAAGAACCGCCTGAGCCGGAAGCTGCTCACCAAGCTGAAGGTGTACGCCGGTCCGGAGCACCCGCACTCGGCCCAGCAGCCGAAGCCGTTCGAGATCACCCAGATCGCCCAGTAGAGCGATCGACGAGCCAGGTAAACGAGGATTCACAGCGTGAGCGACATCACCACCGATACCGCAGAACTCGACCCCGAGGTCCCCATCGACAGCGAGGGCCCGGTCGCCTACACCTCCGAGACGAACCCGACTCCGGAGCAGCGCGCCGAGACGGGTCGGGTCGCGGTGATCAACCCGGCCGGCGCCACCGGTCGCCGCAAGGAGGCCGTGGCGCGTGTGCGTCTCGTCCCCGGCACGGGTAACTGGACCGTCAACGGCAAGCCGCTGGACGTCTACTTCCCGAACAAGGTGCACCAGCAGCACGTGAACGAGCCGTTCGTCGTCGCGGGCCTCGAGGGTTCGTACGACGTGATTGCCCGGATCAACGGCGGTGGCATCACCGGCCAGGCCGGTGCGCTGCAGCTCGGTGTGGCCCGTTGCCTGAACGCCGCCGACGAGGAGGCGAACCGCCCGGGTCTGAAGAAGGCCGGTCTGCTCACCCGTGACGCGCGGATCAAGGAGCGGAAGAAGGCTGGTCTCAAGAAGGCCCGCAAGGCGCCGCAGTACAGCAAGCGCTGATTATCTGATGGGTCGTTTGTTCGGCACGGACGGAGTCCGTGGCCTGGCGAACGTGGACCTGACCGCGGAGCTGGCGCTCGACCTCTCGGTCGCGGCAGCTCACGTACTCGGCGAGGCCGGTGCCTTCGAAGGGCATCGGCCACGCGCCGTTGTGGGGCGGGATCCGCGTGCCAGTGGTGAGTTCCTGGAAGCCGCCGTGGTGGCCGGTCTGGCCAGCGCAGGCGTCGACGTGGTCCGGCTCGGCGTGCTGCCGACGCCGGCCGTGGCGTACCTGACCGGCTCGACCGGTTCCGATCTCGGTGTGATGCTGTCCGCCAGCCACAACCCGATGCCGGACAACGGCATCAAGTTCCTGGCGCGCGGTGGCATCAAGCTGGACGACGTGATCGAGGACGCGATCGAGGCCCGGATGGGCGAGGAGTGGCAGCGCCCGACCGGCGCGGCCGTGGGTCGCGTGTTCGACGACGGGCAGGGCTTCGAGACCTATGTCTCGCACCTGGTCCGCTCCGCGCCGAACCGGTTCGACGGCCTGAAGGTCGTGATCGACTGCGCCAACGGCGCCGCGTCCCAGACCGCGCCCGAGGCCCTGCGCCGGCTGGGTGCCGAGGTGATCACGTACGCCGCCGCACCCGACGGACTGAACATCAACCTGAACTGTGGCTCCACGCACCTGGAGGGCCTGCAGCGCGAGGTGATCGGTCACCGGGCGGACCTCGGGATCGCCCTCGACGGTGACGCCGACCGCTGCCTGGCGGTGGACGCGAACGGCGAGCTCGTGGACGGCGACCAGATCCTCGCGATCCTGGCGCTGGCCATGCGCGACAGCGGTCGGCTGTCCAACGACACCGTGGTCGCCACCGTGATGAGCAACCTGGGCTTCGTCCAGGCGATGGTCCGGGAGCGGATCGCGGTCGAGCAGACCAAGGTCGGCGACCGGTACGTGCTCGAGGCAATGAAGGCCGGCGGCCACAAGCTCGGCGGTGAGCAGTCCGGGCACGTGATCCTGTCCGACCACGCCACCACCGGCGACGGCACGCTGACCGCGGTCATGCTGCTCGCCAGGCTCGCCCAGACCGGCAAGAGCCTGAGCGATCTGGCCGGTGCGATGACTCGCCTGCCGCAGGTCCTGGTCAACGTGAAGAACGTCGACAAGTCCCGCGCCGGCGACGATCCGGCGGTCCAGTCCGCGGTCGCCGATGCCACCATCCGGCTCGGCGACACCGGCCGCGTCCTGCTCCGTCCCTCCGGCACCGAGCCGCTGGTCCGGGTCATGGTCGAAGCCGAGTCCTCGGACACCGCGCACGAGATCGCCCACTCCTTGGCGGAGACGGTAGCCGCCGCTCTCAAGCTCTAGCCACGCGAAACGCCTCGCGGGCGTGGTTCCCACTCGACCGGGCCGGGGAGCCACGCCATCAGGGTGCTGCGAGGCCTTCGACGGCCCATGCCGTCGCCTGCTCGCGCTCCCGGTTCGGGAACAGCTTGACCTCGCCGGGAATGGACCAGCCCGCGAGCGTGACGAGTCGGCGGATGCTGTCCGCGTCCGAGACGACGGCGATGCGGTCGAAGGAGCGTGGGTGGGCCAGGCCGAGGATGGCGTCCTGCAACGCGCCCCCGGCGGTGTAGCCGTCGAAGCGGTCGTCGAGTACGTGGATGACGCGAATCCGGGGGTGACGCTCCAGCGCCTTGTGCACCGCCGGCGCCGCGACCGCGTCGTAGTCGGCGGACTCGATCTGCCCGATCGCGACGAGGCCGACGACCCCGTCGGGGAGCCCGTCGATCAGCTCGATCATCGGGTGCCTAGCCCGAGAGTCCGGCGGATGCTTCCTTCAGCCCGGCCTTCAGCTCGTCCGCCGAGGCCTTGTCGATCTGGGCGATCGAGGTGCGGATCGCGTTGCTGAGCGCCCCCGCGACCGCGTCGGCCCCGGCATGCGCGTAGATCGCGATGATGCCGGCCGATCCCGGCGGAAGCGCGTCGTCGAGCTTGTCGCCGATACCGGCCTTCACGCGGTGGCGAGCGAACTTCCCGGCCAGCCCGCCGACCGCGGCACCGACGACCGTCGACGCCAGCAGCGGTGGGGCGAAGAGCCCGATGACGAGGCCGACGCCGGCTCCAGCCTTGGCTCCTCTGTGACCCAGGTGGTCGCCGGTCTCCTTGACGGTGACCTCGCCGTCAGCGTCCTTGAGGACCAGAGCCACCCCGTCGGTGGTGATCCCGCCGTCGGCCGCGAGCTTGGTGTAGGCGTCGAAGTCCTGCTGCGCCAAGTCCGGGATGAGGTAGACAGCGATCAGGACGTCCAGCTGGTCCTTGTCACTCATGATGCTCCTTTTCGCCCTGCGTCTCAGGCGCTCGCGGCATGGGCCGCCAGGGCCTGAGCCGCGTGCTCGTTCAGCGCGTGCCTGTCCTCGTCGGTCAGGTCGGGCGCGACGTCGAAGACGACCTGCTTGATCTCGCCCGTGAAGGCGAACGGCGCCTTGTCGGCATAGCTGCGGTCGACGACCAGGCCGTTGTCGCGACCGATGTCCATGCCGGAGTAGCCGGAGAAGCGGCCCGGCACCGTGTGCTCCATCCGCCCCGTGGCGACCGGCTCGCCGTTGACCAGCAGCGTCACTTCACCGCCGGTCGCAGGTTTCGGCGCGTCGGCCGTGAACACGAGCTCGACAGCGACCTCGCCGGTCGGCAGCGGCTGCTCGGCCGCCTGCGTGTACACGAACACCCCGAGCATCGAGTAGGTGTGCTTGAGCAGCCCGTCCTGCACGAAGAGCGCGAAGCCGCCGAGATGGTCGGCCTCGGCAACGATCACTCCCTCCGCGCCGCCCTCGGGCACGACCAGGTCGGCGCTGATCGTGTAGGAGTGGTTGTAGATGCGTGGAATCATCCCGCTCGGGATGTTCTGGATGTCGCCCCGGAAGACGAACTTCGACTCCTCCGGCAACGGCGGCACCATGCCGAAGAACGACGTCAGTCCGCCGAGCAGCGGCAGCACGTTGTTGCGGTCGGCCTCCGCCCAGAAGAGCTCGGCGAGTTCCTTCGTCTTGTCCGGATGGTCGGCGGCCAGGTTCTTCGACTGGGTGAAGTCGTCGGGCAGGTAGTACAGCTCGACCGGATCGGCGTCGGGATCCCAGCCTGGCCCGAACTTCTTGAGCGCCTCCGGGTCGAACGACCACGGGATCCGTTGCATCCGCTGGCAGTACAGCCACCCGTCCTTGTACATCGCCCGGTTGCCGAGGATCTCGTAGTACTGCTGCGTGTGGCGCTCCGGCGCGGCCGGGTCCGCGAACGAGTCGGCGAAGGTGGCACCGTCGAACGGCTGCTGCTCGACGCCGTCGACCGAGTCGGGCATCGGGATCCCGGCGAGGTCGAGGACCGTCGCGCCGATGTCGGTCACGTGCGTGTAGTGGCTCCGCAGTGCGCCCGCGTCGCTGATGCCGCTCGGCCAATGCACAACCAGCGGGTTCCGCGTGCCGCCGAGATGCGAGGCGACCTGCTTGCCCCAGTCGAACGGCGTGTTGCCGGCCCAGGCCCACCCGGCCGAGTAGTGCGGGGCGAGCTGCTCGCCGCCCCAGGCCTCGAGACCACCCTGCTTGAAGAGAAGCCCCATCTGCTGCTCGGGCGTGAGCGGGATCCCGTTCAGGGTCGTCATCTCGTTGAACGTGCCGGTGAGCGTGCCCTCCATGCTCGCGCCGTTGTCGCCCCAGATCCAGACGATCACGGTGTTGTCCAGCTCGCCCATCTCGTCGATCGCGTCGACGATCCGGCCGATGTTCCAGTCGGCGTTCTCGGAGTACCCCGCGTAGACCTCCATCTGACGGGCGTAGAGGCGCTTGTGCGTCTCGTCGAGTGAGTCCCAGGTCGGGAACGCGTCGTTGCGCGGCGGCAGTTGCGCGTCGGCGGGGACGACGCCCAGCGCCTTCTGTCGCGCGAACGTCTGCTCACGCATCACGTCCCAGCCCTCGTCGAACGCGCCGCGATACTTGTCCGACCACTTGCGTGGCACATGGTGCGGCGCGTGGCTGCAGCCGGTGGCGACATAGGCGAACCACGGCGTCGTCGGCTTCTCGGAGCGGATCCGGTGCAGCCAGTCGATCGTCTGGTCGCCGAGGTCATCCTGCATGTAGTACGGATCGGCGCCCTTCGCCGCGGGGACGCCGATCATCTTCTGGTTCTCGGCGATCAGCGGGTCGTACTGTCCGGCCTCGCCGCCGAGGAAGCCCCAGAAGTAGTCGAATCCGAGCCGGGTCGGCCACCGGTCGAACGGTCCCGAGAACCCCTGCTGGTTGTCCGGGGTCAGATGCCACTTCCCGAAGCCGCCCGTCAGGTAGCCGTTCTCCTGGAGGATGCGCGGGAACGGCGCGCAATCGTGGGGGATGGTCGCGTTGTAGCCGGGGAAGGGGCCGGAGAATTCGCCCACCATGCCGAAGCCGACGCGGTGGTGGTTGCGCCCGGTCAGCAGCGCCGCCCGGGTCGGCGAGCAGAGTGCCGTGACGTGGAAGCGGTTGTACCGCAGGCCGTTCTCGGCGAGCCGCGTGTAGTTGGGCGTCTGGATCGGACCGCCGAAGGTACTCGGATTACCGAAGCCGGCGTCGTCGATCAGGACGAGGAGCACATTCGGCGCACCGTCGGGCGGCTGCACGTGGCTCGCCTGGTTCCAGTCCGGCGCGGAGCCGGAGAGTGTCCGCTCCGTCGCTCCTGCGAACCGTGGTCGCCGGATCGGGAGCTGGCTGCGGTCGATTCCTGTGTCCGGCACGGGTCGACGTCCTCTCGTCTCGACGCCAGGCGTCTAGGACCGGTCTTCCTCTCGACGGCCACGTTAGGTTCAGGGTCCGTGCCGCCCATCCCTCACGGGGGATGAGCTCGCCGCCCCTGCCTGCCCCGAGACGTCGTACGCCGGAGAAGCCTGCGCTTCTCCGGCGTACTGGTCTCCCGGATACCGCGGAGCTCAGGGTTCCAGGCCGACTGCCTTCAGTGGGTCGGGCCAGGCCCGCAGGGCGGCGAGCAGGGTCGGGTCCTGGACGGTGTCCAGTGCCTCGGTGTGGGCGTCGGTGATGACGTCCGCAATCCGCACCGGAGTACCGAGCGAGGCCGAGCGTACGGCGGCCTCGACCATGGCGACGCTGATCACGTTGGAGTGGACCTCGGACTGCGGGACGGTCGACTCGCGGACCGCGGCGACGAACTCGACCAGCGAGCCGGCGATCTGTTCGGGATCGTCGGCCAGGACAGCCGGCAGGGCTTCACCGGTCGCGAGTTCCGCGACGGGCGGGTTGTCTCCGTCCCAGGTCGCCGTACCGCCTGAGGCACTCGCCCGCCAACTGCCGTTCCAGGATGTCTCCAGCCCTGGTGCGCACCAGCTGCCCGTGAAGGCGAAACGGGTGCCATCGGCGAACTGGAAGATGGCGGAAGCCGCCGCGTTGCCGTCGAACCAGCTCCAGTCGGGGTTGTACGACTCGCAGTAGACCGACACCGGCTCGGAGCCGATCAGCTTGCGGGACAGGTCGAACTGGTGAATCGCCATGTCGACCAGCAGCGGCTCGGCCATCCGCTCCCGGAATCCACTGAAATGCGGGGCTTTGAAGAACTCGCACGACAGCGACCCGATCGTGCCGAGCTCAGCGAGCTGCCGGCCGAAGGCAGCTCCGGCCCGGAAGTAGCGACGGGACTGCGAGACCATCAACAGCTTCCCGCTCACCTCCGACGCCGCGACCATCGCCAGGCACTCCCGGACCGTCTCGGCCAGCGGCTTCTCGCAGAGCACGGGAAGCCCACGCAACAAGGCATCCACACTGACCTTGGGATGCGCGACCGGCACGGTCACGTCGATGACCGCGTCAGCGCCGCCGGCGAGCTCGTCGATCGAGGTCGCCACCGGGACGTCGCCGAATCCGTGCTCGTCGGCGGCAGCCCGGGCCACGTCCACGTCGAGGTCGATCAATCCGACGAGCTCGACCTCCGGATTGTCGGCGATCGTCCGAAGCCAGGCGCGGCCCATCCCGCCCGCGCCGACCTGGAGAACGCGCAAGGGGTCAGGCATCCGCCGGCTCCTCGATCGGCCCGGCGTACCCGTGACCGTTGAAGAAGTCGCCGCTCTCGTACCGCAGCAGCGTCGGAACGGCGCGCTCCGGCCGGTCCGACATCGCCCACGCGACCCCGTTCGCGATCACCTTGCGGACGTCCTTGTGGTGGTACACCGGGTAGTCCTGGTCGCCGGGCGAGAAGTAGAAGATCTTCCCGTGCCCCCGGCGGAACGTGCAGCCGGACCGGAACACCTCGCCGCCGGAGAACGACGACACGAAGATCAGTTCGTCCGGGACCGGGATGTCGAAGAACTCGCCGTACATCTCCTGCTGCTCGATCTCGATCGGGTGCGGCACACCCTGCGCGATCGGGTGCGTCGGGTTCACCGTCCAGACCAGCTCGCGATCGCGCTCACTACGCCAGCGCAGGGTGCACGACGTACCCATCAACTTGCCGAAGATCTTCGACCAGTGACCGGAGTGCAGCACGACCAGGCCCATACCCGACAACACGTGCTGGTACACGCGTTCGACCACCTTGTCCTCGACCTCACCATGCGCGGCGTGACCCCACCACACCAGTACGTCGGTCTCGGCCAGCACCTCCTCGGTCAGTCCGTGCTCCGGCTCGTCGAGGGTCGTCGTACCGACCTTGGCCTCGTCGCCCAGGTTCTCGCTGATTCCGTTGGCGATGGTGCTGTGCATGCCGTCGGGGTAGATCTCGGCGACGTGCGGCTCGACCTGCTCGTGCCGGTTCTCGCCCCAGACGAGTACACGAATCGTCATAGTCAATCCTTAGAGAGTTATTTGACGGCTCCGCCGATGGCACCGGCGGCGATGTACTTCTGTGCGGCGACCAGCAGCACGATGGCCGGGATCGCCGAGAGCACCGCGGTCGCCATCACCGCGTTCCAGTTCTGCACCTGGGTGCCGAGGTACTGGTAGATCCCGAGCGTCACCGGCCGCACGCCGCCCTTGGTGGTCAGCGTCAGCGCGAACAGGAAATCGCTCCAGGAGAACAGGAAACTGAACAACCCGGCGGTGATGAGGGAGTTCTTGCTGATCGGCAGCACGATCGCGACGAACGCACGGAACAGCCCGGCACCGTCCACCCGCGCGGCCTCCACCAGCGACGGCGGCAGCGACATCATGAACGAGCGCAGGATCAGGATCGCGAACGGGATACCGCTGCTGCAGTTCGCCACGATCAGGCCCGGGATCGAGTTCAGCAGCCCGATCCGCTCGTACGCCGCGTACAGCGCGTTCGCGATCACGATGCCCGGAATCATCTGCGAGATCAGGATCGCCAGCAGCCCGACCGAGACCCAGCGGGACCGGAACTGCGAGAGTGCGTAGGCGCACGGGGTCGCGATGGCCAGGCTGAGTACGACGGTCCCGGCCGCGATGATCATGCTGGTGACGAGGTTCCCGCCCTGCTCGTCGAGGGCCCGCTTGTAGCCGCTGAACGTCGGATGCAACGGGAGGAAACCGGCGGTCAGCGTGTTCCCGGACGGCTGCAGCGAGGCGTTCACCATCCAGTAGACCGGGAACAGCATCACGGCCAGGATCAGTACGCCGATCACGGTGTAGACCGCACGACGGACGGTGGAATCTGTCATCGTCGTACTCCTATTCGTCGATCGCGCGGCGGGTGCTGCGCAGGTAGAAGATCGCGAACAGGAACGAGATCGCGATCAGGATGTTGCTCAGAGCCGCGCCCTCGCCGAACTTGAAGTCGATGAACGACCGCTCGTACGACTGCGTCGCCAGCGTCTGGGTGGCATTGGCCGGTCCGCCGCCGGTCAGGCCGAGGATGATGTCCAGCACCTTGATCGTGTAGACGACGCCGAGCATCAGCAGCACACTCGCGACCGCCCGCAGGTTCGGCCAGGTGATGTACCAGAACGCGCGCCAGCCCGTGGCACCGTCCAGCTGCCCGGCCTCGTACAACTCGTCGGGGATCTCGGCGAGCCCGGAGTACAGCAGGGTCACGTTGAACGGGATGCCGATCCAGATGTTCACCCCGATCACCGCGATCAGCGCGACCGACGGCGAGTTCAGCCACGGCACCGGTTCGCTGATCAGGTGCAGCCCGGTCAAGGTCCGGTTGAGGATGCCGCTGTCCTGCTCGAGGATCGACCGCCAGGTCGCACTCGAGACGATCAACGGCAGCAACCACGGCAGCAGCAGGAGGGATCGCAGGACGCCGCTGAGCGGGAAGCGCCGGTGGAAGAACAGCGCCAGCGCCAGCCCGATGGCGAACTGGAACACGATCGAGCCGATGGTGAACAACGCGGTGTTCACCATCGCCTGCGAGAACAGGTTGTCCGTCACGACCGTGCTGTAGTTCTTCAGCCCGACCCATGGTGCGTCGCCGGTGAAGAAGGTCCGCAGGCTGTAGTCCTGCAGGCTCATCACCAGGTTCTTCACCACGGGGTAGCCGAACAGCGCGAGCATCGCCAGGGCGGCCGGCAGGACGAACAGGACCTTGGTCAGATCCTCACCCCGGTGGCGCCGGGACCTGCGTGCAGGTCCCGGCCCGGTCACCTCCGACGTGCGGGTGAGCGTCGCGTGGGCCATGAGATCAGCCGCCGGAAGCCTGCTTGAAGGCGTCCTGGGCCGAGGCCTTACCGGTCAGCGCCAGCTGGATCGCCTGGTAGATCACCTTCGCGGCGTCCGGCCACTTGTCGCCCAGCTTGCCGGTCCGCGAGCGGGCGGTCTTGACCTGCTCGGTGAAGGCCTTCATCGAGGGCACTTCCTTGACGTACTGGTCGAGCAGCGCGGTCTTGGTCGGAATCGTGAACCGGGCCTTCGCCCACGCCAGCTCGTTCTCGTCCGAGTTCAGGCACTTCACGAAGTCGGCGGCCTTCTGCTGCTTGGCCTGGTCCTTGTTCAGCGGGACCGTCCAGGCCTCGCCACCCAGCGGCGCGACCGGTGTCTGATCCGGCTTGTTCAGCGGGAACTTGACCACGTCCCACTTGACGTTCGGGGCCTTCTCCAGCGCGGGGATCTGCCACGGACCGTTCACCATCATCGCGGCCTTGCCGGCCACGAACTGGTCCTTCGCGTCACCCTGGGTCCAGTTGATCACGCTCTTCGACGCCGAGCCCGACTGCACCAGATCCACCCACAATTGCAGGGCTTCCGCCACCTGCGGGCTGGTCAGGTCGGTCTCGTCGCCGCCGTTGGTCCACATCGCCGGCAGGAACTGCCACGAACCTTCGTACGTCGCGTTGGCGTTGAACGCGATGCCGTAGCGGCCGGGCTTGGTCAGCTTCTTCGCCGCCGTCTTCAGCTCGTCCCACGTCTTCGGCGGCTGGACGCCGGCCTCCTGCAGCATCTGGGTGTTGTAGAACAACGCGATCGTGTTCGTCACCGGCGCCAGTCCGTAGAGCTTGCCCTGGTACGACGTCGCGTCGACCATGCCCTGAATGACTCCGTCCCCGGTCAGGCCCATGTCGTTCAAGGGCGCCAGCGCGCCGGTCGCGGCGATCTGCTGTACGTCGGGGTTGTCGAGCATCAGGACGTCGGGCAGCGTCTTCGACGAGGCCTGCTGCAGCACCTTCTGGATCAAGGTGTCACCAGGCACCGTCTCCCGCTGAATGGTGATGCCGAGCTGACTCGCGCACGAGTCCAGGCCCTTCTGCACCAACGACTTGTCCGGGTCGTTGTTGTAGTAGTCCAGGATCGTGAGGCTCTTGACGGTGTCACCTGACGAGGACGACGCCGAGCCGCCGCCACCGTTGCCGCCGCAGGCGGCCAGCACGAGCGACAGCGTCGTCGCACCCGCCAGCGCAGCGGCGATCCGCTTGCTGATCATGACTTCGGTCTCCTTCGATCAAAGCGCTTAACCACGTGCTGTGGAAGATTGCCTGGCACTTGCTCTGAGGGGCGGTAAACCGCTTAACTGAGGTGTCCAAGGACTATGTTCCTTGGGTCACACTGCTGTCAAGAGTTCAGAGGGGACGGATCCGATGGTGACGATGCGCGACGTTGCTGACCGTGCTGGCGTGTCGATCGCGACCGTGTCCTTCCTGCTGAACGACAAGAAGCCGGTGACCGCGGCCACCCGGGCGAAGATCGAGCTGGCGATGACCGAGCTCGGGTACCGCCGCAACGTGGTGGCCCGCGCGCTGGCCAGCCGGCGTACGCACATCATCGCGATGGCCTACCCGGCGCTCGACCACAAGTTCGGCTTCTCCGCCGCGGAGTTCTTCACCAGCGCCGCCGAGGCGGCCCGCAAACAGGACTACCACCTGGTGCTCTGGCCGGTCGGCAACGACGGCACCGAACTGACCGAGCTCGTCGGCCAGGGCCTGGTCGACGGCGTCGTACTGATGGAGGTCCAGCTGGACGACCCTCGCGTCACGATCCTGCAGGACACGGGTACGCCGTTCGCGATGATCGGGCGAACGAGCTCGCTGGAGGGCCTGTCGCACGTCGACATCGATTTCGACCGGACGGTCGAGGACGCGGTCGAGCACCTGTACGAACTCGGTCATCGCAGGCTGGTGCTGATCTCGGGCAACCTCAACGATCCGCTGTTCAGCACCTACGGCCCGTACGTCCGTTCCGAAGCCGCCTATCGCCGGGTCGCCGCGGAGTACGGCCTGGAGACCGTCGTGATGGAGTCTGCCGGATCGACGATGGCGGGTCAGGAAGCGATGGCCGCCCTGATCCGCGACCACCCGGACACCACTGCCGTCCTGATCGTCAACGAGTTCGCCGCGCTCGGCGCCGTGGCCGGCCTGAACCGCCTCGGCCGGAAGGTCCCCGCGGACATCTCGGTCCTTCCGTTGCTGATGGCACCGGAAATGGCGGCGCTCACCAACCCCGAGCTCACGATCATGCGGACACCCGGTCCGGAGCTCGGTCAGCTCGGCACCGACGCACTCATCCGCCAGCTGGAAGGCGCCGATCCCCTGCCACCGCAGCTGGTTCCGGCGAAGCTCTACCCCGGGGCTACGGTCGCAGGCCCCAAAGGGCGGCGATCAAAGGGCGGTGGAGGTCGGCCCGCCGCGCGCAAAGCCCGATCGTAAGAGGTTCCAGATCCGCGGGCAGTTCCACCAAACGCTCACGCACCGCCGAAGACTCCAGCACGAGCCTCGGCACCACGCCTGTCCCGCACCCGAGCGCCACCAGCGCAAGCAATGCTTCATGCCCATCAGGCTCGGCCGCGATCACCGGCTTCACTCCGGTCGTGCGAAACCAACGGAACGCCGCTGCCCGCACCAACCCACGAGCTGGTACGACGAACGGACCATCCGGCTCGCTGTTGGCGGCGCTGACGAGCACCAGATCAGTGACGGCCAGCGTCCGAGTCACCATGCTCTGCGGCAGTCGCTTCGGAATGCCGGCAACCGCCGCATCCACCTCACCCTCGTCCAACCGCGCCAGCGCAGCGGCTGCATCGCCGGTGCGAATGTCCAACCGGATCTGCGGATGCGCCGCCCGCAGCGGCGCCAGCAGATCGGGCAGCAGCGTCTGGCACGCGGTGACGGTCGCGAAGATCTTCAGGTCCCCGGCCAACTCGGCGGGCTCGCCGGTACCGGCCCGATAGTCCTCCCACAGCGCCAGCGCTCGCTCGGCGTACGCCGTGAACCGCTGACCATCCGCGGTCAGGACGACGCCGCGCGGACCCCGGTCGAGTAACCGGGCGCCCGCGCGTGCTTCGAGTCGCTGGATCGTCCTCGTCAGCGTGGCCGCGCTGACGTGACACTCCAGGCTGGTGCGTCCGTAGTTGAGCGTGCGAGCCAGATGCAGGAACAGTTCGAGCTCACGCCGTTCCACGTTTCACCTCCTGCAACGCCCCGGTGCAGATGTTGCGCTTGCTGCAATGCCTGGGATCGACCTTAACTGAACGGCATGAGTACCTTCACCTCGTCGGTCTTCACGACCGAGACCATGACCGTGCCGGGCGGGACCGAGACCATCGTGCGCGGTGGGCGGGATCTGTTCCCGTTGCTGCCGCAGGCGTTGCACGGCGTACAGCGGATCGGTGTGCTGGGCTGGGGGCCGCAGGGGAGCGCCCAAGCCCAGAACCTGCGTGACTCGCTGGCCGGGACCGAGGTGACCGTGTCGGTCGGACTGCGGCCGGGATCCTCGTCGGCTGACGATGCGCGCGAGCAAAGGTTCACCGAGGCGAACGGCACGCTGGGGGACTGGCTCGAGGTGGCGGCGGCGTCCGACCTGGTGATCCTGCTGATCGCGGACGCGGCGCTGGCGGCCGAGCACGCGAAGATCTTCGAAGTACTCAAGCCTGGAGCCACGATCGGGCTGTCGCACGGCTTCCTGCTGGGGCACCTGACGGCGATCGGCAGCGACTTCCCCGCCGGGCATCCGGTGATCGCCGTGTGCCCGAAGGGGATGGGCGACTCGGTACGGCGCTTGTACCAGCAGGGCGCGACGGTCAACGGTGCCGGTATCAACGCGAGCATCGCGGTCCATGCCGACCCCGACGGTCATGCCACGGATCGCGCGCTCGCCTGGTCGATCGGGCTCGGATCGCCGTACACGTTCGCCACCACGCTGCGGGACGAGTACCTGTCCGACATCGTCGGTGAGCGGGCGATCCTGCTCGGCGCGGTGCACGGTCTGGTCGAGGCCCTCTACCGTCACTTCCGCCTGGACGGGGACGACCCGGTGACGGCGTACGAGCGTTCCACCGAGGCGATCACCGGTCCGATCGCGCGCACCATCTCGCAGTCCGGCCTGGCCGCCGTCCGTGCGGCGACCAGCGACCAGGACCTGTTCGATCGCGCCTACAGCACCGCCTACGGCCCGGCCCGTGACCTGGTCGCCGAGATCTACGACGAGGTTGCCGACGGCACCGAGCTGCGCAGTGTGATCCTGGCCGACCGGCGGCTCGCCTCCCGGCCGATGACCGAGATCGGCGGCAGCCCGATGTGGGCGTACGGCGCGGAGGTTCGTGCCCGCCGTGACTCGGCGCCGGCCACCATCGATCCACTGACCGCGGGGCTGTTCGTGGCGACGATGATGGCGCAGGTCGACGAGTTCGCCGAGCGCGGCCACGCCTGGTCGGAGATCGTCAACGAGTCCGTGATCGAGGCGGTCGACTCGCTGCTGCCGTACATGCACGCCCGCGACGTCGCCTACATGGTCGACAACTGCTCCCGCACCGCCCGCCTGGGGACCCGTCGCTGGGGCCCGCGCTTCCAGGCGGCGTACGAGCAGATCGCCCTACCCGGCCTGGACCACCCGGCCGACCCGACCCTGGTCAAAGCTTTCCTGGACAACCCGGCTCACGAAGCTCTCGCCGCGGCCGCGGTCCTCCGTCCCTCGGTCGACATCTCGGTGTAGTTAGCCCTTGACCCACCGTGGGCGTGGTGGGTAACTTTCGGGTGGCGGGGGAGCGCCTGTAATTCAATTACTGATGGGGGAATCCGCCCATGCCTGCCCCGCTGCCCCTTCGACTCACCCGACGCCAATCCCTCGGACTCGCGGCGGCCGCCGTTGCCGGTTCTGTTGCTGGTACTTCGCTCGCCGGGACGACGACGGCCTACGCCGGCACCGACCGCTGGGTCCGCGAGACCCTGCGCCGGATGTCGCTGGAGCAGAAGGTCGGCCAGCTGTTCGTCTGCTACGCCTACGGGCCGACGGCGGACACGGCCGACGCGCGCAACACCAGCCTGTACGGCGTGGCGACGCCGGCCGACGTGGTGCGCAAGTTCCATCTCGGCGGGGTGATCTACTTCGCCTGGACCGACTCGGTGAAGGACCCCCAGCAGATCGCCCGGCTGTCCAACGGCCTGCAGAGCGCGTCCCTGACCGACAGCGGGATCCCGCTGCAGATCAGCACCGACCAGGAGTACGGCGTCGTGTTCCGGGTCGGCCCACCCGCGACCCAGTTCCCCGGCGCGATGGCGCTCGGCGCGACCCGGTCGGCGCAGTACGCCCGGCTGGCGGCAGGGCTCGGCGGGCGGGAACTGAAGGCCGTCGGGGTCACCACCGATTTCGCGCCGGTCGCCGACGTCAACATCAATCCGCTGAACCCGGTGATCGGCGTCCGCTCGTTCTCGTCCGATCCCGCGCTGGTCGCGGAGCTGACCGCGGCGCAGGTCAAGGGGTACCAGAGGGATGGACGGATCGTCTCGACCGCCAAGCACTTCCCCGGGCACGGCGACACCGCGACCGACAGCCACACCGGCATCCCGGTGATCGATCACTCCCTGGAGGAGTGGACGCGGATCGACCGGCCGCCGTTCGAGGCGGCGATCCGGGCCGGCATCGACTCGATCATGACCGCGCACATCGTGGTCCCTGCGCTCGACCCGTCCGGTGATCCGGCGACACTGAGCCGGCCGATCCTGACCGGGATCCTGCGCGAGCAGCTGCGCTTCGACGGAGTCGTGATCACCGATTCCCTGGGGATGAAGGGCGTCCGGGACAAGTACGGCGACGCCGAGATCCCGCTCCGGGCGATCGAGGCCGGCGTCGACCAGCTCCTGATGCCCGTCGACCCCGGGCTGGCCTACAACTCGGTGCTGTCCGCGGTCCGCGGCGGCCGGATCAGCGAGGCCCGGATCGATCAGAGCGTCGAGCGGATCCTGAAGCTGAAGCTCGCGACCGGCATCGTCGACCACCCGTACGTCGACCTGACCCGCGTCGCCAAGGTCGTCGGCACGGCGGCGAACTACGCCGATGCCCAGCGCATCGCCGACCTCAGCACGACCCTGCTGAAGAACGACGCCGGACTGCTGCCGTTGTCCCCGGCCCCGCGAAAGATCCTGGTCGCCGGGTACAGCCCGGCCGGTCTCGGTACGGCGTTGCAGGACCGGGGCGCGACCGCGGTGGTCAAGGACACCGGTACGACGCCGACCGACGCGAAGATCGACGCCGCTCTGGCGGCGGCCGGGGACGCTGATCTGACCGTCGTCCTGACGAACAAGGCCTGGGACACCGAGGTCACCGACAAGCAGGCCAAGCAACAGAAGCTCGTCAACGGCCTGCTCGCGACCGGCCGTCCGGTGATCGTGGTCGCCGTCCGCGATCCGTACGACGTCGCGCACTTCGCGTCGGCGCAGACCACGCTGGCCACGTACGGCACCGCGGCCGTGTCGATGGCGGCGCTCGCCAAGGTGCTGTACGGCGAGATCGCGCCGGCCGGCAAGCTGCCGGTCGCGATCCCCGCGCACCCCGATCCGTCGGAGACCCTGCACCCGTTCGGGCACGGGCTCACCTTCGACCCACGGCAGACCCGGCTGACTGTTGCGTCGTACAACATTCATGCCGGTGCCGGCGAGGACAACGTCTTCGACCTGGACCGGACCGCGCAGGCTCTGAAGGCCCTGGATGCCGACGTGATCGGGCTGCAGGAGGTCGACGTCCACTGGGACGCCCGCAGCCAGTGGCGCGACACCATCGCGGAGCTGGCCGCGAAACTCGGGATGTACGCCGGGTTCGCGCCGATCTACGATCTCGACCCGCCGTCGGCCGGGCAACCGCGCCGGGAGTACGGCGTCGGCGTACTGTCCCGGTTCCCGCTGGTCCGGACCGAGAACCATCCGATCACCCGGCTGTCCACCCAGGACCCGAACCCGGTGCCCGCACTCGCGCCGGGGTTCCTCGAGGCCGAGATCGACGTCCGCGGTCGCCGGCTGCACGTGTACTGCACGCACCTGGACTACCGAGCGGACCCGTCCGTCCGGGCGCTCCAGGTCGGCGACACGACGAAGATCCTGGCCGGGGATCGGCGCAAGGATCTGCAGATCCTCGTCGGCGACTTCAACGCCGACCCGGCCGCCCCGGAGCTCGCCGGGCTGTGGACCCGGCTCACCGATGCATGGGCCGTCGCGGAGTCCACCTCCGGTGGTCCGAACACGTATCCGGCAGTCGACCCGGTCAAACGGATCGACGTCGTCGCCGTCGGCACGGGCCTGCGGGTCCGGCAGGCCGCCGTACCCGCGGAGCTTGCCGCCAGCGACCATCGTCCCGTGGTCGCCGACCTGTCCTTCCACCTCTGACGCCTGCAACGAGGAGAGATCTGATGAAGCGCCGCAGTTTGCTCGCGGGTGCCGGTGTGCTCGCCGCCGCCCCGCTGGTCGACCTCCAGACCGCCCAAGCAAGCCCGTCCCACGGCAAGGTGATGACCGGCGCGATGGCGCTGGCCGCCGACGACTGGCGAGCGCTGGCCGGTCAGAAGGTCGGCGTGATCAGCAACCCCACCGGGATCCTGCCCGACCTGAACCACATCGTCGACACCATGCACGCGTCCGGGAAGGTCAACGTGGTCGCGGTCTTCGGACCCGAGCACGGCTTCCGCGGCAGTGCCCAGGCCGGCGGTTCCGAAGGCGACCACGTCGATCCGCGCACCGGGATCATGGTCTACGACGCGTACGGCGCCACCGCGACGAAGCTGGCCGACCTCTACACCAAGTCCGGCGTCGAGACCGTCGTCTTCGACATCCAGGACGTCGGTGCGCGGTTCTACACCTACATCTGGACGATGTACGAGGCGATGCTGGCCGCGGTCCGCACCGGCGCGCGTTTCGTCGTACTCGACCGTCCGAACCCGGTCGGCGGGTACGCGCGGGGCCCGATGCTGAAGCCCGGTTACACCTCGGGGGTCGGCAAGGAGGAGATCATCCAGCAGCACGGCATGACCGTGGGTGAGCTGGCCCGGCTGTTCAACGCCGAGTACCTGCCGCTCGACTCCGGTGGCCCGCGGCTGACGGAGCTCAAGGTCATCCAGGTGCAGAACTGGAAGCGCGACCAGCTGTACGACGACACCGGCCTGACCTGGGTGATGCCGAGCCCGAACATGCCGACGCCCGACACCGCGCTGCTGTATCCGGGACTGTGCCTGTTCGAGGCGACCAACATGTCTGAGGGCCGCGGTACGACGCGGCCATTCGAGCTGATCGGAGCGCCGTACGTCGACTACAAGTGGGCGCAGGCGCTGCAGACGAAGAAGATCCCGGGCGTCGCGTTCCGGGAGGCGTACTTCACGCCGAGCATCAGCAAGAACGCGAACGTGCTCTGCGGCGGCGTCCAGGTGCAGATCACCGATCCGCACAAGGTTGAGGCGATCACCGCGGCGACGCACATGATCGTCGAGGCCCGCAAGCTGTACCCGGAGTTCGCCTGGCGCGCCGAGAACCCGCCCGGCCGGTGGATCGACCTGCTCACCGGGTCGGACCGTTTCCGCACCATGCTGACCGCGGACGCGACCGCCGAGGAGATCGTGGCGGCCTGGAAGTCCGAGACCGATGCCTGGACGGCCCGCCGCGCGAAGTACCTTCTCTACAAGGGAGCACACCGGTGAAACGACTCGCCGCGCTCACGATAGCCTCTGCGGTGATGGTGACGATGGCAAGTCCTGCAGTTGCTCAGGGCAACAACTCTGGCCGGTTCGACCGCCCGTACGCCGGGTACGCACCGAAGGGCACGCTCTTGCGTGACACGACCCCCGTCAAGGCCGGTCTCGACCCGGCACCGATCGACGCGGCGCTGGCCCAGGTGGACGCCTGGACCCGTCCCGCCGGTACGGCGAAACCCCTGTACGCCGGCGCGGTCACGCTGCTCGGTCACGACGGGAAGATCGTCACCCGGACGGCGACCGGTCTGGCGCTGAAGTACACAGTGAATTCAGCCGGGAACGGGACTGAAGAACTTCCCGCCGACCAGCAGATCCCCATGCGCACCGACACGATCTTCGACATGGCATCGGTGTCGAAGCTGTTCACCTCGATCGTGGTGCTGCAGCTGGTCGAGAAGGGCAAGATCGGCCTGGACACGCCGATCGCCACCTACGTGCCGGAGTTCGCGGCGAACGGCAAAGAGGCGATCACGGTCCGGCAGGCGCTCACCCACACCACCGGGTTCCCGGCCTGGCTGCCGCTGTGGAGCACCGGCAAGACGCCGGAGGAACGGCTGCAGCTGGCGCTCACCGCGAAGCTGCTGAACCCGCCCGGCAGCACCTACCTGTACAGCGACCTGAACCTGATCTCCCTCGGCGAGGTCGCGCACCGGGTGACCGGCAAGACGCTCGACAAGCTGGTCGCCGACGGCATCACGAAACCGCTGCGGATGCGCGACACCGGCTACAACCCCGACCCGAAGAAGAAGCCGCGGATCGCGGCGACCGAGTTCCAGTCCTCGCCGCCGCGCGGCATGGTGTGGGGCTCGGTGCACGACGAGAACGCCTGGTCACTGGATGGAGTCGCCGGACATGCCGGCGTCTTCAGCACCGCGGACGACCTGGCGGTGCTGGCCCAGACCTTCCTGAACGGCGGCAGCTACGGCGGTGCCCGGATCCTCAAGGAATCCTCGGTGACCGCGATGATCACCAACTTCAACCAGGCCTTCCCGGGTAACGACCACGGTCTCGGCTTCGAGCTGAACCAGCGTTGGTACATGGGTGGCCTGTCCGGTCCGCGCACGGCCGGCCACACCGGCTACACCGGCACGTCGATCGTGATCGACTTCGACTCCCGCTCGTTCGCGATCCTGCTGACCAACCGGGTGCACCCGAGCCGCAACTGGGGCAGCAACAACCCGGCCCGCCGGGCCGTCGTCCAGGGGCTCGCGCTGTCACTCGGCGTCGGTCCGCGCCACGGCAAGGACGCCTGGTTCTCCGGTACGACGGACAACGCGACCACGACCCTGTCGACGCAGGTCGCCGTACCGGCCGGTGGAGCGAAACTGGCGTTTGATCTGTTCGTCGACACCGAGGACTCGGACCTGCTGTACCTGGAGAGTTCCGCGGACGGGACGACCTGGACGAAGGTGCCGTTCACCGTGCGGGACCGCGGCTCGGTGATCGACACCGACGGGTCGATCAGCGGGTCCGGCGACCGGCACTGGCATCAGGTGAGCGCCGAGCTCGGGGCGGGCGATCAGACGCTCAGATGGCGATACACCACGGATCCGCTGTATCAAGGCCGCGGTGTCTACCTCGATGGTGTGAAGATCACGACGGATGATGGTGTTCTTCTCGACGGAGAACGCACGCCTGAATCATTTACCGCAACAGGTTGGAGACTTTCGCGTCGGTGACCCCATCTCGTGGATGGGCGCCGTACCGTGCTGTCATGAACTCTGTTTCCTCTCCAGAACCCACGGGGCCGCTGCTGGTCCGGGTCCGCGCGGTGATGCCCGCGCTGGCGCCGGCCGAGCAGCGGGTGGCGAACGCGGTCCTCGCGGACCCGGGCGGAGTGGCGGCGATGACGATCTCCGAACTGGCCGAGGTGGCGTCCACCTCGGAGACCACGGTCATCCGGTTCTGCAAGCAGATCGGCGTCCCCGGCTATCCGCAGCTCCGCCTGCAGTTGGCGGCCCAGTCGGCGCAGGAGAGTATCCGGCCGGAGGTGGGCGGTGACATCGAGCCCGGCGACTCACTGGCCGATGTGGTCAACAAGGTTGCCTTCGCCGACGAACGGGCGGTCCGCGAGACCGCGCAGCAGGTCGACGTCGACGCGCTGGCCAAGGTGGTCGACGCGGTCGTCAACGCTCCCCGGGTGGACCTCTACGGGTTCGCCGCGAGCGCCTTCGTCGCGTTGGACCTGCAGCAGAAGCTGCACCGGATCCGCCGGGTGGCGTTCGCCTGGTCGGACGTGCACATCGCGCTGACCAGTGCCGCTCTGCTCGGTGAGGGCGACGTGGCGATCGGTATCTCCCACACCGGTACGACGGTCGAGGTCGTCGAGGCCCTCGAGGAGGCGGCCAAGCACGGCGCCACCACGGTCGCGGTGACAAACTTCCCGCGCTCGCCACTGGCCAAGATGGCCGATCTGGTGCTGACCACGGCCGCGCGGGAGACGACGTACCGGTCCGGTGCGATGGCTTCGCGGATCGCGCAGCTGACAGTGATCGACTGCCTGTTCATCGGGGTGGCCCAGCAGGTGCTCCCGGACGCCCGCAAGGCGCTCGAGGAGACCGCCAGCGCGGTCCGTGGTCACCGGCTCAAGGGCTCGGAGTGAGGTCAACCCTCCCCCTCCCTCTTTCCTTTCCTTCCTTCCCTTTCTCCGTCAACGATGAACAGAATTGAAAATCCTTCAGTAGGAAACTAACATCGGACCTGTGACCACGCCGACGGAGCAGCGCAACCCCAGGACGCTCGCCATCGATGCGGTGGGCACGAGTGAGATCCTCCGGATGGTGAACGCCGAGGACGCCCGGGTCGCCGGTGCCGTCGAGGTCGTCATCCCCGAGCTGGCCCGGGCCGTGGATGCCGGTGTAGCGGCGATCCGCGGCGGTGGCCGGGTGCACTACTTCGGCGCCGGGACGTCGGGCCGGCTGGCGGTGCTGGACGCCGCCGAGCTGCTGCCCACGTTTCACGTGCCGGACGGGCTGGTGGTCGCCCACCACGCCGGTGGCATGGAGGCGCTGCTCCGCGCGGTCGAGAACGTCGAGGACTCCGAGGAGGGTGGCGCCGCGGACGCGATCGCTGTCACCGGTCAGGATCTCGTGATCGGCCTGGCGGCTTCCGGGAGTACGCCGTACGTCGCCGGGGCCCTGAAGGCCGCCCGAGCGGCCGGCGCGACTACCGTGCTGGTCACGTCGAACCCGTCCGCGCCGCTGGCTCCGCTGGCCGACATCGTGATCGCCGCGGACACCGGTCCTGAGGTGATCGCCGGGTCGACGCGGCTGAAGGCCGGCACCGCGCAGAAGCTGATCCTGAACGCGTTCTCCACCACGCTGATGATCAAGCTCGGCCGCACGTGGTCGAACCTGATGGTCGACCTGGTCGCCACCAACAAGAAGCTCCGCGGCCGGATGCTCCGGATCCTGGCCGAGGCCACCGGCGCCGACGCCGACGCCTGCGAGGCCGCCCTGGCCGAGGCCGACGGCGAACTCAAGCCGGCCCTGGTCCACCTCCTCACCGGCACCCCCATCCCCGCCGCCCGAGCCGCCCTGGAAGCCGCCCACGGCCGCGTAGCCACCGCACTCACCGCCCTCGGCACTCCGGCCTAAGCGCCCATCTCCGCCGTCGGCGGCGGCTGTTTGCTGGCGCCTCCGGCGCGGCGCCCTCACGGGATCACGCGTACTGCATCACGCGAAGGAATGCGCAGAGCCGGCAGGTGGGCCACGCACGCCGACGCGAAGGCCATGTCCGTGAGGGTGGCGGTAAGTCGTCGTCGGGTGTGGAGCGGTGCTGCTTCTGGGGTTGTCGGCGGCGCCGGTTTCAGTTGCGGCCGCGGGTTTGGCGGCCCGGAAACTTTTCGGGAGGCGGTTGTTTTGGGCGGGGCTTTCTGAATGGA
Organism: Kribbella sp. NPDC026596; assembly: GCF_040638415.1. NCBI lineage: Bacteria > Bacillati > Actinomycetota > Actinomycetes > Propionibacteriales > Kribbellaceae > Kribbella > Kribbella sp. NPDC026596. The sequence goes on along the minus strand of NZ_JBEZYF010000010.1, from coordinate 37,145 downwards.
AACCTCTGGTGGGGGAATATGTATACCAATTGCTAACCCCTAGCGGTCTTTAGACAGGTGTGGTTTAAGGGTCGTTATAGCTGGTCGCAGGGTGATTGCTGGGGGTAATGGAGTCATTACTGCTGGTTCGTAGCGCGTTTGTGTGATCGTGTCGTATCGTCGCGTCATCGCCAGGCCTTGGTGGAGGTTCTGGTCTTCGAATCCTTTGTGTGCAACGAACTTTGGAGCTCGGATGACCATGGACGGTGCCGTTGTGGTGCCCGGAACCACCCAGGGAGCTGAGTGGGTCGACGATGTCCTGCTGGCCGGCCCGGCCGCGGACATTTGCTTTCGATTGCCTGAACCGGTCGAGCGAGAGAAATTACGTCGATTGGTCCGGGATCGCCAATCCGATCTGGCGCAGTCCGGTTTTAGGCCAGGTGGTGCGGTGGCCTTGCGACTGCCGCCGTCGATGGCTTTTGTGACGCATTTGCTGGCGATCTGGCGCAGCGGCGGGCAGGCGATCCTGCTGGATCACCGGCTGACCGACTACGAGGTCCGCCGGGCGATCGAGCGGCTGGTTCCGCAGGTGGTCGTGTCACCCGCGCGCCCGGTGCCGGCCGGGCTGCGGACGTTCGTCGAGGTCGAGACCGACCTGGCCAGCTACTCCGGTCATCCGGCCGGTACGTCGCATGCCGTCGTACAGCTGAGTTCCGGATCGACTGGCCCGTCGAAGGTGATCGGCCGGACCGCGGAGGATCTGGTCGAGGAGGTACTGCGGTACACGCAGATCGACGGCGTACCGCAGCGGGGTGAGCGGTTGATCCTGCTGCCGTCGATGGTGCATGTGCTCGGATTGGTCGGAGGTCTGCTCTACGGACTGCACGCGGGCGTCGAGCTGGTTCCGCCGGCCCGGCTGACGGGGGATGCGATCGTCCAGGCGATCGGGTCAGCCACGACTCCGGCGACGGTGCTCGGGGTGCCGTTCCACATCGGGCTGCTCGCGTCCGTACAGGATCCGCCGCGGTTACCGCAGTTCAAGCGGATGACGACCGGCGGTGAGTTGGTGTCGGCCGCGGTGTGGCAGTCCTTCGAAGCGAAGTACGGCGTACCGCTCGGGAACATGTACGGGATGACCGAGGTCGGGGTCATCGGGACGGACCTGTACGGCGAACACCGGCCGGCGATCCGTCCCGCACCCGGGATCGAGGTCCGCGAGGTCGACGGCGAACTGCAGATCGGGCGCCCGGAATCGCCGTACCTGGGGCTGTCCGACCCGACCCGCTGGTCCGCCGGGTGGCTGCACACCCGCGATGCCGGCGTCGTCGACCCGGACACCGGACTGGTCAGCATCAAGGGCCGGCTCGATTCGCAGGTCTCCATCGGCGGGCTCAAGGTCGACCTCACCGAGGTCGAAGCCACGCTGGCGTCCCTGCGCGGCGTGGACTCCGCGGTCGTCGTCTTCGACGGCGCGATCACCGCCTACCTGCAGCTCAACACGCCCCGCACGACCTCCGAACTCGAAATCGACCTGGCCCAACTCCTCGCCCCCTACAAACGCCCCCGAACCCTGCACCTCCTGGCTCAGTTGCCCCGAACCACCACCGGGAAACTCGTCCGAGACCTCCCCACCCTCCGCAAAGCAGCCTCGTGATGCAGGCTCAAAACAACCTCCCCGACTCCCGGGGACAACGCCACCGCCACCACGCCAAGCTCGACAGGCACATGCAGCACCGCGAGCCCGGCGTGGTCGGGGACCAAGGCGGCGCGGAGCGCCTGGCTTTCGGCGGGGGAGCTGGGAAGCGGCATCGCCCGGCGGAGGCCGGAGTTTCTGAGGCCTTGGCCGAGCGCTTTGCCGACTGCTTCCTTTGCGGTCCAGAGATGGAGGAAGGCGGTCAGTTCGTCCGGTTGGGCAGCCATCCACTCCAGCTCGGCTGGGTCGAACCAGCGGTCTGCCAGGCCGCGGACCTCACGCGGGTGCACCTCCTCCACGTCCACGCCAAGAGGACCGTCGTACGACGCTGCGACGGCGATCAGGTGATGGGTATGGCTGATGCTCACCGCGATCCCGGGGATGTGCGGACGCCCGTCGGCGTCGTGGTGCAGGGCCGGTGCGGGGATGAGCGTGCCGGCAAGAAGCAGCAGCAGGTTGTGGGCCGCGGTTCGTGGCTCGGCGCCGGCGGGCGCCATCCAGACATGCACGGAATCTCCCACGGAAAGAAGGTATCCCGATGAAGGACGACGTACGCGCTTTCGTGATCGCGCAACTGCAGGACATGAACTACGACACCGAAGGCATCGACGACGACACCACGCTCGGCCCGGCCGGCGTGGACCTGGAGTCGCTCGCGCTCGCGGATCTGTCGGTGCGGGTCGAGGACCGGTTCGGGGTGCGGTTCTCCGACGACGAGTCCGAGCAGCTCGCGCTGATGACGGTCGGCGAGTTCACCACCGAGGTGGCCGGCCGGGCAGCCCAGCAGGTCTGATGAACTCGACCCCACCCCCGCCCGGGCGGGCCGAGATCCTCAGCTGGCTGACCGGCCTCGGCGAGCGACCACCCGGCGCCGAGCGGCTCGATTCGATGGAACTGGCCTGGCTGGTCCACCAGGTCGAGCAGCGGTACGGCGTCGAGCTCGACGACGACCAGCTGACGCGCATGACTACCGTCGACGACGCCGTCAGCGTGATCGCCGAGGTGCTGACCAGCCATGTCTGACCCCAGACCGGTCGCCGTCACCGGCCTTTCGATCCTGACCGCGCTCGGCCGCGGCCCGGAGGCACAGCTAGCGAGTACGCCGGCCTTCACCGAGATCACCCGCTTCGACACCAGCGCGCGCCGCGTGCACCACGCCGCGACGGCCGCCGAAACCGGCACGTTGGAAGAAGAACTGGACCTGGCGATCGCCACCGCGTGCGCGCAGGCCGGCGTCGATCGTCGTACGACGCCGCTCCTGCTCGCACTTCACACGGCCCCGGCCCGCGACTTCGGCCAACGCCGCGTGTACACGAGCGCCTGCGTGTCAGCCAGTACGGCGCTCGCCGACGCGGCAACCCTGATCCGCACGGGCCGAGCCGACCGCATCGTCGTAGCCGCGGCCTACCTGGTCGAACCCCACCAACACGCCCTCTTCGACGCCGGCCGAGCCCTGTCCACCGACGGAGCCGTCCGCCCTTTCAGCCTTCACCGTCAAGGAACGCTTCTTGGTGACGGGGTCGCCGCGGTGGTCCTCGAAGCAGGCGAAGGTCTGGCCGAGCTGGTGGGCTGGGCCCGAGCAGGCGACGCGTACCACCCGTGCCAACCAGCCCCGGACGGCCGAGGCTTGGCCGCCGCAATCCAAGCGGCCCTGACCAAAGCCAACGTCGCCCCCGAAGAGGTCGGCTACCTCAATGCCAACGCCACCGGCACCGTCTTCAGCGACGCCGCCGAAGCCGCCGCCCTCAACCAGGTCTTCAGGCCGGCTGTGAGTTCCACGAAGAGCCTGCATGGGCACGCTTTGGAGGCTTCTGGGTTGGTGGAGTTTGTGGTGCTGGTGCAGGCCTTGCGGGAGGGGAAGTTGCCGGTGAACGCCGGCTATCTGGACGTGGATCCCGCGTGTGGGGTGGATCTGATTCTGGAGGTGCCGCGGCCGGCGGGTTCGCCGTACGGGATATCGGTGAACTCGGCGTTCGGCGGAGCCAACACCGCGTTGGTGGTGCGGGCGGGATGACCGGGCTGCTGGAAGTTCATGAGTTGGTGGTGCTGGCCGAGGCGTGGTGGCCGGAGGCGGGGGATGACGGCGAGCCGCCGGGAGTGCCGGGGTTTATGTTGTCGGCCTTCAACCCGATGGCCGTGGTGGTGGCGAATCGATGTCTTGGTCAGCTGCCGACCAGGTTACAGCGGACCGGCGTCGTGCTGGTCAGTGGCGGCGACCGGGTCAGCGCTCGGCATGTCGAGCAATTGGTTGCTGAGGGCAAGCGGATCGGGCCGCTGTTCTTCTTTCAGTCGGTGCCCAACAGCGTGGCCGGGTGGATCGCGGCCAAGTGGGACCTGCGTGGCCCGGTGGTGTGTGTGACGGACGGCGGGCTCGACGAGGCCGCGTTGCTGATCGGCGACGGGGACGCCGACCAGGTGCTGATCGTGCAGGTGGGTGCCGACCAGGCGTCCGCCGTGATCGTGAGTGGGGGAGACCCGACATGAAGAGCTTGAGAGCCCAGTTGGCCCAAGACCCGGCAATCGGCGCCGGCAACGTCCTCGCCCGGGTGATCGCCCTCGGCGCCGACCCGGACGGCCCCGGCCTGACCTTCGACACACCCGTCGACCACCACCCCGCCGAGCACCCGCTGACGCTCGGCGAACTGGATGGCCGCGTCCAAGCCCGTACGGCGTGGCTCGCCGAGCACGGCATCGGCCGACGCGACGTGGTCGCGATCTGGGCCACCGAGGCGCAGGACATCGTCCTCAGCTTCCTCGCCCTCACCCGGATCGGCGCGATCCCCGCCTTGCTCAACGGCAAGATGGCACCCGGCATCGCGGACGAGTACATCAAGCGCCTGCGTGTCACAGCGGTCCTCGCCGACGCCACCCACCGACCGCTCCTGCGGACCGACGTCCTCGCCGAACCGAGGGACCTCGGCACCGGCGATCCCGCGAAGGCGCCAGAGCACTACCGCCACCACCGCGACGATCCCATCGTGATCACCCACACCAGCGGCACAACCGGCGTACCCAAGGCTGTTCTGCACACGCACACCACCTTGTACGCCGCCCTCAAGCACCTCCTCACCATGCCGCAAGCCCAAGGCACGGACAGGATTCTCAACGCCCTCCCGATCCCGCACACCGCGACGATCCTGATGGTCAACCAGGTCCTCGGCAACCGCGCCGAGATGCTGCTGCTCTCCAGCCAGGACGCGCCGACCGTCCTGCATCACATCGAGAGGTGGAAACCCCGCGCCGTCTACGGATTCGCGGTCACGTGGGCAGGTCTGGCCCGCGCGGACCTGAGCAAGCATGACCTCGATTCGGTCCGGCTGTGGTTCAACACCGGGGATTGCGCGCACGAGCCGCACATTCGCAAACTCGTTGCCGTCGGCACCCGGGAGACGGTCACGCGCGAGGGGCGTCGTACGGTCAAGGGCAGTCACTTCGTCGACGGCCTCGGCTCCAGCGAGATGGGACACAACGGGTTCCACGTCACGCACACGATCGACAGTGACCACTACGGGCGCTGCATCGGCAAGCCGTACGAGTTCGCCGAGGCCGCGGTCCTCAGCTCGGCGGGAGACGAACTCCCGCCCGGCAAGGTCGGCCTGCTCGGCTTCCGCTCGCCGTCGGTGTCACCCGGCTACTGGAACGACTCGGTCAACACGTACCGCTTCCGCCTGAACGGCTGGTTCCTTACCGGCGACCTGGTCTACCGCGACGGCACCGGCCACTACTTCCACCTCGACCGGGTCCCGGACGCGGTCGCCGGCTTCGAAGGCCCGCAGCTCTTCACATCGATGTCCGAGGAACGCATCCTCGCCGCCCTCCCCGAGATCGCGGACTGCACGGTGATCATCGTGCCCGACAACGGTAAGTACGTCGCCGACGTACTGCTCGAGCTCTCACCCGACGCGGCGGACGTGGACCGCACGGCCAAGGTGAAGGAGGCCGTCGGCGAGGAGGTCGCCGCGATCATCCGCAAGGTCACCGTGGTCGGGGAAGCGGACGTACCGGTCACCGTGACCGGCAAGGTCCGCAAGGTCGCCCTTCGCGAGGCTCGCTCATGAACGCCGTGACGATCACCGGAATGGGGCTGATCACCCCGGTCGGGCGTGGGATCGGCGAGGTGTACGGCGCCTTGCTGCATGGGCGATCCGGCATCGTGAAACCGCCTGCCGATCACCCGATCGCCGGCTCCATCGAGCTCGCCGGCGTACTGCCGCCGTTCGACGCGGGCAAGATCGCGAGTGGTCCCGACGGCAAGGTGATGGACCGCACCGTGATCCTCGCTCAGCTGGCTGCCGAGGATGCACTGGCGGATGCGGGACTGCGGGTTGGGGAGAACGTCGACCCCGACCGCATCGGGGTGATCATCGGCGGTGTCGGTGGCATGGCGACCCTCGAGCAGCAGGTGCTCGCCCGCGCCGAACGCGGCCGCGCCGCCGTCAGCCCGTACCTGCTGACCGGCATCCTGCCCAACATGCCGGCGGCCCGTGTCGCGATCCGGTTCGGCCTCCGCGGCTACACCTCGGCAGTCGGTACGGCGTGCGCCTCCGGAGCTCAGGCGATCGCCGACGCGGCCCGGCTGATCCGATCGGGTGAGGCCGATGTCGTGCTGTGCGGCGCGAGTGAGGCACCTCTGTTCCCGACGTTCGCCGAGACGTTCGCCAATGCGCGAGCCCTGGCCCGCGGCTGGGAGGACCCCGCGGAGGCGAGCCGTCCGTTCGACCTGCGCCGCAACGGCTTCGTACTGAGTGAAGGCGCCGCGCTCCTCGTCCTGGAGAGCACCGCGCACGCGTCAGCGCGAGGAGCCAGAGGATACGCGGACGTCGCCGGCTACGGGGTCAACTCGGACGCCCATCACCCAACGGCCCCGAGACCCGACGGCACCGGCGCCGCCGAGTGCATGCGGCGAGCGCTGGCGAGCGGTGGAATCCGCCCGGAACAAGTCGGCTACGTCAACGCCCACGGCACCAGCACCAAGCTCGGCGACGTCGCCGAGTCGGTCGCGATCGGACGAGCGTTCGGCGATCACCATCCGGCGGTCAGCTCGACCAAAGCACTGACCGGTCACATGCTCGGCACCTCCGGTGTCGTCGAGGCCGCGGCCGCCGCGGGTGCGATCACGACCGGACTGGTGCCACCGACGTACCACCTGGACGATCCGGATCCGGCCTGCCCGCTGGATCACGTCCGCAAGGAACCACGTGAAGTCCGGCTCGAGTACGCGCTGTCGAACTCGTTCGGGTTCGGCGGCCAGAACGTCAGCCTGCTCCTCGGCACCGCCACGACGCCGGGACGGCGACAGATCAACAGTGAGGAGAAAGGCTAAATGGAGATCTTCGGGATCGACCACGTCGAACTGTACGTGGGCGACGCTCGGCAGGCGGCGTTCTACCTGGGACACGCCTTCGGCCTGCAGATACACGGTCAAGGTGGTCCGGAGACCGGCCTGCCGGACCAGCGATCGCTGCTGCTGCGCGAGGACGCCGTACAGATCGTGCTGACGTCCGGCCTCGCCGCCGGCCATCCGGCCGCCGAGTATGTGCAGCGCCACGGTGATGGGGTCGCGATCGTCGGACTCGAGGTCGACGACACGACTGCGGCGTACGACGAACTGGTTGCCCGAGGCGCCCAACCGATGGCCGGTCCGCAGACCTACCATGTCGATGAGACGACGGTGGTCATCGCCGAGGTGGCCGGGTTCGGGGACGTGATCCACCGGTTGGTCGAACGGCACGGACCGCGGCACGAGTTCCTGCCTGGCCGGATGCACATCAGCGTGCCCAGCGCCGGACCGGACGAGAAGCTGTTCAGCGAGATCGACCACCTGGCGATCTGCGTCCCGTCCGGTGAGCTCGAGCCGATCGCGAAGTTCTACGAGGACGTGTTCGGTTTCGCCCGGATCTTCGAGGAGTACATCGAGGTCGCGGGCCAGGGGATGGACTCGAAGGTCGTGCAGAGCCCGTCGAAGCACGTCACGTTCACCCTGATCGAGCCGGACCCGAACCGCCGGCCCGGCCAGATCAACGACTTCCTCAGTTGGCACGCGGGCGCCGGCGTACAGCACATCGCTTTGCGCACCAGCAACATCGTCGAGGCGGTCAGCACGCTGGCGAGCCGCGGCGTGAACTTCCTCGGTACGCCGTCCACGTACTACCGAGCGCTGACCGGCCGGGTCGGTGAGGTCGAGACGCCGATCGAGGACCTGGAGAAGCTCGGCATCCTGGTCGACCGGGACCACTGGGGACAGCTGCTGCAGATCTTCACCGAGTCGATGCACGTCCGGCGGACGTTGTTCCTGGAGATCATCGAGCGGCGCGGCGCGATGACGTTCGGCAGCGGCAACATCAAGGCCCTCTACGAGGCGAAGGAACGCGAGCTGGCGGGAGCCTCATGACAGAGCGAAGCGAGGTCATCAGAAGGCACAGGACCTTCAAGCTGTCGGAAGAGGAGATCCAGCTCCTGCCGAGCGACGAGGACGTTGCCTTCTACAACCAGCACGGTTGGTACCTGTCCAAGAAGCTCCTCACTGATGACGAGACCGAAGAGCTGGTCAACGCCAGCGAGCGATACTACGCCGGCGAACGCGACCGAACGTTGCCGACGGCACCGCCGAAGCTCGCGTACTGGGACCCGTCCAAGGGCGACGTACAGCGGCACAACGACTACGTGCACTACGAACACGACGGCCTGGCGAAGATCCTCCGGAAGCCCTTGATCGGCGCGGTCGCGGCCCGGCTCGCGCAGGCCGACGAGATCCGGATCTTCCAGTCCACGTTGATCTACAAGCCGCCGATCTCCGGCGAACCGTCGAACATCGTGCCCTGGCACTTCGACAAGCACTACTGGTCGTCGTCGGCGTCGGACCGGATGCTCACCGCGTTCATCCCGTTCCACGACTGCCCGCCGGACATGGGCACGATCACGATGGTCGACGGCAGTCACCGCTGGCAGGAGATCGGCTCCGACGACACCGTCGTACGGCATTTCGCCGAGCGGGATCGGTCGCAGCTCGACCAGATGCTGGCCGAGAACGCGGCGTACAACGACGCCGAGGTGACCAGGATCCCGGTCACTATCCCGCGCGGTCACATGAACTTTCACCACTGCCGCACGTACCACGGCAGCGGTGCCAACGTCAGCGACCGTCCGCGCCGGGCGATCTCGCTGCACCTGCAGGACGGGGACAACCGCTACCGCGAGTTCCCGCTGTCCGACGGCACCTTGGCGGCGTACAACCACGACGTCCTGGTACGCCGGACGTCCGCCGGCCACCCCGATTACGCCGACCCCGACTACTGCCCGACCCTCTGGGCCGATCGCTAGGAGATCAGGACATGTCACGTTACGACTGGGGTCAGACCCACCCCGGCATCGAGCAGCTGGAGAAGGCCGTCAGCGAGGCCCGCGACAAGGTCGTCCAGCACCCGCTCTACGCCAGCCTGGACACGCACGAGGCGCTGGTCACCTTCATGGAGCACCACGTGTTCGCGGTCTGGGACTTCATGTCGCTGCTGAAGTCGCTGCAGCGCGAGCTCACCTGTGTGACCGTGCCGTGGATCCCCACCGCGCACACGGGGAGCCGCCGGCTGATCAACGACATCGTGATGGTCGAGGAGAGCGACGAGCTCGGTGACGGGTTCATCAGCCACTTCGAGCTGTACGTCAACGGGATGGACGAGGCCGGCGCCGACACGAGTGCCATCTCGCAGCTGATCGACCTGCTCCGGGGCAGTGCGCCAGTGGTGGAGTCGATGCGGGAGGCCGGCGTACCGCAGGCGTCGATCGACTTCGCCGGGACGACCTGGGACATCATCGAGAACGCGCCGGTGCACTGTCAGGCGGCCGCGTTCGCGTTCGGCCGGGAGGACCTGATCCCGGACATGTTCACCCAGGTGGTCGCGGTGAACGAGCGGTCGAACAAGCTCAACACCTTCGTCGACTACCTGGAGCGGCACATCGAGGTCGATGGCGAGCAGCACACCCCGATGGCGATGCAGATGGTCACCGACCTCTGCGGCGACGATGACGCGAAGTGGCAGGCGTGTGCGGACACCATCAACACCGCTCTCGCCGCCCGCGCCCGGCTCTGGGACGCCATCCTGGCCGAGGTCAAGGGCTGACCATGACGAGTGCCGATCTCTACCGGACCGTGCGGCTGATCCGACGGTTCGAGGAACGGGCGATCGAGTTCGTGCGGTCCGGGGAGATCGTCGGAGGGATTCACCCGTACGTCGGTCAGGAGGCGATCGCCACCGGAGTCTGTGCCGCGCTGACAGACGCCGACGTGATCACCAGCACGCACCGCGGACACGGGCACGTACTCGCCCGCGGGGTGAACCCTGCCAGGTTGTTCGCCGAGCTGATGGGCCGCGAGAGCGGGCTGAACAAGGGTCGCGGCGGGTCCATGCACGCGGCCGATTTCGACCTCGGCATCCTCGGCGCGAACGCGATCGTCGGCGCGGCGGGTTCGATCGCGACCGGAGCTGCGTGGGCCTTGCGGCAGCGTGGTCGTGACTCGGTCGCCGTCACGTTCTTCGGCGACGGAGCAATGAACGAGGGGATGTTGCTGGAGGCCTTCAACCTGGCCGCACTCTGGCGGGTGCCGGTGATCTTCGTCTGCGAGAACAACGGTTATGCGACCACGATGCCGGTCGCGTCCGCGGTCGCCGGCAGTATCACCGGCCGTGCCCGGGCTTTCGGTATCCCAGCCTTCACGGTCGACGGCCAGGATCCGGAAAAGGTGCTGGCGGCAACCTCGTCGGCGGTCGCGCGAGCCCGGTCCGGCAAGGGGCCGACGTTCCTGGAGTGCATCACCTATCGCTTCGACGCGCACCACACCTTCGAGCATCGCGCTCGGCTCGACTACCGCTCGGCGGATGAGCTGTCCACCGGACGGTCGCGGGATCCCGTGCAGATCCAGGGCGCGCGACTGACCGCTCTCGACCGTGCTGCCGTTGACGCGGAGATCGAGGCTCTGCTCGACACCGCGGCCGGGATCGCGTTGGGCAGCGCTCACCCGGATCCGGCCGAGGCGCTCAAGTACTTGTACGCCTCGCCGGAGGTGCTGCGCTGATGCCGAAACTCTCGTATTTGAAGGCACTCAACCGCGCGCTGGGTGATGCGCTGGCCGATGATCCAGCTGTGTTCCTCCTAGGTGAGGACATCCGGGTCGCCGCGTCCAATCTGACCGCGGGCCTGTTCGCCCGGTTCGGCCCGGACCGCGTGCTCGACACTCCGCTGTCGGAGCAGGCGTTCACCAACTTCGCGACCGGTGCCGCGCTGGCCGGGATGCGTCCGGTGATCGAGTTCCAGATCCCCTCGTTGCTGTTCCTGGTCTTCGAGCAGATCGCCAACCAGGCCCACAAGTTCTCGCTGATGACCGGCGGCCAAAGCAAGGTCCCGGTCACGTACGTCGTACCCGGGTCGGGCTCGCGGACCGGCTGGGCCGGCCAGCACTCCGACCACCCCTACAGCCTGTTCGCCCACGTCGGCGTGAAGACTGTCGTACCCGCTACTCCCTCCGATGCCTACGGACTGCTGAGGTCGGCGATCCGCGACGACGATCCGGTCGTCGTGTTCGCGCCGTCGGGTGCGCTCGGCGTCCGCGACGACATCGACTTCAGCACTCTGGCGCCAGTACCGCTCGGAGTCGGCCGAGTCGCGCGAGCCGGTAGCGACGTCACGGTCGTTGCCCTCGGCCACCTGGTCCAGGACGCGCTGGTGGCCGCCGACGAGTTGGCCGGCCGCGGCATCTCGGTCGAGGTCTTCGATCCGCGGACGGTCTATCCGCTCGACGTCCGCGGCTTGGCCGCCTCGGTTGCCAAGACCCGTCGGCTGGTGGTGATCGACGACTCCAACCGGACCAGCGGGTTCGCCGCGGAAGTCCTCGCGGTCGCCGCCGAACGCTTCTCTTTGGATGCGCCGCCTCGCAGAGTGACGAGGCCCGACGGCGCGGTCCTTCCCTTCGCCCTCGCCCTGGACCGAGCCGTCCAGCCCAGTCGCGACCAGCTCGTCTCCGCGATTCACGCCGTACTGGAGGAACGATGACCGACCTGTGGCACCAGTTGCCCAAGGCAACACGTACGGCGCTCCTCGCCCGCGGGACCGAGTCATGGCAGCAGGTGTACGACGGTGTTGCCACCCACAACAAGCAGTGGCGCCCACTCCGGCCGCCGATCATGTCGGTCGCCACGTACGAGTTGCTGACCGACATCTCGGCGACCGTCGCTCGGCTGATCCTGGCCGCGTGCTTGCGCCGGGCAACGACCGCGGGGGAGTTGCGGCGCGCGCTCGGTATGCCGGTCGGTGCCATCGACCTGCTCGACGAGGACCTGCCGTTGACCGACGAGTTGCTCGGTGGCGTCCGCGCGGACATCCTGCTCGCGGGCGGGACGCCGTACGTGGTCGAGGCCAACATCGACAGTGCACTCGGCGGCGCCCACGACTCCGACGGCGTCGCGCGGCGCTTCCTGTTGGCGTACTCCGGTGATCCGGTGCTGGATCGCGTCGGTCTGACGGCGCCACCGTCTGCCGTCGATGCGCGGTACGAGGCGGTGCGTACTGCGTTGCAACTGAGCGGGGAGGACCGGCTGGCGATGGTCTTCACCACCGGCGGGACCTATCCGGGGTCACAGGACGGGCTGGCGATGATCAAGCTGCTCGAACCGTTCAGCGAGCGCGGTCGTGAGCTTGGGCTCGATATGCGTGTCTATCCGGTCGAGTGGCTGACCCTGGACGATGCCGGCCGGTTATGCGTCGACGATGGGCCGATCGACGCCGTACTGCGGATGTTCGTCCCGCAAGGCACAACCGCTAGCGATGGCCTGCAGGCGTTGCACACTGCCGTCCAGACGGGTGCGGTGCGAATGTTCACGCAGACGGCCAGTTGGCTGCTGGCCAGCAAGGCGATCTTCGCGTGGCTCTGGGATGACTTGCCTTCGCTGCCACCTGAGGAGGCCGAGACCATCCGCCGGCACGTTCCCCGCACCGAAGTGCTGTCCGGGGACCGCCGCAACCGTGCGATCGCCAACCAGAACCTGCTTGTACTGAAGCCGTCCGGCTCCTACGGCGGTGTCGGCGTCGTCGTCGGCCCCGAAGTCCCGCCGCACACCTGGGCAGCCGCACTCGACGCGGCGATCGCCGAAGGCGGCTACATCCTCCAGTCGTACGTCGCTGTCGACCACCTGACCATGCAGTTCGTCGAGATCACCACCGGCGAGACCCAGGAAGCCGCAGTACCTTTCTGCATCGCGCCGTACCTCTTTGCCGGCACCCCCGCCGGTGCCTACCTCCGCTTCACCGTCCCCGGCGCCGGTCCAGTAGTCAACGTGGGTCAAGGCGCGCTGACAAGCGGTCTGCTACTGCTCCCGTAGCGCGTATCAGATCTTCGGCCCGCGGCGCTGGGCCGAGGTCAGCTGGGTGATTTCTGGTGGGGAGCTTTCAGCCGGCGGCCTAGGACGCGGAGGGTTTCGGCGGTCGCGATGGCGTCGCTGCGGGCGTTGCCGTGGCGGCCGTCGGTGCTGTAGAGGGTGGGGTCGGTGGAGAGGGGGTGGTCGGTGAGGGGGATGTGGATCGTGTTGAGCTTGTCGGCGAGGGCGGCCGTTCGGTTGGAGAGGGTGCGCATTCGTTGCCGGAGGCCCGGTCTGAGCCAGTCGGCGACGGCCGGGCTGTAGGAGATGTCGAACATGCCGAGTGTCATCACGTCGGCGCCGGAGTCCTGCAGGGTGGTGATCATCAGCGTGAGTTCGCGATCGACGCGGTCGGCGTCGTACGTGGCGGGGAAGGCGTCGTTGCCGCCGCCGACGACCAGCGCGAGATCGGGACCGAAGACCAGCGCGGGCTCGAGTTGGGTGGACAGGATCTCGCGCGTACGCAGTCCGCTGACGCCGAGATTGAGGTACTCGAGGTCAGGACGTACGGCGCACAGCTCGGACGCAATGCGATCCGCCCACTGCAGGTCGCTGTATCCGTCGACCGGTTCGCAGAGGCCCTCCGCGACGCTGTCGCCTAGTACGACGAACCGCCGCCAGAGGTGATCGGCGAGCAGTTCGTGGCTCTCGCCGGGACGGAGGCAGTAGGGATCCGTGGCCTCGTTCATCTGGCCTCCACCGGTGCGCGGGTGTCGAGAACCTTGCCGGGTCCGCGTCGGATCAGCGGGTAGCTGCTGACCAGCAGGCATGCGATACCGGATGCGATCAGAGCTGGAGTCAGCCCGAAGACACTGACCAGTTCACCGGCCAGCAGTGCGCCGAGCGGGAGACCGGCGAACGACGTCGCCGCGACCAGGCCGATCACTCGGGCCTGGAGGTGCTTCGGGACGTGTTCGTAGAGTGCCGCGCCGAAGACGGGGTTGATCGCGGCGATGCCGATGCCGGACAGGAACGTCACCACCATCACCAGGGCCAGGTGATCGCTCAGACCCAGGACGAGTAGTCGCGGGCTGCCGCCGACGAAGGCGCCGATAGCGAAGGTCAGGTAGCGGGGGACCTTGGTGGCGAGTACGGCGAAGGCGATGCTTCCGAGGAGGGCGCCGGCGGAGAACGCGCCGAGGGTCAGGCCGAGGCCGGCGGGTGATCCGAGCTCGTCGGCGACCCAGACGGGGATGAAGACCGCCGTACTCGCGCTGGCGAAGATGTTGATGGTGAACGTGGTGATGAGCATCGTCGCGAGTAGTTCGTCGCGGCGGACGAAGGAGAATCCCTCGGCTAGCGAACGGAAGTATTTGCCTCGGATCGCGTCGATCGGGACCTGTGGGGGGTGGACGAACGCTGAGACCAGCAGGCCGCAGATCACGAAGGTCACCGCGTCGATCCAGAGCACCGACGCTGCGTCGGTCCAGTAGATCAGGAGGCCTGCTAGTGGGGCGCCGAGGAGGGTCGCTCCTCGGGCGAAGGCCTCGTGGAGTGAGGTGATCCGGATGAGTTCGACTTCGGCGGCCTCTGCCATCGGGCGGACGAGCAGATCCTTGGAGCGGTCGGCGGCGCCGCGCAGCGCACCCGCGAGGGCGACGAGGGCGAGGAGTGCGCCGAAGCCGAGGCTGGTGGTTGCCGCGATCGCCGCTACCGCGACCGCGCTGGTCAGGTTGGCGAGTACTGACGTTCGCCGCGGCCCGAGGCTGTCGATCAAGGGTCCGGCCATGATGCTGGCCACGATGTATGGCACCATCTCGACCGCCGCGACGAGCCCCATCCGCGCCGCGCTCCCCGTGGTGACCAGCACCAACCACGGAATCGCCACCATCGAGATCCGGCTGCCCACAGCGGACAACACGTCCGCGACAAACAGAATCACCAGCCCCCGCCGTGCCGTCACCGCGCCTCCCCAGCACGGGAGGCCGCGTCGTCGTGCCCTGTCTGGTCCGGGTGGAGTTCTCGGTAGAGGTTGCGGAGGGCAACCTTGTCTACCTTGGCGATGCGGGTCAGTGGCAGCTCGGGTACGAAGTCGATCGCCGCCGGCGTCCACATCTCGTTCAACGTGTTGGTGACCAGTTGTTGGAGGTCGGCTTCGGGGACGGGGGAGCGGGTGACGACGAAGGCGTGGACGGCTTCGCCTACTACAGGGTCGGGTACGCCGATGACTGCGGCGGTTCGTACTGCGGGGTGACTGGCGAGGACGTCCTCGATCGGCCGGCAGAAGATTGCCCAGTTGCGGCGGGTCGTGACGATCATGTCGTGCACCCGATCGACGAGGAACAGGTATCCGTCGGCGTCCAGGTAACCGAGATCCCTGGTCCGGAGCCAGCCGTCGACCAGGGTCTCGGCGGTGAGCTCGGGCTTCCCCAGGTACCCGGCAAACGTGAGGTTGCTCTGCACCCAAACCTCGCCGGTCTGCCCCGGCTCGAGCACCTTCCCGTCGTCGTCGCGGATCTCCAGCCGCACATCGCCGTACGCCGTCCCCGCGGACGCCAGTCGCTCTGGATGAGCAGAGTCCTCGGTCAAGCCGGGTTGTGCGGTGACGACGACCGCCTCGCTCAGGCCGTACACGATCCGCAGCACCGGGCCGAAGCGCGCGATCCCCTGCCGCAGCCGCGCGGGGGTCGCCGGCCCGGCGCCGACGTTCAGCATGAACAGGCTGCTGCAGTCGACGTCCTCACCGCTGGGGTGGTCGAGGAGCTCGTAGAGCATCGGCGGTGTCACGTATGTCGACGTGATCCGTTCGGTCGAGACGACCCGGTAGAACTCCTCCGGGGACCAGGTGTCGGTCAGGAACAGAACGCCACCGGTGAACAGGTTGAAGAAGCTCGTGATCTGGCCACTCGCCAGCCATAGCGGCGAGCTCGAGTAGTGCCGCAGCAGCGGGAACCCGTTGGCCACGAAGGCGCCGGCCAGCTCGAGGATCTGCTCGTAGAACGCCTGCGTGTGATGGACCAGCTTCGGGTCGCCGGTCGTCCCACTCGTCTGCAGCACCGAGTCTGGCACAGGCGTCGCAGAGATCTCGTACGGCGATCCGTCGGTGAAGAGCTCCGCCATCGTCCGGACGGTCATCGGCGCGAGCGACTGGGCGAGCTCGCGGCCAAGCTCAGTCGTCTGGTCGTAGACGAACGCATCCGCGTCGGCCAGCGAGGCAAACTGGTCGATCTCCCGGCGGGACGTGATCGGCGCGCTCCACAGCGCGCGGCAGCCGTGCAGATGCAGGGCGAGTTGCAGTGCCGGGGCGTCGAAGCAGTTGGCCGCCATGATCAGCACCTTGCCGCCCGGGCGGATGCCCGCGTCGCGCAGCCCGGCGGCTATCCGCAGTACGTCGGCGATCAGTTCGCCGTACGTCGATTTTCGCTCGCCACGGACCAGCGCGAGCCGGTCGGAGAACTGCTCGAAGAGTGTGAATACCCGCAAAACGTAATTGGGCAGGACGAATTCAGGCGGCATTTCGTCTCCTGGAATAGGGCAACAGCCCTCGACACCGGCCACCCCCAGCCGTCAGCGCGACTCTACTGGATGCGACGATCGCTGGCCAGAGCCTGGAAACCGCCGGACCGTCGCGCTCCGGAGTCGACTGATCACACCCTTGCCCGGGTGAAGGAATACCCCTGCGAAACGGGTGCGGATACCTCCCGCTAACCGTTGTCCGGTGAATTTCGAAAAGGCAATTGTTGTGCATTGACCGGATTCCTCGCGGCGTATTACGTTCCGTCCGCCATCCGATTCCGCCAGGAGGTCCGTCCATGCACGTTTCCAGTAGTTGGCGCGCGGTCGCGGTGACCGCCGCACTGGCCCTGGCCGGCTCCGGCCTCGCCGGGGCGAGCTACGGCCAAGGTCAGCACGACGACGAGTGGGTGGGGACCTGGGCGACCGCGGTCACTCATGGCAACGCCACTGGCTCGACGAATCTCGGCCTGACCGACCAGAGCGTGCGATTGGTGGTCCGGCCGACCGTCGGCGGTGACCGGATCCGGATCCGGCTGTCGAACATCTACGGCGAGAAGACCGTCACGGTCGGCGCAGCGACTGTTGCCAAACCCAACAAGTCGACGCCGGAGCTGTCCGACATCGACCCGAACACCCTGCGGACGTTGACGTTCAACGGCTCGGGTACGGCGTCGATGGTCAAGGGCAGCGAGCTGCTGAGCGACCCGGTGAACCTGAAGCTCGGCAGTCTCGACGACCTCGTCGTCAGCCTGTACTTCCCGGAGAACACCGGACCGACGACCTTCCACGGCTCGTCCATTCAGGACAACTTCGTCGGCCCGACGAACCTGGTTACCCAGCCCGGCGGCGCGGCATACACGCTGACCCGGCGCTGCTGCTTCTTCTTCCTGTCCGGCGTGGATGTGCAGACCGAGAAGTCGGACGGCTCGATCGTCGTCCTCGGCGACTCGATCACCGACGGCACCAACAGCACGCCGAACGGGAACAACCGCTGGCCCGACCAGCTCGCCGAGCGGCTGGCCGCCGCCGGGCACAAGTCGTTCCCGAGTGTGCTGAACGCCGGCCTGGCCGGCAGCCGGCTCAACCACGAGGGCACTGAGCCATCCGATAACGGCGCGTTCCCCGGCTTCAACGAGGTCGGCGTGAATGCGCTGGCCCGGCTGAACGAAGACGTGTTCGCGCAGACCGGCGTACGGACGGTCATCACGCAGCTCGGCATCAACGACATCTGGATGTCCGACGACTCGGCGACCGAGATCATCGGTGCGCTTCGCCAGGTCAACGCCCAGGCGAAGGAGCGTGGAATCCGCAGCCTGGTCACCACGATCACGCCGTTCGAGGGACTCGGCGGCACTGACAGTTGGACGCCGGCCAAGGAGGCCACGCGGCAGGCGGTGAACAGCTACCTGCGGTCGAGCCACGAGTTCGACGGCGTGCTCGACTTCGACAAGGTCCTGCGCGACCCGGCCGCGCCGAGCAAGCTTCGGGCCGAGCTCGACTCCGGTGACCACATCCACCCCAACGACACCGGTTACCAGGCGATGGCCGCTTCGGTGCCGCTCAACCTGGTGCGCTGATGGTGCGTACCGCCAACGAGATCCTTGCCGCGCTGGGATCCGAGGACGGTCGCCGCGATCCGATGCCGCTCTTCGCCGAGCTGCATCGGATCGGCCCGGTCTGCCGGCTCGCTCCCGGGAGTTCGCCGTACGCCGTCGTCGTGAACGGGTACGACGCCGCCCAGGAGGCCCTGAAGGACACGCGGTTCCACCGGTTGCTGTCGGCGGATCCGAACCCGAAGGAGCCGGTGCTGCGCCGGCTCGGTGGGTCGATGATGTTCCGCAACGAGCCGGATCATCTGCGGATGCGCAAGGTGTTCCAGGCGGTCCTGACGCCACGCCGGCTGACCGGGTTCGAACCGGTCGTGGAGGCCTTGGCTGCCGAGCTGCTGGACGATCTCGGCAAGACCGGTGTGGATGGTCAGGTGATCGACTTCGTCGACTTCGCGTACCGGTTGCCGATCACGGTGATCGGTACGTTCCTGGGCATCCCGCGGTCCGACCTCGGCTGGTTCCGGGATCGGACCCAGCGGATCGACGAGTACCTCGACCTCGGCGGCAAGGCGCCGGGCAAGCTCGTGGCGGCCAACCAGGCAGCCGAGGAGCTCAACGACTACTACGCCAGGATGATCGCTGAGCGGCGGATCCGTCCGCGGGACGACCTGGTCGGGTCGCTCGTACACGCAATGGATTCCGGTACGTCGGGCATCGACGAACAGGAGCTGATCGACAACCTGCTCGTGCTGGTCAACGCCAGCTTCGTGACCACGATGAACCTGCTCACCAACGGCCTCGAACTGCTGATGGCCGATCCGCCGCTGGTCGACGCGCTGATCGACGATCCCGGGCTGGCCGCGGACTACGTCGAGGAGATCCTCCGGCACCAGAGCTCGGTCCAGCTGATCAGCCGGAAGGCATCGGTCGATCTCGAGCTGGCCGGTGAGTCGATCAGCGCCGGCAGTCTGGTCCTCATCCTGCCGGGCGCGGCGAACCGTGATCCGGCGAAGCATGCAGATGCCGACACGTTCGATCCGGGACGTGATGATCTCCAACATCTGTCCTTCGGCGCCGGTCCGTTCTACTGTGTCGGCGCTGCGCTCGCCCGGATGGAAGGCCGGGCCGCTTTCGGTCAGCTGTTCCGGAGGTTCCCGGATCTGCGGCTTGTGGGGGAGCCAGTGCGCAGTCACAGCTTGCTGCTGCGTGGGCACCAGTCCATGCCGATCCGATTGAGGTGAGTCGATGCCGTTGGACCCGCAGGTCGAGGCGATGCGCGCCGAGCGCGAGGCGAGCCAGGTACCGCAGCTCTATACCCAGACGCTGGCCGAGGCCAGAGCCGCCGACCTCGCATCGATCAAGGCCGCGGGGGGTGAGGTCGAACCCGTTCACCACGTCGAGGACCTCACGACCGACGGCGGCGTACCGCTGCGGGTTTACCGGCCTGACCTGACCGGGCCGATGCCGACGCTGATCTACTTCTTCGGCGGTGGCTGGACGCTGGGCAGCATCGAGACCGCGGACGGCATCAGCCGCAAGCTGGCCAACGCCGTTCCCTGCCAGGTGATCGCGGTCGGCTATCGGCTGGCGCCCGAGCACCCGTTCCCGGCGGCCGTGCACGACTGTCACGACGCCGCGCAGTGGATCGCGGCGAACGCGGACAAGCTGCAGGTCGATGCGGCCCGGTTGGTGGTAGGCGGCGACAGCGCCGGTGGGAACCTGGCGGCAGCGACGACGTTGCTTGCTCGTAGCAACGGTCCGGCGCTCGCCGGTCAGCTGCTCGTGTACCCGAACACCCGGTACGGCTCGGACACCATCTCGATGCGGAAGGGTGACGACCCCTACCTGTTCAACAAGACCTCGGTCAACTGGTACTGGAACCACTACCTTGACGAGCCCTCCGACGGACTCAATCCGCTGGCGTCACCGTTGTTGGCCGAGTCGCACGCGGATCTCCCGCCGGCGTTGGTGATCACCGCGGAGTTCGACCCGCTCCGCGACGAGGGCGAGTTCTACGCCGAGAAGCTGCACGCCGCCGACGTGCCGACGACCCTCAGCCGGTACGACGGCATGGTGCACGGCTTCTTCGCCATGTCCGGGATCCTCGACGGCGGCAAGAAGGCGATGGCCGAAGCGTCCGCGTGGCTCGCGGAGATCTTCCGCGATGCCTGAGACGCGATGGCGTGATGGCTGACACGCTCGCCGACTACGAATCCCTGGCCGCTGCCGTCCTCCCTACCGAAGTCCGGGATTTTGTGGCCGGCGGCAGCGGCTCCGAGACCACGTTGCGCCACAACCGCGCAGCCCTCGATGCGATCACTCTCACGCCTCGCGTGCTCGCGGGTGTCGACGACCCCGACACCGCGTGCACACTCCTCGGCAGTCAGTTCGCCATGCCCGTCGCGGTGGCCCCGATGGCCTATCAGCGTCTCTTGCACCCCGACGGCGAACTCCTCCTCGCGAGCGCGGCCGCGGCTGCCGGAATCCCTTATGTCATCGGCACTCTGAGCAGCTACCCACTGGAGAAGATCGCCGCCACGGCGCCCTCGTGGTTCCAGCTGTACTGGTTGCGGGATCGCGGCCTGGTCGCGGCACTCGTGGATCGCGCGGCCGACGCCGGGTGCACCGCGTTGATGGTGACCGTCGATGTTCCTGTGATGGGTCGCCGGCTACGTGACGTTCGCAACTCCTTCGCGCTGCCTCCGGAAGTGGTCGCGGCCAACATTGTCGACATGGTGACAGAGGCACATACTGCCGTGCCCGGGTTGTCCGCGGTCGCGGCCCACACGGCGTCGGCGTTCGATCCCGCCGTTTCCTGGTCGGACCTGGAGTGGCTCCGAAGGTCAAGTGAACTTCCCCTGGTGGTGAAGGGGATTCTCGACCCCCGCGATGCGCGCAGAGCCGTCGACGCGGGTGCGGACGGGGTCGTGGTGTCGAATCATGGCGGGCGCCAGTTCGACGGTGCCCCGGCTTCGATCGATGCTCTCGGCCCTGTTGTCGAGGCGGTTGGCAACGACTGTGCGGTGCTTCTGGACAGCGGGATCCGCAGCGGCACCGATATCGCCAAGGCGATTGCTCTGGGGGCGTCCGCCGTACTCGTCGGGCGACCGTTGCTGTGGGCATTGGCTGTGGAGGCTGTGGACGACGCGCTGACGCTGCTGAGGCAAGAGCTGCGTGACGCGATGCTGCTGACGGGATGTGAGGACCTGGCCGCGCTTGCGCGGCTGACCACGGGGAGGACGACATGGCAGACCTCGAGCTGACCGAGTTGCACGGTTCGCTGACGGATCGGGCGCTCACCTCGATGAACTTCCTCAACGAGGTATCGCACCACTACCCGGACGCGATCTCGCTCGCCGCCGGCCGCCCGACCGAGGAGTTCTTCGCGCTCGAGGATCTGCACCGCTACCTCGACCTGTACGCCGATCACCTGCGATCCGAGGGGTACGACGAACCAGCGGTACGACGGGCGATCTTCCAGTACGGAAGGACCAAGGGGATCATCCACGACCTGGTCGCCCGGAATCTCGCGGTCGACGAGGACATCCACGTCGACCCCGAAGCGATCGTCGTCACGGTGGGCTGCCAGGAGGCGATGGTCCTCACCCTCCGCGCCCTGCGGGCCACCGCGGACGACGTGCTGCTCGCGATCTCGCCGTCGTACGTCGGTATCACCGGCGCGGCCCGATTGGTCGAGCTGCCGGTCCTGCCGGTGGCCGGCGGTGCCGAGGGGGTCGACCTCGACGACCTCGTCGCGGTGGTCAAGGCAGCCAGGGCGGACGGCATGCGGCCGCGGGCGTGCTACCTGGTGCCGGACTTCGCGAACCCGACCGGCCTCAGTCTGGACGTGGACCTCCGGCGACGGCTGCTGGAGACCGCCGCTCAGCAGGACCTCCTGCTGATCGAAGACAACCCGTACGGGCTGTTCCCGGCCGAGGGCGTCGACCGGCTGCCGACCCTGAAGGCGCTCGACACCGACCGTCGCGTCGTCTACCTCGGCTCGTTCGCCAAGACCGGGCTGCCGGGTGCCAGGGTCGGGTACGTCGTCGCGGACCAAACCGTTGCGGCACCCGACGGAGCGACCGGACTCCTCGCCGACGAACTGTCGAAGCTCAAGAGCATGCTCACCGTCAACACCTCGCCGGTCGCGCAGGCGGTGGTCGGCGGCAAGCTGATCGCCCACGACTACAGCCTGGTCGCGGCAAACCGGCGCGAACGGGACGTGTACGCCGCCAACCTGAAAGCGATCACCGACGGCCTGGCCGCCCACTTCCCTTCAGGCAAGCACAGTCCCGGTGGCCAGATCACCTGGACGGTCCCGTCCGGCGGGTTCTTCGTGGTGGTCACCGTGCCGTTCCCGGTCGACGACGTACTCCTGGAGAAGTCGGCCCAGGAATATGGGGTGCTGTGGACCCCGATGAGCCACTTCTATGAGGGCGACACCCCGATCCACGCCCTCCGGCTGTCCTGCAGCGCGGTCACCCCGCCCCAGATCGACGCGGCCCTGAACCGGCTGGCCGCCCTCATTGCCGACCAGTTGCCGTAACTGGTCCTCTCGCGCGGTGCGGAACTGGATCTGTAGGACGTACCGGTGCGCTTCTAGCGTCGAGATATGACCACCACATGCGAGATCCCGACAACTACCGATCGAGTGCTCACCGGCCAATTCGGCCGGTTGCTGGTGATGGCGTTCGGGTCCGGGCTGAGCATGTACCTGCTCACCTCGGTGGTCCCGCTGTACCTGGCCGCCAACGGCTCCGGCGGGATCGGGGCCGGGCTGTCGACCGGTGCGATGATGCTGTCCGCGGTCGGCGTCGAACTGCTGGTGCCGCGGATGCTGGCCCGCTGGGGCTACCAGGTCGTCCTCGGCCTCGGGCTGATCCTGCTCGGTGCACCCTCACTGGTCCTGCTGGCCACCGCCTCGCTGCCGGTGGTCCTCACGGTCTGCATCGTCCGTGGCGCCGGTCTGGCGATCCTGGTCGTCGGCGCGGTCGCCCTGGTCGCGGAGATCACCCCGGCCCACCGCCGCGGTGAGGCCCTGGGCGTGTACGGCGTCGCAGTCGGCGTTCCCGCGGTCATCGGCCTCCCGCTCGGCGTCTATCTGACGAACGTGATCGGCTTCGGCGCCTTGTTCGTGCTCGCCGCGTTCACCTCCCTGGCCGGACTCGTCACCCTGGTCGGCCTGCCCGCGCGGGTCAGCACCGAGGAGCAGCACGTGAACGTCCTCGGTGGCGTCCGGCGTAGCGGCTTGCTGATGCCGACCTTCGTCTTCGCGGCCGTGACCGTCGCCGCCGGGATCAGCGTCACCTTCCTGCCCCTGGCCGTTGCCGGGGACAAGCACTCGCTGATCGCGACCGCCCTGCTTCTGCAGGCCGCGGCCGCACCCGGCGCACGCTGGCTGGCCGGCCGGTACGGCGATCGCGTCGGCCCGGCGAAGTTGCTGGCGCCGGCGTTGATCCTGGCCGCGCTGGGTGCCGGATCGCTGGTGCTGATCGGCAACGGTCTCGTCATCCTGCTCGGTTCGGCGCTCTTCGGCCTCGGCTTCGGTGCCGCACAGAACCTGACGCTGACGATGATGTACAACCGGGTTCCGAAGGCCCGGTACGGACAGGTCAGCGCGCTGTGGAACCTTGCCTACGACGGCGGCTGGGGGATGGGAGCCATCGTCTTCGGACTGATGGTGTCAGGCGTTGGGTTTGCCGGAGGGTTCGCGATCACAGCGGCAGTCGTCGCGGTGGCCGTCGTACCGGCGGTCAGAGCTTACGGAGCCTGACCCAGCGGACAGCGTGGTCGGGGCCTTTGCGGAGGACGAGGGTGGCGCGGGAGCGGGTCGGGAGGATGTTCTCGCGCAGGTTGGGCCCGTTGATGCCGTCCCAGAGCGACTCGGCCTTCTTGACCGCTTCCTCCCGGCTGAGCTCGCCGTACCGGACGAAGTAGGACTCCGGGTTGCGGAACGCCGTCTCCCACAGCTTGAGGAAGCGGTGCACGTACCAGGACCGGATGTCGTCGGCGGCCGCGTCGACGTACACGGAGAAGTCGAAGAAGTCGCTGACCGCGAGACCGCTCTTGCCGTCGGCGTGCCGGGGTGCGGGCTGCAGGACGTTCAGGCCCTCGAGCAGCAGGATGTCGGGCTGCTCGACGGTCGTCCGTACGCCGTTCATCCGGTCGTAGTGCAGGTGGGAGTAGACCGGCGCCTCGACCGCGTCCATGCCGGACTTCACCTCGACCACGAAGCGCAGCAGCGACTTGCGGTCGTACGACTCCGGGAACCCCTTGCGCATCATCAGGTTCCGGCGCTCGAGCTCACCGTTCGGCCAGAGGAAGCCGTCAGTGGTCACGAGCGCGACCCGCGGGTGCTCGGGCCAGCGGGCCAGCAACTCGCGCAGCAGCCGGGCGGTCGTGGACTTGCCGACGGCAACCGAACCGCCGATGCCGATCACGAACGGGGTCCGGGTGGCGGCCGGCTTGCCGAGGAAGCTCTCGGTGTCCGCGTGCAGCGCGCGGGCGTGCCGGACATAGAGCGACAGGATCCGCGACAGCGGCAGATAGACCTCACGGACCTCGTCCATGTCGATCTCGTCGCCGAGGCCGCGCAGCCGTTCGATCTCGTCCGCCGTCAGCGGGGACACGGTGGTCTCGGCCAGTTGCGCCCAGGCGGCACGGTCGAGCTCGGTGTAGGGAGTCACCTCCCGCGACGGCTGCAGCATGTGCCCCATTCTTCCCATCCCGCCCCGGTGCACCCATACCGGGCGGGCGTGGCCTTCGTCTCAACCAGGACTCGGACCCGTCGGTGCCGAAACTTTCGAACCGGCGGACGGGTACTGGTGATCCGGATCCAGTGCAAGGATCCGGCGTGATGTTCGACGCCTGCTGGCTCGGCACTCAGCGGTTGCCTGAGGTGACCGTGCATGCCTCGGGGGCGCTGGCCCAGACGATCCGGGCCGAGCTCCGGCAGACCCGCCGGCTCCGCAACGACGTGGAGATTGCGCTCTGCGTCCTGGACCGGGTGCGGGAATCGCCGTTGTGGCGGCGTACGACCACTTCATCCCGCTGGACGGGCGGTTCGAGGAGAACGTCGTACTGCAGGTGAAGCACGGGCCGCTGGACTTCCAGGCGCGCGAGGCGATGTCGCCGTTGCTGGGGGAGCTGCAGGAGACGGGGTTCGCGGTGGAGTTGCAGGTGACGCAGGAGTACACCGGACAGCAGAGGGATCTGTGTTACCTCGCACCGTGCTGGCGGGAGATCCTGCAGTTCGACACCACCGGATCCGGTGGCCCGGCCGTTGCCGAGCGCGCCGACGCGATCGTTGCCGTCTCCAACATCGGGGACGATCCGAACTGGACCGGGCACAAGCTTGCCCAGAGCAACCTGTACGCGTTCGCGCCGCTCGGGGTCGGGTTCATGGTCACGCCGGAGACGCACTACGGGCCGAACGTGAACGGTTACGAGTACTCGGCGCGCGGGACCTACCACTTCGCCGACCGCTACGGCGTCGGTGTGGACCGCACGGTCGCGAGCGGTTCCGGCTTCACCGGGCAGTACCCCGAGCCGCTCGCGAGTCGCTACGAGAACGCCTACAGCTGCCCCGACGAACTCCTGCTCTTCTTCCACCACGTCCCCTACGACCGAGTCCTCCAGAACGGCAGCACGGTCCTGCAGCACATCTACGACACCCACTTCCAGGGGTACGACGAGGTCGCGGCGATGCTGGATCGCTGGATGGCCATCGCCGACCGCTTCGAGCCGGCGACGCGGGAGAACATCACGGCGCGGCTGGAGGGACAGCTCGCCAACGCCGGCGCCTGGCGGGACCAGGTGAACACGTACTTCTACCGTCTCAGCGGGGTCCCGGACGCCGAGGGGCGCACGATCCAGCGGTAGGCTGGCCGAAAGTTTCGACACTGGAGGTCGGGTGAGCCAGCGGATCACGATCGCGAAAATTGCGGAGCAGGCCGGGGTCTCCGTGCCCACCGTCTCCAAGGTGCTGAACGGCCGGGCCGACGTCGCCGAGGACACCCGGGCGAAGGTCGAGAGCATTATCCAGGAGCACGGCTACCGGCGCCGCACCGCGAGTACGGCGAGCAGCCCGATGGTCGACCTGGTGTTCCCCGA
Organism: Kribbella sp. NPDC026596; assembly: GCF_040638415.1. NCBI lineage: Bacteria > Bacillati > Actinomycetota > Actinomycetes > Propionibacteriales > Kribbellaceae > Kribbella > Kribbella sp. NPDC026596. Next base: position 10,950 of record NZ_JBEZYF010000010.1, on the reverse strand, counting down.
GCTGAGCGGCGACTGGGCGATCCAGCTGATCCGCGGGGTCGAGGGCGTCCTCCGCGCCGAAGGCGTCGAGTTGGTGCTGTCCGAGTGCGGCGACGCCCGCCGGCCGCGGCAGGAGTGGATCGAATCCGTCCTGAACCGGCGCCCGCTCGGCGTGATCATGGTGTTCTCCGACCTGGACGCGGACCAGCGGGCGCAGTTGGAGGCGCGGCGGATCCCGTTCGTCGTGGTCGACCCGATCGGTGACGAGGGCGACGACGTACCCTCCATCGGCTCCGCCAACTGGAACGGCGGGCGGATGGCGACGCTGCATCTGCGCAAACTCGGTCACACCCGGATCGGGATGATCGGCGGACCGGTCGAGACGCTCTGCTCGCGGATGCGGGTCGACGGGTACCAGGACGCGCTGCGGTCGACCGGGGTCGCGGTCGAGCCGGAGCTGATCCGTTCGGGCGACTTCGGCGTCGGCAGCGGTTACCGGGAAGCCCTCGCGCTGCTTCGGCAGCCGGACCGTCCGACCGCGATCTTCGCGGGCAGTGACATGCAGGCGCTCGGCGTCTACCAGGCAGCCCGTGAGCTCGGCCTGGAGATTCCCCGTGACCTCTCGGTGGTCGGGTACGACGACCTCCCGGTGGCCCAATGGGTCAGTCCCACCCTGACCACGGTTCACCAGCCCCTCCACCGGATGGCCGAAATGGCCACCCGCCTGGTCCTCGACCTGGCCCGCGGCGTCACCCCGTCGGCCCTACGGATGGACCTGGCCGTAGAGATGCGAGTCCGCCAATCGACCGCTGAACCCGCGAGCTAGGCTGGCCCGCATGATCGTCGGCGTGGGTATCGATGTGGTCGACGTGGAACGGTTCATGAAGACACTCGAACGTACGCCGGGACTGCGGGATCGAGTGTTCACACCGATCGAGGCACTCAAGCCGCCGGCGTCCCTGGCCGCCCGCTTCGCCGCGAAGGAAGCCCTGGCCAAAGCGCTGGGCGCGCCCGCCGGAATGCACTGGCACGACGCCGAGGTCCAGACCGACGAGACCGGCCGGCCGTGGCTGGAGATCACCGGCACAGTCGCCACCCAGGCTTCGCGACTCGGTGTCCAGAGCCTGCATCTGTCCTTGAGTCACGACGCCGGCATCGCATCCGCAGTGGTCATCCTGGAGGGTTGAGCAATGCGCCGCGCATACACCGTCGAACAGGTCCGGGCCGCCGAGGCCGAGCTGATGGCACGGCTCCCGGAAGGCACCTTGATGCAGCGCGCGGCCACCGGCCTCGCGGTTGCCATTGGCAACTTTCTTGGCAGTACGTACGGCACCCGCGTCGTCCTGCTGATCGGCTCCGGCGACAACGGCGGCGACGCCCTGTACGCCGGTGCCCGGCTCGCGCGCCGCGGTGCCCGGGTGACCGCCGTACTGCTCTCTGCGAAAGCCCACGCCGAAGGACTGGCGGCGCTGCGGGCAGCCGGCGGACGCGTCGGCTCGACCGACGACATCCCGGCGGCCGACGTCGTGGTCGACGGCATCGTCGGGATCGGTGGCCGTCCCGGTCTTCGCCCCGACGCTCTCGAGGCCATCGAGTTGGCCGACCAGTACGGCGTACCGATCGTCGCCGTCGACACGCCCTCCGGCGTCGACGTCGACACCGGCGAAGCCCCCGAGCCGCACGTCCGCGCCGCACTCACCGTCACCTTCGGCACGCACAAGATCTGTCACTTCATCGACCCCGCCGCCACCGCCTGCGGCCCGGTCCACCTCGTCGAGATCGGCCTCGACCTCCCATCGGCCCCCGTCGAGTCGCTCCAAGCTGCCGATGTCCGCGCCCGCTACCCCGTGCCCCATGGGGAGTCCGACAAGTACTCCCGCGGTGTCCTCGGCCTGATGGTCGGATCGGCTCAGTACCCCGGCGCCGCCGTCATCGCGACGGCCGGTGCTCTCGGCGGCCCGGTCGGCATGGTCCGGTACGTCGGTTCGGACGCCGTCGCGGCCGAGGTCCGGGCAGCCCACCCGGAGATCGTGGCCGGCGAAGGCCGCGTGCAGGCGTGGACCATCGGGTCCGGCATGGGCGATGGCCTCGATGTCCCGCGCATCCGCGAATTGCTGGACGCGGAAGAGCCGGTTGTCCTCGACGCGGACGGACTGAAGGCACTCGACGACTCCGGCGACCACGTCAACGTACTCGCGACACCCCATGCCGGTGAGCTCGCCAGGCTGCTCGGTGTCGACCGCTCCACCGTCGAAGCCAGTCGACTCGAGCACGCTCGCCTGGCCGCCGAACGCTTCGACGTGACGATCCTGCTCAAGGGCGCGACCACCGTCATCGCCAGCCCCGACGGTCACGTCCGGGTCAACACCAACGCCACTCCCTGGCTGGCAACCGCCGGTGCCGGCGACGTCCTGGCCGGCCTCTGCGGCGCCCTCCTCGCTGCCGGTCTGACACCGCTCGATGCTGCTTCCGTCGGTGCCTACCTGCACGCCGCCGCGGCCAACCTGGCCTCGTCGAGCGCCCCGGTGACGGCCCTGTCGGTCGCGGCCGCGTTGCCGGACGCCACGCGATATCTGTTGCGAACCTGAGTGGTACGGACGTAGGACTGAATCTGCTAGTGCCTCCACCGCCTTTGGAGTGTGCACGTGAAGCGATTCGTGGGGTTCGTCGTACTTGTCCTGCTCGCCGTTCTGCCGGTGCCTGCCCAGGCCGGCCCGAAACAGTATGTGGCTGATGCCCAGACCAAGATCGACGTGATGGGGGAGTGGGCCCATCCGGACGACGACACGAGCATCATCGGCCCGTGTGGCGTCTGGCATCAGCTGTACGGCGTCAAATGCGGCGTCATCCAGGTCACCCGCGGTGAGGGCGGCGGGAACGCGGCCGGGAACGAGCTCGGGCCGGACCTCGGCCTGCGGCGGGAGAACGAGGACCGCGTCGCGCACTACCGGTCCGGGACCGTCGACATCTTCAACCTGGACCGGATCGACTTCTTCTACAACCAGAGCGCGCCGCTGACGCAGTACTTCTGGGACGAGGAGGAGACACTGCGCCGGGTGACGCGGGTGATCCGCGAGACCCAGCCCGAGATCTACATCGGCTTCACCTCGACCCTCGCGGCCGGGCACGGCAACCATCAGCAGGCCGGCCGGCTGATCTGGGAAGGCGTCCTCGCGGCCGCCGACCCGACCCGCTTCCCTGAGCAGCTGAAGGGACCGCACGCGCTCAGCACGTGGCAGGTGAAGAAAGTCTTCTCCGGCGGCAGTACGGCGGGAACCGGCGGTACGACGTCCGCCGCGAACTGCACCACCGGCTTCACGCCGACCGGCCTCGACACCGTCGCGGGCGTGTGGACCGGCTACAACTCGCCGTACGTCTGGCCGGCCGGCAACCTGCAGGGACAGCCGGCCGGGACCGCCAAGATCTGGCAGCAGGTCGCGGACGAGGGCCGGGCGGCGTACCCGACGCAGAGTCGCGTGATGTTCAAGGGGACTTCGGTTCCGGCGTGCCCACGGTTCGGCATGACGGAGTCGTTCGTACCGTTCCAGCCGAACAGCAGTCCGCAGGCGGGGCTCGACGACGCGATCCTCTTCGGTGCGAAGAAACCCGATCCCGGCGGGCTGCCGCTGGGGACCCTGGAGTACCTGACGTTCTCGCGGTTCTACAACGTCGCCGGTGAATCGTTCCAGGCCACCCTGCACCTGCGCGGAAAGCTTGCCAAAGGCAACGCCCAGCTGACCGTCCCGGCGGGCTGGTCGACCGACGGCCCCCAGCAGGTCCGGGCCGGCTCGCAGGCCGACGTCACCTTCACAGTCACCCCGTCGGCGACCGCTCCGGTCGACCAGAACGCGAAGGTGTCCGCCACCTACACGACCGCGCACGCCACCGGTTACACCGACAACGTCGTGCGCATCGTGGCTCCGGCCGAAGGCCGCTTCCAGCGCTGGGGCAACTGGGCCGAGTACGACCAGTGGCTACAGAACACCGCACCCCAGGCGAACCGTCTCGGCCGGTCCCAGGCGATCCAGTCGATGGGCATCGGCACGACCATCGACATACCGGTCGTCGTGCACAACTGGTCCACGCAGCAGCAGACCGGTGCGGTCTCCCTCGACCTCCCGGCCGACTTCACCGTCGACGCGCCGTCCAAGCCCTACGACCTCGCCCCCGGCGCTGACGCCACGGTCACGTTCAAGCTGACCAACACCGACACGACACTGCCCGCGCAGCAGAACGTCTCGATCCCGATCCGGACCGCGACCGGTAGCGAGACCCTGACGCTCACACTGGTCCCGACGACGGTGATCCCGCAGGCGACACCGGTGGTCGACGGTACGGCGGGGCCGGGCGAGTACCCCGGTCCGACGCTCGACCTCGGCCGGATCTGGCAGGGCGCGGCCACCTGCACCGGCGTCGACGACTGTGGCGTTTCCTCAACAGGAGAAGGCAGTACAGCCAAGGTGAGCTGGTCCGGCGACGCCCTCTACTTCTTCATCCACGTCCGCGACGACTACCAGTCGTACGCCGTGACTCCGGCCGAATGTGTCGGTCACTGGCAGGCCGACTCGGTCGAGATCCTGCTCGACCCGCGCGGGACCGCCTCGCAGGCGCTGATGGACACGGCGAACACGTTCAAGCTCGGCATCTTCCCGTTCAGCCAGAGCGGCGGGCCTTGCTGGGAGCGAGATGCGGACAACCATCAGGGCTACTCCAGTGGTGCGCTCGACACCGGCAATGCGCCGGGTGTGCAGGTTGCCTCGACCGCACAGTGGGTCGGCAGCAACGAGACCACCGTTCCGCACGCGTATGCGGGTGGCGGGTACGACCTCGAGGTGAAGATCCCGCTGGCCGACCTCCCCGCCGCGGTCGACCCGACCCGGCTCGGCCTCAACATCACGCCGTACGACAATGACGACACCTCGGCGGCTGGTACGACGACGTTGCGGCATATCGACATGAGCACGCGACTGGGTTGGTCGGCCCTCGGTTCGGTCCAGTCCGACCCGTACCGCTGGGGTCTCGCCACCCTCCCGGGCTACACACCGCCCGCGGACCGCCCGACCACCCCGGCACCGCCGAACGTGTCCAACCCGAACCTGAACGGTGCGTTGTCACCCCAGACCATCGCCCAGTCCGCGCGTAACGGCGTACCGATCTCGGGCCGCGTCCCGACCAGCGACCTGAAGATCCTGTCCGCCGCACTCCGCGGAAGCAGCGTCGACCTGGTCACCAACTCACCCGGGTCCGGCACAGCACGGGCCTTCCTCACCACTGGCGAAATCGGCGCGATCCCGGTCTGGACAACGACCTGTACGACGGCCGCCGACCCGCCGCCCGACTACGGACTGACCCCTTGCGCGCTCACCGACGGTGCGACCCCACCCTGGTCCCCGGACATGAGCGGTCACCTGGTCAAACAGTCCAGCCAGCAGATCACGCGAGGCGTCCAGCACTGGTCGATCCCGCTGACCGCCGCCCAACGCACCCAGCTCAGGACCAACGGACATCTGCTCGTGTCCTATGAGACACCGCAGAACGAGGTCCAGGCGTTCGACGTCCGGCTCAGCGCGGGGTAGTGAAGTCGAGGCCGCCGGTTGAGGTCCGAAGCTTCAGCCGGTTGGCATCGACCTCGTAGCCGACCTCGCCCTTGAGCGCGGTGAGGAGGACGGTCTCGAGTCGCGCGGCGTCACCGGTGCAGGCCCGGCGGGTGGTGGCCAGTTCGCCGAAGGTGAGTTTGCCGGTGGCGCGGGCGACCGTGGCCTGGAAGTCATTGCAGCCGGTCGATCCGGTGACGCGCTCGCCGTTGAGCGTCATCCAGACGTTCTGGGAGCCGGCGTAGTTGGTGGCGGCGTCGCCGGTGATCACCGTTTCCAGAGACCACCGGGTGCCGTCGAGGGCGACGTCCGGTTCGGCGGTCTCGCGATCCACCAGCGAGATCGTCGTACTGCCGGCGGTGATGTCGAGCTTGCTGCCGTCGAGCTTCCAGGTCGGCTTGCTACTGAGGATGTTCGCCAGCCAGGAGTCCTGTCCCTGCCGCGGACCCTCGCAGCCCATCATGGTCATCGCCAGGCCGCCCTCGAGCGTCAGCTTGCCGTCGTCGGTCGACACCTTCGACTGCATCGAGTTGCAGCCGGCGTCCCCGACCAGGCGGCCGTCGTCGGTGAAATCCAGCCGGACCCGGGTGTTCGGCGCGAGCTGCTTGGGCATTCCGTTCTCGGTCACAGCGGTGGACAGGTACGAGTTTCCGGTCAGCGACGCACCTGCCGCGGTGTCGTTCCCGCAGGCGGTCAGGGCGAGCAGCAAACCGGCTCCGGCGAGGGCGATCATCCGCGTCTTCACACCCTAAGGATGCCGTTTGCCGGGCCCGCGTTGCAGTGTGAAGGGTTCGTTAAGTCGGGGCCCCGGATTGGCGGGCGATATCACGGTTCGATAACGTCACCGGCGTACGCGAGAGCTCACGAGAAGGAACAGGACCGGTACGCCGGTCTGCCGGATCGGTTCGGCGTTTCGGGGACGCCGGCTTTCCTGGCCTCTCTGGGGACCAAACGAACAGTTGTTGGGTCACACTGAAGTTCTGGGGCAACACAGGGTGGCCCGTCGAGCAGACGAGGAATGTTACGCATGCCCCCCACCCGAACTGCCCGGACCCGCAAGCTTGTCCCAGCGGTCGTCCTTGCCGTCGGTGCACTCATCGCCGCACCGATCGTCGTTCACGCGGCCAAGGATTCCCCTGTGGCGACCGCGAGCGCCGCGGACAGCGCGGTTTTCGATCTTCCGAGCATCGGTCGCGTCGAGAGTTGCGTCCTGGACGCCTACTCCAGCTGCACCGTGGTGCACGGATTCGGCAAGAAGCCGGTCGCCATCACCGCGACCGCGTCCGGACCCGCGATCCTGTCGATCGACCCGGCGAAGACCACCGACCAGAGCTACCGGCTGCGTGCCCTGCGCTACGACGGCCAGAAATACCGCGCCGGCACCAAGCTGAGCTACACGGCGCACTACGACTTCGTCGCCGCGCCGGCGCAGCCGACCACACCGACCCCGACCACGACGGCAACCCCGACGAAGCCGCCGACCACCAGCACGCCGGCGCCGACCCAGACGCCGACGACCACGACGACGCCGACCAAGCCGCCGACGTCGACTCCCACCACGACCACACCGTCGACGACGACCCCCACGTCGACGGGCAGCCCGAGCCAGACCTGCACCAACCCGTCGTTCGTCACCACCTCGACGAACAACCAGGGTGACGGCCGGACGTTCGGTGCGTACTACGTCCACAACAACATGTGGAACAACGACAACGGTACCTACACGCTGAGTGCGTGCAACTACAACAACTGGTTCCTCGACGTCACCCAGCCGCTGCCGGGTGACAAGGGCGTCCAGGCGTACCCGAACGTGCACAAGGACTACAACGACGTCGCGCTGTCGAAGATCCAGTCGGCCAAGTTCGCGGCGACCACGCCAGCCAACTGCCCCGCCTGCATCTACAACGTCGCGTTCGACGCCTGGATCGGCGACGGTCTGAACAACGAGCTGATGATCTGGACCGACAACAAGGGCCAGGTCCCGGCCGGCCGCAAGGTGGGCACCGTGACCTTCGGTGGCTTCACGTACGACGTCTGGCACGAGAGCGGCTACACCGCGTACGTGTCCCAGGTGGCGCAGAAGTCCGGCACGATGCCGCTGGCGAGCTTCTTCAACGACATGATCGGCCGTGGCTGGGCCCCGAAGGCCACCACCTGGCAGGTCGACTTCGGTGTCGAGGTGGTGTCCACCGGCAACACCAAGCAGCGCTTCAACTTCACCGACTTCTCCATCCAGGAGAACTGACCCCCGCGCTCTCGCGCACCCCGCGGCCACCGCGACGACCCCCACGTCGCGGTGGCCGCTCAGGTTTCCGCTTAGGGTTTCCGTCGTGACCGGACTCGTGATCTTCGACAACGACGGCGTACTGGTGGATTCCGAGCGGCTGGCCAACACGATCCTGGCCGAGCTGCTCACCGAGGCCGGGCTGCCCTACACGTTCGAGGAAACCGTGCGTGACTTCATGGGCGGCAGCATGGCGTCGATGCGGCAGCAGACGGAGGCCCAGCTGGGCCGTCCGCTGCCGGCGGATCTGGAGGATCGCTACCACCAGCGGTTGTTCGACGGATTCGCCCACCTGCAGGCGATCGAGGGCGTTGAGGCTGTCCTCGATCACCTCCAGGCGCGGGGTGTCACCTACTGTCTTGCATCCTCCGGCACCCACCGCAGGATTCGTACGGCGCTGACCGCCGTCGGATTCCTGGATCGGTTCGAGGGCCGGATCTTCAGCGCCGAGGACGTTGCCCACGGCAAGCCCGCGCCCGATCTCTTCCTGCACGCGGCCGCGTCGATGGGCGTGAAGCCGGCCGACTGCGTGGTCGTCGAGGACAGCCCGCTCGGTGTCGCCGCGGCGGTTGCGGCCGGCATGAAGGTCTTCGGGTACGCCGGGATGACGGACCCCGCGAAGCTCGCCGACGCGGACGCGGTTTTCCACAACATGGCCGCCCTGGCGGAACTGCTCGACGGAGCCTGAGACACTGGAGGAGCTATGTCTACCCTCCAGTCACCTGGCAGCGTCCGCCCCGTCCGTGCCGAGGCGGTCGTCGACCTGGGCGCAATCCGTCACAACGTGGCCACGCTGCGTGCCCGTGCCGAGGGCGCGCAGCTGATGACCGTGGTCAAGGCCGACGGTTACGGGCACGGGATGATCCCGGTCGCCCGGGCCGCTCGCGAGGCCGGCGCCGACTGGATCGGTGCCGCTGTCCTCGAGGAGGCGCTCGCGCTACGCGACGCCGGCGACACCGGACCGATCTTCTGCTGGCTGACCACCCCCGGCGAGCCGCTGTCCGACGCGATTGCGGCCGGCATCGACCTGTCCGCCGGTGCGCCGTGGGAGATCGACGAGCTGGTAGCCGGCGTGGAAGATCGACCGGCCCGGGTGCACCTGAAGATCGACACCGGGATGAGCCGGGGCGGCGCCGTACCGGAGGAGTGGCCGGCACTGATCCGGGCCGCGGTGCGGGCACAGGCGACCGGCCGGATCGAGATCAAGGGCATCTGGTCGCACCTGTCGTCGTCCGACGAGCCGAAGAGCCCGGCGAACGAGGCCCAGCTCGCCACCTTCATGGAAGCGATCGAGGTCGCGGAATCGTTCGGTATCGACGCCGAGTTCAAGCATCTGGCGAACTCGGGTGCCACGCTCGCGCTGCCCGAGACCCATTTCAACTTGGTCCGTCCGGGCGTGGCGACGTACGGGCTCTCGCCGTTCGGGCACGCGTTGCCGTCGGACGAGCTGGGGTTGCGGCCGGCGATGACGTTGAAGGCGCGGCTCGCGATGGTGAAGCGGGTGCCTGCCGGTGCGGGTGTCTCGTACGGCCTGACCTGGACCGCGCCGCGGCCGTCGACGCTGGGTCTGATCCCGCTCGGGTACGGCGATGGCCTGCCCCGGCACGCGTCCAACGGAGCCCCGGTCCTGGCCGGCGGCGAGCGTCGTGCCGTGGTCGGCCGGATCTGCATGGATCAGTGCGTGGTCAACCTCGAGGACGGCGAGGCGGCCGCGGGTGACGAGGTGGTGCTGTTCGGGCCGGGTACGGCGGGTGAGCCGACCGCGGACGACTGGGCCGACGCCGCGCGGACCATCAACTACGAGATCGTCACCCGGCTGGGAGCCCGGATCCCCCGTCGGTACGTCGATAGCGAAAGGTAAACCGGCATGTCCAAAGCAGGGCGGACTGCCGGTCTGATCGGGGCCGCGGTCGGAGTGCTGGCGGCCGGTGCCGCAGCCGGCGTCGCCGTCGAACGTCAGGTGATCGGCCGACGGTCGGGGCAGCGCAAACAGCTCGAGGCCGAGCCGTTCGGTTCGGTGCGCGGCACCCCGCATGTGTTCACCGCCGACGACGGCGTCGAGCTGTACGTCGAGGTCGACGAGCTGAAGCGGTCCCGCCGGCCCGAGCCACCGAAGCGCCGGTTCGGCCGGAAGCTGCCGCTGCCGCCGGAAGATCTGACCGTGATCTTCGCGCATGGTTACGGGCTGAACATGGACGCCTGGCACTTTGAGCGCCGGGACATGGCCGGCATCGGCACGATGGTGTTCTACGACCAGCGCTCGCACGGGCGGTCCGGCCGGTCGCCGAGGTCGGGCGTCAGCATCGACCAGCTCGGCCAGGACCTGCACGGGATCCTCGAGGAGTTCGCGCCGACCGGCCCGGTGATCCTGATCGGGCACTCGATGGGCGGCATGACGATCATGGCGATGGCCGAGCAGTATCCGGAGCTCTTCGGTGACCGGATCATCGGCGTCGGCCTGTGCTCGACCAGCGCGGGCGGGCTCGACCGGGTCCCGATCGTGTTCCCGGGCAAGGTCGGCATGCTGGCCCGGGCGCTCGCGACCCCGACGGTCGCGGCGCTGGCCCGGATCCCGGAGGTGGTCGAGCGCAGCCGCAAGGCGGGCACGGACATCAGCTACCTGCTGACCCGGAAGTACTCGTTCGGCTCCGAGGTCCCGCCGGCGTTCACCGAGTTCGTCAACGAGATGATCGCGGCCACGCCGATCGAGGTGATCGCGGAGTTCTACCCGATCTTCGCGCTGCACGACAAGTTCGACTCGCTCGAGCCGCTGCAGAAGGTCGAGTGCGTGGTGATCGGTGGCGACAAGGACCATCTGACCCCGTTCGACCACGCCGAGGAGATCGTCCGGCGGGTGCCCGGGGCGGAGCTGGTCGAGGTGAAGAACTGCGGTCACCTGGGCCTGATCGAGCACCACCGTGAGTTCACGGCCGCCCTCCTTGGCATGATCGAGCGAGCCGAACAATCCTTGGGACACACATGACAGTGCTTTTGGCCGGGCCTCCGGCGCCGGCGGCGTCATGGGGCCTTGATTCCCGGCCTTCCCTCGTCGCTCCGGTCGCTGCGCTCCCTACGCTCCTCAGTCCAGGCCGG